>NZ_JALJRF010000039.1:0-4061 GCF_024519835.1 Dietzia sp. Die43 | reverse complement strand
TGGGCCGGTCGCTGTGGAAGCGGCACCGCGAGATCCTCGCCTACTTCGACGTGGGCGCCTCCAACGGCCCCGTCGAGGCCATCAACGGACGCCTCGAGCACCTCCGCGGAATCGCCCTGGGCTTCCGCAACCTCAAGCACTACATATTGCGGTCGCTCATCCACTCCGGACAGCTCCAGAACCGGATCAACGCACTCTAAATCCGGAAGGGCCGGTTAACGCAGGGGATCCGCCTTCGGCTCGCGGGGAGGTCATCGACGCCCCCGCGGTTGACTGTCTGCCGATTTGTCGCTCGGGCTGGCCATCCGGTCCGGGGGTCTTGAGCTACAAGAACTCAATCGGCGCGGGAGGGGAGAGGTGACGCTTTCAAGGGGAAGGGTCGCGAAGAGCCCGCTGGGTTTGGCCCACGCAAGGAGCTGCGAGCGAAGCAATAGGTTGCGAGCGGATCGACGAGCCCGCTGGCGGGCAGGCCGGCGAGCGGGTGGTCCTTGCCTGCCCAGTGGGAATTCTGCCGATTTGTGCCACCCGTACCGCGACCGAGGGGCAACCTCACCAGGGTGTGGTGTAGCTCAGAGCACCTCATCGCGTCGGTGACCTCTACTTCGACAGCGGTGGCTGCACCGGCGGCGGGAGAGGACGCGATCCATGTATGCACTGCCTGGAAGGTCATCGCCTCTTCTGTTCTGTCGGACATCGGTAGCCTCCTCGCCGCGGTGGGTGGCCCGCGATTTTCTAGCTCGCATCCAATGTGACTGTATGCGGTGTTACGGCCGGAGTTGGGCAGAGCCTCCCTCAAAGTATGAATGTGAAGAATGCCACCGCCATAATCCCGGAGTGCTCTTTCAGAATGTTTATTGAACCTTCATCGGAGGTGACTCCAAACTTCATCTTTTTGCGAGATCATTACCAGTATTTGAATGAGGAGCAGATGTGACGGACCAGGATCCAATTACCGGCCTGCCTGAAAGCCCTATTGGGGAGACGGTGGTGTTGGCCGCTCACGGTGTGGCTAAGTCCTACCGAACCGGGTGGTGGCCACGACGGCGCACCCGACGCGTGCTGCGCGGCGCGGACATCGAGCTTCGACCTGGCGAGATCGTGGGTCTAGTGGGCGAAAATGGGTCGGGGAAATCAACTCTGATGAAAATTTTAGTGGGTGCTTTACCCCGAGATAGCGGCACCATTAGCCACACTGGGCCCATCGGATTCTGTCCGCAGGAGCCGATCCTGTACGAGAGGCTGACCTGCGACGAGCACTTCGACCTGTTCGGTCGGGCCTACCGCATGGACGACGACGAGATCGAGCGGTCCAAAGACGACATCTACACCACGTTGGGCTTTGTCGCGTGGAGGCACGCTCGCGTTGAGGCGCTGTCCGGGGGGACTCGGGCCAAGCTCAACCTCGGCTTGGCGCTGCTTCCGGACCCTGACCTGCTGCTACTGGATGAGCCCTACGCCGGGTTCGACTGGGACACCTACCAGCGGTTCTGGCAGTTGACCCGAGACCGGCGCGAGTCCGGGCGCAGTCTGTTGATCATCAGCCATTTCATCACTGACGCCGAGCGCTTCGACCGCATCTACGACCTGGTCGACGGCAGGACGATCTTACGATGACGACCCCATTCACTGTGTCGTTGACGTGGCGGTATCTGGTCGAGTATGCCCGCCGTCCAATAAATTTGGTGCTACTGGGCGTCGTGCCCCTGGTGTTTGTGACCTTGACAGCGGACACGATTGCCGAGTTCGCCCGGATCCTGGGTGGGCAAGCCAGCCTCGGACAGTTGGAGGCGGTGACCGCCGGCTGGGCCTCAGCATTTCTGGCTGGCGTGGCGGGGTTCTTCCACGTCAGCGGGTCCCGTCAGGCAGATCGACGACTGGCTGCCACGGATTCCTCCCCGACGAGGGTCGTGCTGGCCAGGCTGGCGTCGTCTCTGGCGTTGGCGGGCGTGGCGGTTGCCGGTTCACTTCTGGCGCTGGCGCTTCGTACCGACATGGTTGACGTGGGCCGCACAGTGACAGCCACCGTCATGTTTGCCCTCATATACCTGGGACTCGGCACAGCGGTGGGTGCGCTAGTGCGCTCCGAAGTCAACGGCTCTTTGGTGATCGTCTTCGTGTGGATGTTCGATGTATTCCTCGGACCGGCGATGGGTCCGTCCGACTCATGGATTACCCGCGTGTTCCCTTCACACTTTCCGACGTTGGTGATGCTCGATGCCAGCACTGGCCACGCGGGCCCGCTCAGTGACCTTGGCGCCGCAGCGGTCTGGACCCTTGGCGGGCTGGTGCTCGCGTTCGGTGTCCTCGTGTTGACTACCGGCCACCGCCGCACCAGTCGTCGTGCACCCGAGTCGACCTGGGGGCGCACACGGGTGGCGTCGCGGTTCGCCTGGCGCGAGTATCGACGCAACGTCGCACTGTGGGTTCTGCTTGTCGGTCTTCCCTTCTTTTTCATCTCTCTGTCGATCGCCATCACCCCTGATCAGCCCACCCCCGTTGCACTCACCGAGCGCGGCCAGGACACGATCGCCATTGTCTCGATGATCGATGTGCACGGAGCGATCATGGTGCCGATCACCGTGGCCTTCCTGGCCGGCCTGGCTGGCCTGTTCGTCGTGCTCGGATCACTCGAGGCCGACCGGCGACTCGTTGTGGCCGGCTACCGCACCGCAGAGGTGCTCGCGGCTCGTCTCGGGGTGATCCTCTTGGCCGCAGTGTTGGTCAGCGCAGTCTCCCTGGGCGTGACCAGCTTCAGCTTCCAACCGCGTTCGTGGGTGGCGTTCGCGCTCGCGACCCTGGCGGTTGCCCTGACCTACGCCATGCTCGGAGTGCTGATCGGACCTATAGTCGGGCGCCTGGGCGGCCTGTACTTGATGTTCATGCTGCCTTTCCTTGATGTCGGGTTGGCCCAGAACATCATGTTCGACGCCGCCCCACCCGACTGGGCGACTTGGATGCCCTCCCATGGAGCTGTTCGCGTCTTGACCGACGCAGCGTTCACCCCCAGTTTCGACGAGACCGCCGGGGCGTTACTGGCCCTTGGCTGGCTAGCTGGGATCACGCTCGCGGCAGCCATGGTGTTCCACCGGATTGCCGCACCGGGCCGCACCCCACTGAGGACAGCCAGCTAAACGTCGAAGACGACGTCGTGGTTCACCTCGTGCACGAACCCCTGGACCCTCAAGTGTGGTGGGAGGCAATTTGACAGGGGTGCGCGGCTCGATTTTCTGCCCCCCGCGACATCTCCCGTGTCAACCAGAATCCGGCGCCGAGCAGCAGTACAGCCCCGTAAATCGTGCTCCGCGCCGGAACTTCGGCGAAGACCAGATACCCCAATGTCGTGGCTACCACAGGGGAGACAATGATATCGACCAGCGAGTAAACATTGGCGTTGAGAACTTTCAAAACGATGGAGATGCCGAAATAGGCGAATCCTGTGGAAATCACGCCCAAACCCCCCACCCAAAGCATCACCGGCACGGAGATACCTAGCCCGGGATAGGAGATTGTGGCTGAGACCTTGCCGGGCCCGACGAGCAGCAGCGAGGGCGACAGCACCAGTGCCGCGGCCAGGAGCGACCAGGCTATGTCGTTACCCGTCTCGGTCTTGCCCTCATAACGCATGTAGGTGATCATCGCCGCATAGATCGCCCCGGTTGCCAACGCCACAAGATTGCCCAGGGTGTGACCGCCGCTGAGCGGGTTAGCCACGGCGATACCGGCCAACGCAATGACGAAAATCCCGATGTAGCGCTTGTGCGCCTTCTCGCCAAGAAACAGTGCAGAAAAAATGAACACGAAGAACGGGGCAATACTCCAGAATATCACCGCATTGGCGATGGGCACCAACGTCATGGCGTAGTTGAACACTCCGCCCTGGGCCGCGATCAGCGCGCCGATGATGACCGTGTCCTTTACGTTCCCGCGCGGGAACCGGGGCCATTCCCGGCTCGCCAGTGCCCGCGCAATGAACAGAAACACCGCCGCGAAGGCCATCGCGTAAAACGGCCCTTCCGGATTCAGAGTGCATTGATCCGATCCCGCAGCTGTCCGGAGTGAAT
>NZ_JALJRF010000038.1:0-4641 GCF_024519835.1 Dietzia sp. Die43 | reverse complement strand
CGAACCTCAGGCCGCTTGATTCAGCAACACCCTCCGACGGAGCCAGTGCGGTTCAATACCGTGCGAGCGAGAACCACCTCGGCCTTAAGGCGAGACGTAGCTCGGCGAGAGCCTCTCGAAGAACTACCGTGTTGCCATCGCTGCGCTAAGTGCCTCGCGCCAGTTCCTCAGCGGAGGGAGTCCAGCGCACCGCCAGGCCTGCGAAGAAAGCACCGAATAGGCAGGACGCGGTGCCGGCCGCGGGAAGTCTTTCGTCGTACAGGGCCTTATCCGTTCTGGGTCTGCGTCTGACTCCTCAAAGACGGCGCGTGCCAACTCGAACCACGTGGCACGCCCACCACCCGCAGCGTGCATTGTTGAGCCAACGCCAGCCCCCGTCTTAACTAGCTGCAGCAACCCCACGGCGAGATCGTGCGCAAAAGTCGGTGACCCGTACTGATCGTTTACAACGGTCAGCGTGTCGCGCGAACTCTCTAACGCCATCATTGTGGTCACGAAGTCGCTACCTGGCAGCCCGAGGCGACTCCGACCCGGTCCGCTGTATACCCACGCTGTCCGGATGATTGTTGAGTCTTCACAAACCGCTCGGACCGCGTCCTCGCCTTCGCTCTTTGTTTTCCCGTAGACCGACATTGGAGCACGAAGATGATTCTCAACGAGCGGTTCACTTAGGATGTTTGACTCGCCAAACACATAGTCCGTGGACACCTGGATAAATTTCGCGCCAGCCGAAGATGCCGCCCGCGCGAGATTCTCTGCCCCTTGGCTATTGATTGCCGCCGCAAGTTCGGGCTCCGCCTCAGCGGCGTCCACCGCGGTGTGCGCTGCACAATTAATTACCCACTTGGGCGCCAAGTCCTTCAAGATTGCAGACGCCGCTTCGCCGTCTGTGACGTCGAGTTCGGACGACGTTAGCGCAACGACCTCAGGCCCTCCCAACTCCGCCAACCAACGCCCCACCTGACCTGAACCACCAGCGACTGCAATCACTTGGATTCACGCTCTAGGATATCCAAGAGGTACGCCCCGTATCCAGACTTCATTAACTTCTCAGCTCTCTCGTGCAACTCACGGTCGTCCAAGAACCCCATGCGCCAGGCTATTTCCTCTGGTGCGCCGACTTTCAATCCTTGCCGTGCCTCAATCGTTCGGACGAAATTTCCTGCGTCCAGTAAAGAGTCATGCGTACCAGTGTCCAACCAAGCGGTGCCTCTCGGGAGCACCTCTACCTGCAGCTTACCCTCCGCGAGATAGCGTTTGTTGACGTCGGTAATTTCATATTCCCCGCGAGCGGAAGGCTGCAAGCCTCGAGCGATCTCCACCACATCATTATCGTAAAAGTAGAGACCAGGCACCGCATAGTTTGACTTAGGCTTCGTTGGTTTCTCCTCCAAGGAGATAGCCCGCCCGTGGGCATCGAATTCCACGACCCCATAGGATTGGGGCTCGGCAACCCAGTAGGCAAAAACGGCCCCTCCGTCTACGTCAGTGTATCGGCGCAGTTGTGAACCCATGCCGGGCCCATAGAATATGTTGTCACCAAGCACTAATGCGACTTTGTCCAGACCAATGTGATCGGCCCCGAGCGTGAACGCCTGCGCCAGACCATCCGGGGACGGCTGCCCCTTATACGAGATGGCCACCCCGAATTGCGAACCGTCGCCTAGCAACCGTTGGAAACCCGGGAGGTCTTGGGGGGTAGATATGACTAGAATGTCTCGGATTCCGGCAAGCATTAGCGTGCTTAGTGGGTAATACACCATCGGCTTGTCATAAACAGGGACCATTTGCTTACTGGTACCCAAGGTAATCGGATGCAGGCGCGTACCGGACCCGCCAGCGAGAATTATGCCCTTCATAGTGCCCGTCCTGTCATTCCGATAAAGATTGGACATACCGGCTAACGCCCTCAAGATCTGGCAGCAAGCCAGACTGAAGAGCGGACTTCAAGCTGGGCGCGTCCGCATCTTTCGACGAAAGCTGATAACTCAGAGTCTGTCCGCTCCGTCCAGTAGTCGGCCAGGAAATACCGATCTGCTCATCAAGTGGACTTATTCCATGCTCGCGACCCGGGGAATACTCGGAACTACATAGGTAGACGACAGTGGAGTTGTCTTCCAACGACAGAAACGCATGTCCCAGCCCCTCTGACAGATAGAGACATCTACGATCGACATCGTCCAGAACGACAGACTCCCAGTGGCCGAAGGACGGAGAGCCCACACGGAGGTCGACCACGACGTCCAATATTGCCCCCCGGGGACAAGCTACATACTTAGCTTGTCCGGGCGGGGTGTCCGCGAAGTGAATCCCACGCAGAACTCCGGCAGACGACACACTCAAGTTCGCCTGCCTGAGATTTAACGGGTGACCGACTATCTCATCAAAAACTTCAGCCTTGAACCACTCGAGGAATGTCCCCCTGTCATCGCCGAACTGTCGGGGCGTGTAGACGAAAGACCCAGCAATGCCGAGCTCCTCAATCACTTTATTACCTCCTGGGTCCTTGCATATTTGGCCTCAACGGCAGCCTTCTGAGGTTGCCACCAGCCCCGATTATGCGTGAACCAATCGATTGTCGCTTGTAGCCCAGCCTCAAAGTCAACAAAATCCGGCTTCCATCCAAGCTCGCGACGCAGTGTTGATGAATCGATCGCGTAGCGGAGATCGTGGCCCGGCCGATCAGACACGTGGTCGAACCCATTGGGATCGCGGCCCATCAGTTTCAATATTGTTTGAACTACCGTCAGATTGTTAACTTCACCGTCCGCGCCGATCAGGTACGTCCGCCCCATCTCCCCCCTGTCAAGAATCGACCACACAGCCGAGTTGTGGTCGTCCACATGGATCCAATCACGGACATTGAGCCCGGCCCCGTATAGCTTCGGACGACGCCCCTCTAGAACCTCAGTAATTTGACGAGGGATGAACTTTTCGACGTGCTGATACGGACCATAGTTATTAGAACAATTGGAGATGGTCGCCCGTACGCCGAAGGATCGGACCCAGGCGCGAACAAGAAGGTCCGAGGAAGCCTTACTCGCCGAGTACGGACTCGATGGGTTGTACGGAGTAAATTCGTCGAACTTTGAGGGATCGTCCAGATCTAAGTCTCCATAGACTTCGTCTGTGGATATGTGGTGCAGCCGAGTGCCGTGCTTCCGGCACGCTTCGAGTACTGAAAACGTTCCCATGATATTCGAGCGCAGGAACGGCCACGGAGAGTCAAGTGAATTGTCGTTATGCGATTCGGCCGCAAAGTGAACTACCACATCAGCTTCGGCAACCAGAGGGTCGACGACGGCCAATTCCGATACATCGACTTCAACTATCCGGACAGCATCAAGGCCCGCTAGCGAGTCGCGGTTTGCCGCATACGTCATTGAATCGACGACTGTGATCGAAACGTCTGGGCGAGTACGTCGAGTTAGATGGACGAAGTTTGCGCCAATAAACCCGGCGCCCCCGGTGACGAGAAGGTGCATGGCTCCAGATTACGCAGCTGATGTTCAGTTGGTCGCATCCCGAGACAACGTCGCCCACAATAAAGATCGCACTTACCCCCAAAGCGGGTCATGACAAGGCGCGTAGCAATCCGGTGGGCGCTGCTGCCGCGACGTTGGCGGGCGTTCATAGCGCCAAACGGTGACGAATATGGGCCCAAGGTTCCGTCGCTTGACCGATTCACTAACCACGGCTCGAGCACGCCCGAGCCGGAGGGTCACCTTAACCGGCTCTTCCGGATCCGGAGTGCGTAGCTGGGGTTCGCCGGTGATGCGGTGAGGCACAAGATGTAGGGGTCCTGGGGCGTGGGAAGATGCAAGTTCCTACACCAGCACTTCGCATCCCCAGGACCCGCTTTGAACGCTACCGCCAGCCTGCTTGCCGACACCATCTGCCGCACCGTCGAGCTCGGGGTGACCATCACCGACGCCGCTGTAGCTGACGAGCTCACGCACCTGTTCTGCGCCCCGGTCACACTCGACCCGACCTGCGCCGAGTGCGGGATGGCGGGGCGCCTGCGAGACCACGTCCAGCGGAAGGTCACGGATTGAATCGCCCCGGGTTTGATGGAGACATCGATTACCCGGGAAGGGATCATCAAGACTATGGGAGCACCTCGCAAGTACCCGGATGAGCTTCGTGAACGAGCGACGCGGATGGCGCTGGAAGCCTTGGCCGACCCCGATCGCGCGCATGGCGCGATCGTGCGGGTAGCCCAACAGCTCGGCGTGCACCGCGAAGCACTTAGGACCTGGGTGCGTAAGGCCCAGGCTGAGGGCCAGGACGCTTCGTCGGTGTCCGCCGATCGCGACGCCCGTCTGGCGCAGCTGGAGAAGGAGAACCGCGAGCTACGGCGGGGGAACACGATTTTGAAGCAGGCGTCGGCTTTCTTCGCATCGCGGAGCTGGACCGTCCACAGCGATGAAGGTCGAGTTCCTCGACCGCCACAAGGACGAGCACGGTGTCCAGCCGATCTGCGACGCACTGGCCGAGACCAGCGCCGCGATCGCGCCTTCGTCCTACTACGCCGCCAAGTCCCGTCCGCCGTCGGCGCGCGGTCGGGTAAGTCCCGTGGTGTGGTGGGGTTTCGGGGCCGGGGTTCTGGCTGACGAGGGCGTGGCGGTCCGCTGAAGAGGG
>NZ_JALJRF010000037.1:0-4839 GCF_024519835.1 Dietzia sp. Die43 | reverse complement strand
CGCCCCAGGACCCCTACATCTTGTGCCTCACCGCATCACCGGCGAACCCCAGCTATGCACTCCGGATCCGGAAGAGCCCCATTGCCGCACGAAAACGGCATCGACGGCATACGTAATTTGATGAAGCCCTCGAGTAGCATGGCGCTCGTTAGGAATTGCTGTTAGACAGCTCTTATGGGATCAACCAGCTACGCGGTGGTACTTCGATGGCGTGAAGGTATTCCTCGCATCGCTCGGCGCCAGTGCCAATAACGGGGCCTCCAGGCAGGCCTATTACGCCGCCGACAAGCTCGCTTCGAGGGCCCCGGCTCGCCCCAGGGCACCCCGCTGCGTGATGCGGTCGAGCATGAATGAACGCTCCCACCAGACAATGACCTGATTCTTGGATGCGAACCGTCCGGGCACGCTAGAGCAGTTGCGCGAGCGCATCACCACGTTCCGCGAGCACTACAACTACCGTCGATCGCACCGAGTTGTAGAACAGGCCACGCCGCGGTCAATCCGCGAACCGCTTGAGCACGCCTATGCGGTCGAGCCGATTCGTAAAATGATGCTGAAGGCCGTGGCATCCAGTATCGGCAGGCGCGACGCTCAAGCAGACGTCGGATCGGGCGTGTAATAGTTTGGGTCTGGGAAAACGACTGGATATGCCAAAGGACGGCCCGGAAAGAAGCGATTCAAAGCCGTCGACGCCGGAATGGTCCACGCGTACGTCGAATCTCTAGCGCCTTCGAATAGACTCCGATATAGCCCGCGACCATCGATTCGCGGGAAAAGCGCTGGATTGTGAATCTTCGAGCGTCCTCGACTTGATAGTCGAGCCGCGGCCTCTCTAGACTTTCGATAATTCTATCTGCAAAGTCAGGCGCCGAACCAGGGATCGCGAGCGAGGCATGGCCCCCAGCGGCCTCCGGTATCCCGCCGATATTGCTAACCACACACGGTAGTCCAACGCACATAGCCTCGCATACGACTAGTCCCAAACCCTCCCATTTCGATGCGAGAACAAAAAGATCGGCGGCACTCAATAAGGCTCGAACATCGGATCGTTCGCCCACGAAGTGTGTTCGACCTTGGAGGTTCAGCTCGTTAACCAGGCCCAAGATCGCTTCCCGTTCCGGCCCTTCGCCAACCGCCAACAGATGCACATCGGTCAACTTCTTTACTACAAGAGCAAACGCTCTAAGCAAGGTTTCGTAGTCCTTACTTGGAGTCAGTCTAGCGACTGTAATTATAATTCGGGCCCCCGACGGTATACCAAACTCCTTCCGCACGATGGGGCCAGCGCTAACGTCGGGAGTGAACTCGTCTACTGCTATGCCATTGTATACAATTTCAGTTGGGCGCCTGTTAAAGCAGTCGCCTGCCTGGGCTGCGGATACCGCGCCGCTGACCGCTGTATTAATGTCGGAGGCCCAAGCAGTTCGAATCGATATATGGCGATTACGTTCTGGCCCCTCCGCGGTACTATGCGTCGTCGATACCAGGCTAAATTTGCGCAGGTAAAGAACCCCAGCCAGTCGGCACAGCATGTTAGCGTGGAACGCATGTGAGTGCACAATCGTCGGTCCAACTTCACGAATGATTGATTGGAGGCGGGTAACCGCGTCCCTAATCCCCCGGGGCGTCCGCAAAGATGTCCCCAATGAATACTTCGCAATCTCGGTGTTGGGGAGTCCTTCAACGGGGCCAGTAATAGCTACGATAATAGCCTGATGTCCGCGATCAACAAGCCCCTGAGCGAGATTGGCGATTACGTTAGCGACTCCCCCGGTTGCCATTGAAGAGACCACAAGCATAATGGTCTGGGGCGGCAACAGATTATCTTCTAGGCTCGAGCTCGACACTAATTCCCTTCCAATCAGCACGTCGCTTAGTCTTGAATCATCTAAGGTGGATTCTGGAACCAATCTCTCGACCCTACCTGAGTCGCCCGCGTTTCAGTTTTACAATTGTATCGGTCTGCGCTTCAATCCAATAACGTCCGAAAGAGATTAAGGCATTAATTGCGGTGCAATTGTGTATCACCTGACCGGGAGGAGTGCTCGGAAGTGAAACGTAACGGGTAATGACCGGTTGCGCTAGGCTGGTCAGTTTGTACCTCGCCAAGGAAGTACAACAGCGCGACACCAAGCAGAAAGAACGGTCCATCGTGGTAAACGGGATCAAAGAACAATCCCGAAGCTAACCACGCAACTAGTGGGACTGCGGAAACGACTCGGAAACGGCTCCTCCTCAGCGAAAGGGCGACGAACGCCATTACCAGCGCTGCGGTACCCAGTAGCCCGAATTCTACGAGAATAGTTAAGAACGTATTGTCTGCAGTAGTGGCCATGGAGTTTGCGAGGTAAGCATTCTTGGAGAAAGACTCTCCGAACCCCCCTAAGCCCAGCCCAAAAAGGGGGGCTTCAAGGAAACTGTCTAAAGCTAATCCCAAGTTCCTGAACCTGGTTGCATCGGACCCAGTTCCGTTCAGCCTGGCATCAATCAGCCCACTCTGGGATAAGTAGAAGAACGGCAATGATACCAGTGCGCCAATCGAAGCTAAGTGGAGCAATTTCGGCGCCCTGCCCCTCCCGTAAAAAACCGCAAACCAGAATAAGATGACGGCTATCGTTATAATCCCGCTACGACTCAAGGTCAGTGCAATGCAGAAGATTATGAAGACGCCTGTAATCAACTTGAACTTAGTTGGAAATTGGCCTACTAGCAGGACTGCGAATGCAATCGCCAAGACTGCAGCCGTTACAACGGCATTTCCTGACGAACCGGCTGGGCGAAATACTACATACTTGACTGCGACCTCTGCCCCAAACCAGCCGACGTGGCGCTGCAAAGCATATTCAATCAGCACGGTTATGCCCAGAAATAGCGCCGGCCAAACTATTGCCGTTTCGATCGTCTGTCGCAGACGGCCTTGACTCTCGAAGCAGACCGCTAACGCGATTAATCCTGCGCCAATATGGAACGCCCAATAGAGCCTAGCGTAATCTTGGTTTACCAGCGCTGCGGTAACGCCGAGCGTCCCAACTAATAACCCGGCTACACCTACGGGCGACGTAGCAGCCCGCGAAATCTTCTGTGGGTATACGATAAGGCAGATAGCAGCTGACGCTAAGAGTATTATGTGGAATAGCGTCCAGTTCCCAAGGGGCCCAAACGCTAGACTGAACGAATCATTGAGAGACCCATTAGGTGCCATTATGGCAAAAACGCCCAATGTCAATATCGGGCTAAGTAGAATGGCGGGGATGCAGGCGACTAAACACAACACCAGCCCTGTCAGGCCGGGACTTAGGGAGTAGAGAGACAGTGCTGCCATCGATGCGACAAAGCCAAGTAAAGTCCTTGGCAGTCTAGGTGAGTTAGTTGCGGGCCGTATAGGGGTCTTGCCCCCTAGCATGTCTAGACCCCCGTAGCGGCTAGTGATTGCCACAGCCCCTGCCCCAATCTGTCGAGTTACCCAGTATTATTTGACCCAACACCATTTGCCATGCAGCAATGCTGTCGTAATTAGATTTGCAGCACGCAAGACCAGTTACCAAAATTGCATTTCAACTAGCGGTAGCCGGCAACGGTCCTGCGCAATTGCGAACCTCAAGGACATGGTGAGATTCCCACTCTCGGAAGATCCCATCTTGATGAGCGGACTCATGGGCGCATTCTAGATTACGACTACTCTATAGTAAGAGACGGGTGCCGTCGCCCCAGTGAGACGAATATTCACCCAGACGGAGGAGGCGACGTGGTGTCGTGCGCGGGCCGTTCCTCGTTGGCCCGCATCGCTGCGAACACCCGGTCGGATATCCGGCTGCGAAGCAATCGCAAGGCCTCGGTGCGCGTCTCTTCGGTGGCGATGGCCGTATCTTAGTAGTCGGCTTGTTCGGCGCCGGGCTCAAGCTGGGTCACTGCGGCAATATGCAGCGCGGTGCCGATTTGCCTGTCGTCCCCGCGAGACAGCCTGGAGAGCCCTTGGGCCAGACCATACGGGGGTCCGGGTCGTATCGTTCAGACCTGCTTATGTCTCCAATGTCTCGAACTCGGCTGCCCCCGGCGGTCTCGCCGATGATCGGGGCCTCTCCAGCAACCCGAGGACTGGGACCTCAGGCAAGTTGTGATGATTCGCCGCACCATCCAGGGCAGGCGGCTCTCTATCTCGATCATCCATCGGGCGAGCGACCGGATGTCCTCCTTGATGTTGCGGACGATCTCCGCTTAACCCGGTCAGGTTGGCCAGGTGGGAACTTAGGTCGTCCAACGGTGGTACCGACGCCTAGTTCGAGAGGGTATCTACGACGCCGGGTCACTCTCGCGGAAGATCCCGCCAACTAGCACCGCAGAGCCCAGGCTACGGCGGTTGTCAGACCGCAGCGTGATCTAGCGAGCCGGCCCAGGCGATATTGCCGTGGGCAGGTCGTCTTCCCGCGGAACGACACGCACGACCGCCTCTGTGTCGAACGGGGCGGACTCACGGCCCGACCGGCACATACCCGCCTTCCGCAGAACCGAGTAAATCGGCTTCCAGACTCCGGGTCAGGTGCCGGCAATCCTCAATCGCGATGCGCACGTCATCGGATAGTGCCCCCGTGGGGTGGTGGGATTTGGGTCGGCGCCTAGTCATGCGCGCTGATCAACGAGCAGTTGCTGACAGTAGTCGTCACCGGTGTCGAGGACGTGCTGCATCGCGGTGATCACTTGTCGGAGCAGCGTCATCGAGGTCTCTGAAAGGTGGCGCTGGGAGACTTGCCATTCGTCGTGCTGGTCGATCAACACTCAAGTCGCCATGAACCGCACTGGCTCCGTCGGAGGGTGTTGCTGAATCAAGCGGCCTGAGGTTCG
>NZ_JALJRF010000036.1:0-5346 GCF_024519835.1 Dietzia sp. Die43 | reverse complement strand
GGTGTGTGGGTGTTGTTTGAGAACTCAACAGTGTGTTTTGTTTGTGATAGTGCCAAATTTTTTGTTTGGTTGCGACCCTTTCACATCCCTGTCGTGGGGGTCGCGTTTTTGTTTGAACAGCCAGTTTTTGGTTTGTTTTTGCTTGGATTGTGCTTTTCGTAGTGCTGAGAAGCTTTTATGGAGAGTTTGATCCTGGCTCAGGACGAACGCTGGCGGCGTGCTTAACACATGCAAGTCGAACGGTAAGGCCCCTTCGGGGGTACACGAGTGGCGAACGGGTGAGTAACACGTGGGTAATCTGCCCTGCACTTCGGGATAAGCCTGGGAAACTGGGTCTAATACCGGATATGAACTCCTGCCGCATGGTGGGGGTTGGAAAGTTTTTCGGTGCAGGATGAGCCCGCGGCCTATCAGCTTGTTGGTGGGGTAATGGCCTACCAAGGCGACGACGGGTAGCCGGCCTGAGAGGGTGATCGGCCACACTGGGACTGAGACACGGCCCAGACTCCTACGGGAGGCAGCAGTGGGGAATATTGCACAATGGGCGAAAGCCTGATGCAGCGACGCCGCGTGGGGGATGACGGTCTTCGGATTGTAAACCCCTTTCAGTAGGGACGAAGCGCAAGTGACGGTACCTGCAGAAGAAGCACCGGCTAACTACGTGCCAGCAGCCGCGGTAATACGTAGGGTGCGAGCGTTGTCCGGAATTACTGGGCGTAAAGAGCTCGTAGGCGGTTTGTCACGTCGTCTGTGAAATCCCTCGGCTTAACCGGGGGCGTGCAGGCGATACGGGCAGACTTGAGTACTACAGGGGAGACTGGAATTCCTGGTGTAGCGGTGAAATGCGCAGATATCAGGAGGAACACCGGTGGCGAAGGCGGGTCTCTGGGTAGTAACTGACGCTGAGGAGCGAAAGCATGGGTAGCGAACAGGATTAGATACCCTGGTAGTCCATGCCGTAAACGGTGGGCGCTAGGTGTGGGGTCCTTCCACGGACTCCGTGCCGTAGCTAACGCATTAAGCGCCCCGCCTGGGGAGTACGGCCGCAAGGCTAAAACTCAAAGGAATTGACGGGGGCCCGCACAAGCGGCGGAGCATGTGGATTAATTCGATGCAACGCGAAGAACCTTACCTAGGCTTGACATATACAGGACGACGGCAGAGATGTCGTTTCCCTTGTGGCTTGTATACAGGTGGTGCATGGTTGTCGTCAGCTCGTGTCGTGAGATGTTGGGTTAAGTCCCGCAACGAGCGCAACCCCTGTCTCATGTTGCCAGCACGTAATGGTGGGGACTCGTGAGAGACTGCCGGGGTCAACTCGGAGGAAGGTGGGGATGACGTCAAATCATCATGCCCCTTATGTCTAGGGCTTCACACATGCTACAATGGCTAGTACAGAGGGCTGCGATACCGCGAGGTGGAGCGAATCCCTTAAAGCTGGTCTCAGTTCGGATTGGGGTCTGCAACTCGACCCCATGAAGTCGGAGTCGCTAGTAATCGCAGATCAGCAACGCTGCGGTGAATACGTTCCCGGGCCTTGTACACACCGCCCGTCACGTCATGAAAGTCGGTAACACCCGAAGCCGGTGGCCTAACCCTTGTGGAGGGAGCCGTCGAAGGTGGGATCGGCGATTGGGACGAAGTCGTAACAAGGTAGCCGTACCGGAAGGTGCGGCTGGATCACCTCCTTTCTAAGGAGCACTCACCACGCTTTGGTGTGGTCAGAGTTTGCGCAGGGTTCGCGTCCGAATGTGGCGCGCTCTGTGGCTCATTGGGTGGAACACTATCGCGTAGGGCTCGCCGTGATCGGCGGTATCAGATTGCAGGATCTGGTGCCGGCGTTAGCGTGGTCCGGACGAAACACACTGTTGGGTGTCTGAAACAACACCATCGGGCCTTCGGGTTTGGTTGTTTCTGATGGCACTGATTCCCGAGACATCTGATGCGCCATACGTGGCCGGGGTGTGGGTGGGGTTGGTGTGTGTTGTTTGAGAACTGCACAGTGGACGCGAGCATCTTTAATTGTTTGTGAATGTAAGTGTGTAAGAGCACACGGTGGATGCCTTGGCACCAAGAGCCGATGAAGGACGTAGTAGGCTGCGATAAGCCTCGGGGAGCTGCCAAACGAGCTGTGATCCGAGGGTGTCCGAATGGGGAAACCCAGCACGCGTGATGGCGTGTTACCCGCATCTGAATACATAGGGTGTGTGGAGGGAACGCGGGGAAGTGAAACATCTCAGTACCCGCAGGAAGAGAAAACAATAGTGATTCCGTCAGTAGCGGCGAGCGAACGCGGATCAGGCTAAACCGCATGCGTGTGATACCCGGCAGGGGTTGCGTGTGTGGTGTTGTGGGGCATGATGTCCCGGTTCTGCCGGACCGGGCGCTGATTGATCGCGGGTTAGGGGAACGACTTGGAAGGGTCGGCCGGAGAGGGTGAGAGTCCCGTACCTGAAAACCTTGTGGCGGGGCGATTTGTGTTCCCAAGTAGCAGCGGGCCCGTGAAATCTGCTGTGAATCTGCCGGGACCACCCGGTAAGCCTAAATACTTCTTGGTGACCGATAGCGGATTAGTACCGTGAGGGAATGGTGAAAAGTACCCCGGGAGGGGAGTGAAATAGTACCTGAAACCGTGTGCTTACAATCCGTCAGAGGCTTTAGGGCTGATGGCGTGCCTTTTGAAGAATGAGCCTGCGAGTTAGTGGTATGTCGCGAGGTTAACCCGTGTGGGGAAGCCGTAGCGAAAGCGAGTCCTAATAGGGCGTTTCCAGTGGCATGCTCTAGACCCGAAGCGGAGTGATCTACCCATGGCCAGTGTGAAGCGACGGTAAGACGTCGTGGAGGCGCGAACCCACTTAGGTTGAAAACTGAGGGGATGAGTTGTGGGTAGGGGTGAAAGGCCAATCAAACTCCGTGATAGCTGGTTCTCCCCGAAATGCATTTAGGTGCAGCGTCGCATGTTTCACCTCGGAGGTAGAGCTACTGGATGGCCGATGGGCCCTACAAGGTTACTGACGTCAGCCAAACTCCGAATGCCGAGGTGTGAGAGTGCGGCAGTGAGACTGTGGGGGATAAGCTTCATAGTCGAGAGGGAAACAGCCCAGATCGCCGGCTAAGGCCCCTAAGCGTGTACTAAGTGGAAAAGGATGTGGGATCGCTGAGACAGCCAGGAGGTTGGCTTAGAAGCAGCCACCCTTGAAAGAGTGCGTAATAGCTCACTGGTCAAGTGGTCCTGCGCCGACAATTTAGCGGGGCTCAAGTACACCGCCGAAGCCGCGGCATTCATACAATAACCTCCTCCGGGCAGGTGTATGGATGGGTAGGGGAGCGTCGTGTGGCCATAGAAGCGCCGGAGTGATCCAGGCGTGGAGGCCACACGAGTGAGAATGCAGGCATGAGTAGCGAATGACGAGTGAGAAACTCGTCCGCCGAATGATCAAGGGTTCCTGGGTCAAGCTAATCTGCCCAGGGTGAGTCGGGACCTAAGGCGAGGCCGACAGGCGTAGTCGATGGACAACGGGTTGATATTCCCGTACCCGTGTGTGCGCGCCCATGGTGAATCAGTGATACTAACCGCCCTGAACGTCCTAGAGCATCCTTCGGGATGACGTGGACCGGATGCGCGGGACCTGAACTGGTAGTAGCCAAGCGATGGGGTGACGCAGGAAGGTAGCTGGGCCAGTCAGTGGTTGTACTGGTGTAAGAGTGTAGGCCGTGACATAGGCAAATCCGTGTCACATCAAGGCTGAGACTTGATGCATACCCGTTGTGGGGAATTCAGTGATCCTATGCTGCCGAGAAAAGCCTCTAGTGAGTTCATACACGGCCCGTACCCCAAACCGACACAGGTGATCAGGTAGAGAATACCAAGGCGATCGAGAGAACTGTGGTTAAGGAACTCGGCAAAATGCCCCCGTAACTTCGGGAGAAGGGGGACCACGCCCGGTGACGATCCTTGCGATCTGAGCTGGGGGTGGTCGCAGAGACCAGAGAGAAGCGACTGTTTACTAAAAACACAGGTCCGTGCGAAGACGTAAGTCGATGTATACGGACTGACGCCTGCCCGGTGCTGGAAGGTTAAGAGGACCGGTTAGCCGCAAGGCGAAGCTGAGAATTTAAGCCCCAGTAAACGGCGGTGGTAACTATAACCATCCTAAGGTAGCGAAATTCCTTGTCGGGTAAGTTCCGACCTGCACGAATGGCGTAACGACTTCTCTGCTGTCTCGACCACAGACTCGGCGAAATTGCACTACGAGTAAAGATGCTCGTTACGCGCGGCAGGACGAAAAGACCCCGGGACCTTTACTATAGCTTGGTATTGGCGTTCGATTCGGTTTGTGTAGGATAGGTGGGAGACTGTGAAGCATGCACGCCAGTGTGTGTGGAGTCGTTGTTGAAATACCACTCTGATCGTATTGGACGTCTAACCTCGGCCCATGATCTGGGTTAGGGACAGTGCCTGGTGGGTAGTTTAACTGGGGCGGTTGCCTCCTAAAGAGTAACGGAGGCGCCCAAAGGTTCCCTCAGCCTGGATGGCAATCAGGTGTTGAGTGCAAGTGCACAAGGGAGCTTGACTGTGAGACTGACACGTCGAGCAGGGACGAAAGTCGGGACTAGTGATCCGGCACCGGCAAGTGGAAGCGGTGTCGCTCAACGGATAAAAGGTACCCCGGGGATAACAGGCTGATCTTCCCCAAGAGTCCATATCGACGGGATGGTTTGGCACCTCGATGTCGGCTCGTCGCATCCTGGGGCTGGAGTAGGTCCCAAGGGTTGGGCTGTTCGCCCATTAAAGCGGCACGCGAGCTGGGTTTAGAACGTCGTGAGACAGTTCGGTCTCTATCCGCCGCGCGCGTAAGAAACTTGAGGAAGGCTGTCCCTAGTACGAGAGGACCGGGACGGACGAACCTCTGGTGTGCCAGTTGTTCCACCAGGAGCATCGCTGGTTAGCTACGTTCGGAAGGGATAACCGCTGAAAGCATCTAAGCGGGAAGCCTGTTCCAAGATGAGGTTTCTCACCACCTTCGCGTGGTTAAGGCCCCCCACAGACCATGGGGTTGATAGGCCGGAACTGGAAGCGCAGCAATGCGTGCAGGTGACCGGTACTAATCGGCCGAGGGCTTACACACAAACAGCCCCTAAAGAATCGCAACGCGTCCACTGTGCAGTATCTGAAACAACACACCCACGCGAAAACACGTGGGCCTTGTTTCACAGAGTTACGGCGGCCATAGCGGCAGGGAAACGCCCGGTCCCATTCCGAACCCGGAAGCTAAGCCTGCCAGCGCCGATGGTACTGCACTCGTGAGGGTGTGGGAGAGTAGGTCACCGCCGAACACAACTTCA
>NZ_JALJRF010000035.1:0-5375 GCF_024519835.1 Dietzia sp. Die43 | reverse complement strand
GGCGACCGAACCGGAAGCCGCCTAGGAAACCCTCCACGATTCGGGGGGAACCACATTTCGTCGGGATGCAACGCACCGTGTAGGCCCGGCCAATGCCCGGTCAGCTCCATTCGGCCGGTCAGCTCAAAACCCACCCGTTCGACCGCGGTGAGGGTCTGCGCCAGGCTGTTTTCGGGAGAAGATCTGATCGTGATGACGGACTGCCCGTCTTTGATGAGGTCGACTGACACCCCCTCGACTTCGGGTAGCCCCCATAGATGCTCGATCATTCGCGCGATGCACTCACCGCAGGTCAGTCCCCTGACGGTGTAACTCATCGTGCTAGTGGCCGCTGCAGCCATCTCGGTGTCATCCAGCCTTGGAAATCGCGTCGTGCTCGCTCCTGGTCGGTTCAATGCTGAGCCGATTGGATCCCAGGAGCGTGTAGTGGCGGGGTAATGGCCGTGGCCACCGGGCATTGCGAACATCATCAGGCCCATCATCGCCACGCACAGCGCGCCAAACACGATCACTCCGGTGCCTGCGACCCCGGTCACCAGCAGGACCCCGACAAGAACGAGCATCGGGACACAACACGCGAGCATCATCCAACGATGACCGGAGCGTCCGGGCTTCGAGGGCTCGGGCGGGTACTGCTCTTCCAGAGGCCCATCGCTGTAGGGGGAAGCCGACCCCGCAACGGGGGGCTGATCAGGGGGCGCGTCTAGTGGCTGGCGCCGTCGCTCCTGGGGTGATTGCTCGCTCATGAGGGGTGTCCTTTCCGAAGCGGGAGGCGGCCCAATTTTTTGTACAGTGGACAGTGCCCGGTCCCACCAGTGACGATCAGGTCCAGACCAGCCACGATCAACAACAGCTCCACGATCACCGCGCCCGTGGAATCCGCCTGGCTGAGCAGAATTCCTCCGCCAACGACACCGAGAAGACCCAACACGATGCGAGCGCCCCTTTCGATAGGGGTGATGTTGATACTCCATCTCGCCTGCATCGTTTCCTCCTGGGTGCTCGATCCAGCCCCGAGTGCACGGGACCATTGATCGGTACACCCCCAATCTGCCAAGTGTTTGTGAAGGACGAACTGTCCTTCACGTGAAGGTTCGGTGAAGCCGGTACGGCGTGTGCCACAAGTGTGGGGAGATGCGCGCCTCAACGCGCTCAGCGGACGCGCGTCGTGCGGCCTGAATCGCGCTGGGTTGGTTGGAGTCTCTGGTGTGCTCTGTGTTCTCACTGGTGTTGGTGGTGTCGCACGGCGAGCCACTGGGCGAGGACGATGGCTAGGGCCACTAGCGCGGTGATGACGAGGGTGAACGGGTCCGATTGGCTCTTGGTGAGCAGGAAGGGCACCAGTACCGCGAGGTCAAGGATGATCGCGAGCAACGGGATCCAGGAGTTGGCGGCGACGTCGTTTTTGAGACGGCGGATGATCCCGAAGTGGATGGCAATGTCCATGGCCAAATACAAGATAGCGCCAAGGGAGGCGATCTGGGAGAGGTCGAAGAAGGCGGCCATCACGATCGCCAGCCCGGCGGTGATGTAGAGCGACTGATGTCCTGGCCGGCCGGGCAGGCCCGGGGCTTGGCCCATTTCTCGGAGCATGTCGTAGAGCTTCGAGACTGAGAATAGGCTCGCGATCAGTCCAGACAGTGTGGCGACCACCGCGATAAGCACGGTTATTCTCATGCCCCAGTCGCCGAACATCGGCTGGGCTGCTTCGGCCAGTGCGTAGTCGCGGGCCTCGATGATCTCTGGCACGGTCAGGCTCGCAGTGACTGCGACGGTGATCAATAGATAGAGCGCCGTGCACAGGGCGATGGAAATAATGATTGAGCGGCCGATATTGCGCTTGGGGTTCTTCAGATCCCCGCCGTGGTTGGTGATCGTGGTGAACCCCTTGTACGCCAGGATGCATAGGGTGACACCGGCGAGAAAGCCCACCCATCCCTGGTCTGGTGGCGTGCGTCCAGCGGCGGTAATGAGCCGGGGCAGGGAGGAGAGTCCCGCGGCGAGGATTCCCGCGATCGCCAGCACCGCGATGCCGACGATCTTGAGCGCTGCGGTGACCGTGGCAGAGCGCTCCACTAGTTGGTTGCCCACCAGGTTCACCAGTGCGGCGCCGGCGATGGCGAGGACGGCCAGCACCGGGACCCACACGTCGGAGTCCTGCATCCCGAACGGTCGCAGCATGTAGGTACCGAAGGTTCGGCCGAGAAGGGACTCGGCGAGGATCATCGACACGTACATGAACAGCGAAACCGAGCCAGCCACGACCCCGGGTCCATACGCGGCTTTGAGTTGCATCGCGATTCCGCCCGAGGAAGGGTTGGTGGCTGAGTAGCGGATGTAGGAGTAGGAGCTGAAGGCCACCACCACTGCCCCGGCAAGGAAGGCCCACGGCATCCACCCCCCGGCCAGCTCGGCGACCTGCCCTACCAGGGCGAAAATGCCCGCCCCGATCATCACCCCCGTCCCGAGCGCAACGGATCCAGTGAGGGTCAGTGAGTTCGAGGACTGGGCGCTGCGATCCATGCGGTACCGTACTTTCTTCTCGTCGGGCGGGGTTGGCGGTGTGCTTGCGGTCGGGTGCGCCGAGTTCAGCGGACCAGGATCGTGCCCATCATGCCGAGGTCCTCGTGGTCGAGGATGTGACAGTGGTAGACGGTGCGGCCGACGATGTCGTCGAAGGCCACGCGGATGGTGACGCGGCCGAAGGCCGGAATGTTGACCACGTCCTGCCAGGTGGGTGACTCGCCGTCGTCGAGGACTTGCATGGGCCACACGTGCAGGTGCATTGGGTGGTCCATGGGGCTGGTGTTGGTCAGGGTCCATTCCTCCACAGTTCTGGCGCGGACCGTGATGTCGTTTCGGTCGGCGTCGAACTGTCGGCCGTTGATGGTGAACGACATCATCGATTCGGCTCCGCGCATCCCACGGCCCATGCCCATGCCCATGGCGAATTCCAGGGTTCGACGGGCAGTTACCGGTGCGGTGCGCAGGTCCCGCAGGGCCGGTCCTGCGGGCACGGGATCGGGTTCGTCCGCCGGGGGCCCAGTCACGTCCAGCGTGAGCAGACCGATCGGCTCGTCGTCCGCCGGGAACGCACCGGCCATGGGTCCGCCCATCATGCCAGGCATGGCGCCGCGGTCCACCGGGATGCTGAGCAGAGTGGAGGTGCCCTGGCGAGCGTCCACCAGGAGTTCGACTCTGTTTCCGGGAGCCAGCGTCACCTCGGTGAGGTCGACAGGTTCGGGTAGGCGGCCGGTGTCACGGCCGAGCAGGCGCAGAGACTGACCATCCAGGGTCAGGCGCAGGTAGCGGGACGGGCAGGCGTTGACGATCCGCCACTGCTCTCGCTCTCCCGGCGAAGCGGTGGCCCGGGGCCGAACCTGGCCGTTGACCATCACTATCTCGCCTTGACGGCCCATCATCTTCTCGGGCGGGGACGCGGCAGCCGGGTTGCCAGTGCCGTCGAGGGTGATGTCGGAGACGACCAAGGTGCGCTCACGGGACACCGGGACCGGCTCGGGGTCCTCAACAACGATCGCTCCGTAGAGTCCGGCCGCCAGTTGGTCAGCGACATGGCCGTGGTGGTGGGGGTGGTACCAGAAAGTCCCGGGCGGGTGGTCGTTTGGCAGGACGATTTCGTAGTCGAAGGACTCGCCGGGGGAGATGCTGACGAAGGGGTTGTCGCCATTGCCCTCGGGGGAGACGTGCAACCCGTGTACGTGCAGGTTGGTCGGGGTGTCGAGTTCGTTGGCCATCGCCACTCGGATCGTGTCTCCGCCCCGAACGCGCAGGGTGGGGCCTGGGAGTGTGCCGTTGAACGCCTGCACGTTTGCGTTTCGCCCGCCGATCTTGACCCGGGCGGGGGCGGCGACCAACTCCAGATCGAGCACACCGTCCCGACTGGCCACCACGTCCGGCTCGAGAAGGTCGTCACCACCGTCGGAGAAGCCACCACTGTTCGTGGTGTTGCCCTCACTGACGGTCCACCACAGGCCGGCCCCGCCCACGGCGGCGGTGCCGGCCCCTGCCAAACCC
Source organism: Dietzia sp. Die43 (assembly GCF_024519835.1). NCBI lineage: Bacteria > Bacillati > Actinomycetota > Actinomycetes > Mycobacteriales > Dietziaceae > Dietzia > Dietzia sp. Die43. Next base: position 1,340 of record NZ_JALJRF010000035.1, on the reverse strand, counting down.
AGTGCGAGGAGCTGCCGTCGGGTCAGCTCGCTCACTGCCGTCCCTCGCCCAGAGTGTGTAGTCGCTCCCGGTACTCCTCGGTGGTTAGCTCTCCACGGGCGTAGCGTTCGTCCAGGATCTCTCGCGGCTGGCGCGGGCGTTCCCCGGTTTTGACATGCTCATGCCCTCCGGTCTGGCCCCGGCCGCCGGTGAACGCTTTCGCCAGGACGACGGTGACCACCACCGTGCCCAGAATGACCAAGAGCCAGAAGATCCACATCCAGCCCATTCCCGAACCCATCCCGTTGTTCCACATCATCGCGATCGTCCTTCGCTACTTCTCAGTCCCGAGCGTGTGGCCCGCCGGTGTCTGGGGGGTGGTGGCGCCGGGTGCGGGGCGTGGCGGTCGGTCTGGAGACCGTGGATCGGCATCGGCACCGAGGGTCTGGGTGTGGAGCAGCACGTGCAGGATTCAGCGATCGCTTCCAACGGAAGGTTACTGCGAGGCTGGATAGACATCTTCTCCTCTTCATATTCGTTGCTGGTGCTCACTGGAACAACTCCAATTTTACCCCCTATGGGGTATGTGGGGTAGGTGGTTGAACCCGGCTCACCCATCGATTGGTCCCTGGGTGTCTCACGCCTGGGGAGCGGTCCCTGTCAGGGCGACAATGAGGCAGAGCACGCTGGCCCAGAACACGCCCAGGCCAATGGCCACCACGGTTACACTCGCCCACTCCATACCGCGCCCCTGTCTTCCGGTCGAGTTCCACATTGGCCGGTACGCCCGCGTATTTGTGTGGAGATCAGGTGGAGGTCTGATCAAGAATTTCCGCTGGCGAGCTGACACTCAGGACAGGCTGGAACGATCGAGACCATGGTGGAGAACCCTCGTGCCCTCGAAGATGGGGGAAATTTGGGGAAGGGTGAGTTCGCAGAAACTACAGCTCGGCATCGTTTAGTGGCCCTTCATAGTGAAGGGCCCGTTTAGTGGAAGGTCTGCGTATTAGCTCCGGGCGTATTCGCGTCCACCGGCTGGTTGCACCAGATGTCGCGCACCATCTTGCGCACCTGCTGGCTGCCATTGTTCGTTTGTGCCGGTGGGGCCGCCAAAAACGAATCCGGCGAGACTCCCTCGTCCATGAACGTCGAATGTCAGGAAATTCAAACGTCGATCAATGACCACGGAAGAGTGTGCATTTTGGCTATTCCCGCGCTCGCCGGACGATTTTGGCCTGGCCTTTGGTCGAGGTCGGAATAGTGACTGGACCCCTCAGGCCTGATCGGCATTTCCGGCACGCCAGGTGGTCAAGCCCCTGGAAGTGGTGTAACTGAATGGTGATCCTTCGTGGGTGGTCAGG
>NZ_JALJRF010000034.1:0-5419 GCF_024519835.1 Dietzia sp. Die43 | reverse complement strand
GTCGAACCCTCAGTGATCGAACCGAAGTCAGGAGCATCCTCACCCGTCGAACCCTCGGTCAGCGAACCCAGATCGAGGTTGCCGTCAGCATCCGTCGAACCCTCAGTGATCGAACCGAAGTCCGGAGCATCCTCACCCGTCGAACCCGACGACAGCCCGTCCGAGCCAGTGGGCAGGTCCTCGAGATCCGGAAGCTCGGTCGCGTCCGAGCCAAGAGCGAGACCGAGGTCCAGGGCGAGCTCGCCGGAGCCAAGTGCGCCACCAAGGTTGAGTCCGAGCTCGGCACTGCCCTGGGCGTTGGCGATGCCCGGCATGCCGCCGAGCACGAGTCCGGAGGCCGCGATGACGGCCATCATCCGCTTGGAATTCTTCATAGGAATTGCCTTCCTGTTGTCGTTGACGACGCGGCGATTCGGAATCTCCCCCTGCTCGCCGGCCCGGCGTGTGGTCTTGACCACCCGCCGTTCGATCGTGTCATCACCATATCGAGGCAATCCTCAGGGCTGTTACACCACGCTCGTATATGACACAGCGACACGCCGACGATGGGCGGTTGGCCAACCTCGCAGCTAGACGCCAAATCGGGCCCCACACTGGCGTTCTCGGCCCACGACCTCGGCATATGTAAATATTAAGAAATAAACTCGCTCTAACTATCTACTGGCAATTGCCAGTCAGGTGAGTTTAATCACACATTCGGGTAGTGGCGCCGTTAAGGGGTCCAAGACTGGGCGGAGTTAAACCACGCCGACCTAAGTTGAGGTTAACCTCGCATCGTCCCCGATTATCAGGAGCGTCATGGCATCGAGCACCACCGGAGTCCTCTTCCCCACCGGTTCCTCCGGGAACCGGTCGACCGGACGGCTGGCCAAGGACGTCGTCGCCGACGCACTCGCCACCGTGGACCCGGCCGCCTCCGAGCGCGTCCACCGGATCAAGGACTGGCGCAAGGGTTACATCGAGCCCTTCACCGAGCTCGTCAGCGCCGGGGTGTCCGACCCGGCGGCCTGGGACGGCGTCGCGCGTGCCGCCCTCGAGTCGCTGCAGTCCCGCATGGTCGGCGTACACGAGACAGCCGGGCAGTCCGTGGAGACCCCGATGTCGGACTACCTCGCCGTCGTCGCCCCCACCGCCGCCCCGACGACCGACACGATCCAGGGCACCGCGACCCCGGTCCGCGAGCTGTCCATCCCCTTCCGCGGCGAGGAACTGACCGGCGACCTCCTGCGCGCCCGGCTCGACAAGTGGGTCGCGGCCGGTGTGATCGAACCCAGCTGCGCCGACGCCCTGAAGCTCGTCCAGGACAATCCACAGTGGCTCTCCCTGCCCGACCGCGCCATGCTCGTCCTGGGCCTCGGCTCGGAGATGGGACCTGCTCGCCGCCTCCTGCAGTGGGGCGCCGACGTGATGGGCGTCGACCTGCCGTCGAGCCCCGCGTGGGATCGCTTCCGCGGAGAGGCCTCGACGTTCGCCGGGCGCCTGCACGTCCCCACCGGGCCGGACGGCCGCCCCGGCATCGACCTGCTCACCCAGCTCCCCGAACTCGCGGCATGGGCCAGGGCCGCGGCCCCCGCACCGCTCACCGTCGGCAGCTACTTCTATGCGGACGGCGGAACCCACGTCCAGCTCTCCTCCGCGGCGGACGCCCTCGTCGTCGACCTCCTCCGCGACAACACCGCCAACGCGCTCGCCTACCTCGCCACCCCGATGGACACCTTCGTCGTCCCCGCGGACGTGCGGGAGGCCGCCAACGCGGCGCTCGCGTCGCGCAAGATCACCGACGTCAAGCGACTCGTCGGTTCCGTCGCCCGCGGCAAGGTCTTCGCCCGCAACTACCCCGCCGGCCACGGCCCGGCGGTGCACGACGCCCTCGTCCCCCAACAGGGCCCCAACTACACCCTGGCCAAGCGGGTGCAGCGCTGGCGGGCCACTACCGCGTTCGCCGACGGACACACCGTCTCGGTCAACGTCGCCCCCGCCACCGACACCCACTCGGTGACCAAGAACAAGATCCTCGCCGCCACCTACAAGGGCGCCTACGCCTTCGGCATCGAGATCTTCGCGCCCGACACCTCCGCCGCCCTGCTCGCCGCGCTGATGGTCCACGACCTCAACGTGGGCCGGCCGCAGGTGGACGTCCAGTGGCAGCACGAGTCGTCGGGAGCGGCATCCGGCGGATTGTGGCGTCAGCCGTACCTGCCGCGGACCGCCCTGCCGGTGGCCGCGCTGATCGGTACCGTCAAGAGGTAGGAACACGCACCGCACCGTCGCCGGGACACCTGACACCGACCCCTGACACCGAGACATCTAAGGACGCCGCCATGCCGAACCCCTTCGCCAAAGGCTGGAACTACCTCAAGGCCTCGCTGGACAAGTCGGTCGACGACAACGCGGACCCCAAGATCCTCGTGCACCAGGCGATGAACCACGCGCGCGACCAGCACAAGTCGGTGTCCGACCAGGCGGCCGCCGTGATCGGCAACGCCAAGCAGCTCGAGATCGCCATGGGCACCAAGACGCGGCAGCTCGACGAGGTGCAGGGACAGATCCGACAGACCCTGCAGGTGGCCGAGCAGGCGCGCGCGGAGGGCGACACCTCCCGCGCCCAGCAGTTCGACACCCAGGCCGAGCAGCTCGCCGGGCGGCTGGTGGCACTGGAACAGGACCTCGACCACACCAAGCAGCTGCACGGCCAGGCCGTGCAGGCCGCAGAGCAGGCCAAGCAGGCGGTGAAGGAGTCCGAACAGCGGCTGCGCGAGACACTGGCGCAGGAGGATCAGCTGCTCCTGCAGGCCACCCAGGCCGAGATGCAGCACCGGACCACCGAGTCCATGAGCTCCCTGCAGGGCGCCGGCGGCGGCAACTCCCCGACCTTCGACGAGATCCGCGCCAAGATCGAGGGCCGCTACACCACCGCACTGGGCAAGCAGGAGCTCGCCGAGGCGACCGGCGCAACATCGACCGCACAGCTCGACGCCGCCGCGTTCACGCGCGAATCCGAGGGCAAGAGCAAGCTCGAGCAGATCCGCGCCTCGATGGGGCTCGACTCGGGTTCCGACTCCGGTGCCGACCGCCAGCTCACCGGAGGCGAGGGGCAGTCCGGGTCGTCGGCGGGGTCGCTGGCCGCGTCGTCCACCGGCCAGGCCGGGGCGCCCGGCCAGGCGGACCCGGAGGCCCCGAGGGACCCCGACGAGGCGACCGACCAGCCGAGCCCCGAGGACCTCTCCGGGCCCACGCTCCCCCGGGACACCAGGGAGTAGATTCCTGCTCGCAACGCGGGCGACATATCGTGTCACGGTGACCACTCACCGCACGCCCCGTGTCCTGCCGCTGCTCGCTTCCGCGTTGGCCGCGGCGCTGGTCGGCGGGACGGCGGCCCCGGCCCTCGCGCAGTCCCTGCCCGGCGGTTCCTCGCCGGGTATCGGATCACTGACGGCGGCCGGAGGGAGCGTCGACCCCTCGAGCGCGGCCGCGGGCGCGGCGACGATCGGTTCCACCGGATCCACCGGTACGGACTCGCTGACCGGCTCGGGCACCCTCCCGCCACTGGGCACCGGCTCGCAGAACACCGCCGCCACCCCGCCGATCGGCATGGAGTCCGAGCCCGTCGCCGTCAGCGAAGTGCGGCGCGTGGAGATCGGCGACCCCCTGGTGGCCGGCGGCGATCCCCGCTTCGAACGCTGGTGGGTGGCGTCGAAGTCGATGAACCGCGTCCTGCCGGTGGAGATCTGGCGCCCGGCCACCGACGCCCCGGCACCGATGCTGTACCTCCTCGACGGCGTGGACTCCCCCTCGCCGAGCGGGTGGCTCCTGCCCGGCGGGGTCGAGCGCACCTTCGCCGGTGAGCACGTCACGCTCGTCATGCCCGCCCGCGCGGACGGTTCCCTGCACGCCGACTGGCAGCGCGATGACCCGGTCCTGAGCCGCAACAAGTGGCAGACCTTCCTCACCGACGAGCTCCGACCGCTCCTCGAGGCCGGCGACATCCCCTTCAACGGCAAGCGCGGTATGGCGGGCCTGTCGATGGGCGCGGCGAGCGCCGTCACCGTCGCCGAGCTGCGCCCCGACCTGTACGACGCAGTGGGCGCGATCGCCGGGTGCTACACGGCGCGCGACGATCTCGGGTTCATCCTCGCCAAGATCGTCACCGAGACCCGCGGCGGCAACATCGCCAACATGTGGGGCCCGCGCACCGACCCCGCCTACCGGGACAACGACGGGCTCCTCCACGCGGAGAAGCTCAGGGGCAAGGCCCTCTACTTCGCCACCGCCACTGGCCGACCCGATGCCGGCGAATGGGACCGCAATGGCCGCGACCTGCTGCGGTTCACCCAGGGTGCGGGGCTCGAGGTCGCCACACACGCCTGCACCGTGGAGATGGACCGGCGGCTCGACGACCTGGGCATCGACGCCCGCGTCGACTACCTGCCCACCGGCCTGCACAACTGGGACAATTTCGGGCGTTTCGTCGCCCCGATGCGCGATACGCTGATGCCAGCGCTGCGCTGACCACCGCGGCGTCCCTCGCGTGAGGAGTCGCCATGGCCACCACACCCCGGGCCTCCGGATATCTCGCCCCCTCGGGTGCCGTTGTCTTCCCCCGCCGACTGCCACTGTCCCGGGAGGAGGCGTGGGCGGCCGTCACCGATCCGGCCCGCACCGCGCGCTGGATCTGGTCGTGGTCGGGCGACCCGGCGTCGGGAACCGTCGAGATGACGATGTCCGCCGAGGAGGGCTCGCCCGCCGAGACCGTCGGAGTACTGCGGTGTGAGGCGCCGAACCTCGTCGTCGTCAGGATCGGTCCCGACGGCTGGGTGATCACCGTGAGGATCGAGGGTGACGACGACGAGGTCACCATCTCCCTGGAACAGGACATCGCGGACGCCGACGCCGCGTCCGGCATCGGTCCCGGCTGGGACTTCTATCTGGACCGGTTGGTCGAGGCCGAGGCGGGCCGCGATCCGGAGGCCCTGCGCTTCTCCCCCGACTACCACCCCGCGCTGGCCGACCACTACCGGGCGTTGTTGGGCGGCTGAGGCGGTTGGCCGCCGCTGCGGTCGTCGACTGCGCGCCCTCCACCTGTTTTCGCAGGTGAGAGCTTCATGTCGGACCCCCTTGCTAGTGTTTCCCCAATCGAACACACAGGCGAAGCAAGGTCGTGGCGGGCAACCGCCGGCAAGGGGGTGCACATGCGGGAGGCGACTACCGGCGACCACCACGACGACCATGACGCGGCCGGGCGCACCACCGACGATCCCAGCACCGACGATCCCGGCACCAGCGGTCCCGGCGGCGACGACCCCGGCGCGGTGGCCGGCAGTCCCGCCGTCACCGCCGCCAGCTCCGCAGCCCTGGCCGCGTTGCACGCCGAGAACCGCGCGGCCGCCGCCCGACTGCGCGCCTGCCACGACCTGTGGGC
>NZ_JALJRF010000033.1:0-5559 GCF_024519835.1 Dietzia sp. Die43 | reverse complement strand
AGGAGCTTGAGGATCACTTCGGCCGCCGCGGCAACGTGATTGCCGACGACGGCGTTGTTTGGGACGCCTTTCGGAAAGCGCGGTTCTGATGATCGGGTAGCGGTCGGACGGGTATCGGATAGCGGAGTTCACCCGTCCGACCGCTGGGCCGCTATGGCGTTGCCGTGGCGAGGTGTCGTCTCATGTTCGGGCCGTCGAGGGCGATGATCTCGGCGCCGGCGACGATCCGGTTGAGGATCGATTCGGCGATGACCGCGTCTTGGAGCGACTTGTACCAATCTGGCGGATCGAACTGCGAGGTCACCAGCGTCGAGCCCCGCCCCTCCCGAGCGGCAAGGATGTTGAGCAGCTCCGCCGCGGTGTGCGGGGGCCACCGGCGTGGTCAGGAAATCGTCCAGCACTAGCAGGTCGCAGTTGTGCAGATCAGTGAGGAAGTCCAGCCTGCGCTGCGAGGTCGGCTCCAGCACGGCGAGCCGGTTGGCCAGGTCGTCGAGCCGGAAGAACCTCGCGGTGTAGTACTTTCGGCACGCGGCATTGAGAAGCGCCTGGGCGAGGTAGGTCTTGCCCACGCTGGATTGGCCGAGCACGACGAGATTGCGAGTGGCGTCGATCCATTGACAGCTGGAAAGTCGTGCGATTAGCTCGCGGTTGACGTTGCGGTCAGGCAGGTAGCGGATCTCTTCTACGCAGGCGTCAGGGTTTGGCGATCTTTCAGGCCTTGAGTAGTTTCTGGGTCCGGCGTTCCTGCCTGGCCGTGATCTCTTTGTCCAGGGCGTGGAAGATCTTCTCCGAGAAGGTCCACTCGTCGCAGGCGGGATCGTTGGCCAGGTCAATGACGGTCTGGCCGAACGCGGTCATCCGCAGCTGCGTGAACAGCGGCATGTCGGCGTCGGTGAGATGACGATCAGTCACTGCAGCTCCTCCTGCCCCGCAGTGCCGCTGCTCGGGCCTCCGGTGAGGGCGGCGAGGCTGAACTGCTCGGGCCCGGCCAGATGCGCCCCGGTGGTATCTCGCCGACCCGGCGGCGGCTCCAGCCGGTCCGTCGTAGCCGCCACCGCCGGCTGCGTGGTGGTGGGCCGGGCGGCGGCCTGGGTCCTCAGGGCCGCCAGCTGCTGCTTGACGGCGGTGTAGCTGATCGCCCGGCGTGAGGTCTCGGAGACGAGTTGGCCACAGGCCCGCTCGAGCAGCATCTTGTTGTCCCCGCGGGCCAGGGCGAGGATGTTCTGGCACGAACGGTAGCCCTGAGCCTCGATCCGCTGGCGATCCAGGACCTCACTGATCGCAGCCACGGTGTGCGGTCCGATCTTGTGGGCCTGGCGCACGAAATACGCCCGCGACCACAGGTCCGATGACTGCAGATGCTGCGCGGGAACATGGTCGGGATCGGTGACGAAGGCGTGCCGCCTACCGGAGACGGTGTGGGAGGCGATGATCTCGCCGCCAGCCATGACCACCAGTGTGGGGCCGGTGATCTTCACGTCGACGTGCTGGCCGGTGAAGGTGTAGGGCACCGAGTACTTCACCGTGGCGATCTCCACGTGATAGTCCCGGTTGACCTTGGACTTCTTCCAGATGACCGGCTGCCAGCGGACCTCGGGCAGAGCGATCAGCTCCGACTGCTCGTGCTCGGTGAACAGCTCGCGGCGGCTGGTCTTCTGGCCGCGGAACGGGATCCGGTCGTTGATCGCCTCCACCTCGGCGGCGATCGCCTCGTTCAGATCGTCCAGGCTGGCGAAGCGCCGATCGGCCAGCCGTCCGATCACCCAGTTCGTCACCACCTTCACCCCGGCCTCGACGTTGCCCTTGTCCGTCGGGCGCACCGGCCGAGTGGGCACGGCGGCGGTGTGGTGGTACTCGAGGAAGTCACGGTATTCACGGTTGACCTCGCGGGCCCGGTCGCCGCGGGCGATCTGGTTCGATGCCGTCGATGAGTATTTGGAGGCTTGGGGGCCACCGGATATTGCGTTTGGGGGCCAGCAGTATTGCCGTTGGGGGCCGGTGATCGCGTCTGTGGGGACCACCGGCCCCGTCTCGGGGATTATTTACTGACTCCCGGCAGCGGCCGCATGCTCGCGCATGTTGTGGGTGCCGGTGTCGATCCAGATGGTGTTGTGCACGATGCGGTCCATGACGGCGTCGGCGTGTACTCCGGAGCCCAGGCGCTGGTGCCAGTCCTTCTTGGAATACTGGGTGCAGAACACGGTCGACCCGGTGTCGTAGCGTCGTTCAAGGAGCTCGAGGAGCATTCTGCTGATCGTCTCGTCGGGGTGGTCTAGGAGCCATTCGTCGATCACCAGCAGGGAGAACGCGGCGTACTTTTTGAGGAATTTGTTCTGGCCTTGGGGTCGGTCTTTGGCCAGGGCCCAGGCTTCTTCGAGGTCGGGCATTCGGATGTAGTGCGCCCGGAAGCGGTGCTGGCATGCCTGCTTGGCCAGGGCACAGCCGAGGTAGGACTTGCCCGAGCCGGTGAAGCCCTGGAAGACGACGTTCTGTTGGCGCTGGATGAACGAGCAGGTGGCCAGCTGCGCGAGGACGGCGCGGTCCAGGCCGCGTTCCTCGACCAGATCCACGCGCCGCAGATCGGCTGCTGGGTAGCGCAGGTTGGCCCGGCGGATGAGTCCGTCGATCTTGGAGTGGTTGAAGCTCTCGTGGGCGTGGTCGACGACCAGCTGCAGGCGCTCGCCGAAGTTCATGCCGACCACGTGGTCGTCGTGTTGCGCTTCGATCGCCTCGAGCAGTGGCTGGGCGCCCATCTCGCGGAGCTTGCGCTTGGTCTCGCTATCGATGCTGCTCATCGGGTGCTCCTGGCGTAGTAGTCGGCGCCGCGGACGTACCCGCCGGCCTGTTCGGGCTTCGTGCGTGGCTGTAGGGCGGCGGTCTTGTCTTGGCCGGTGGCCAGGATCGGGTGGATATGCGCGTAGCGGGGCGAGCGCACGGGCCCGGTCAGCGCCAGGGCGCAGGCGGCTTCGACGCGCTCGGCTGAGAACCGCCGCGAAAGGCGCAGCACCGCCAGGGCGGCGTCGAGGCCCTGTTCGTCGACGGGTACGGATTCGAAGATCCGGTTGATCACGATGACCGCCGCTGGCCCCACCCGCTCGGCCCACTCCCGTACCCGGGGTGCATCCCACTGTTGGTACTGGCGGCCGGCCGGCAGGTCGGCGTCGTTGGTGCGGTACTGCCCGGCGGCTCCAGCTGGGAGCAGCAGGTGGCTGGAGATCCGCTCGGTGCCGCGGTAGATCTCCAGCGTGCGGGCGGTGATCCGCACATCGACCTTGGTACCGATGTGCGCCAGCGGGGCGGAGTAGAAGTTCCGCTCGAACACCACGTGCCCGTTGCGGCCGACCCGGCGGCCGTAGAGCCACCGGCTGATCTCGAACGCCACCGCGGGCAGCGGCGTGAGTAGCGGCCGCTCCTCGGCGGTAAACACGCTCAGTCTCGAGCCGGGGCGTTTCTGGAACGGTTCGCGGTTGTAGGCGTCCATCCGCTCACCGATCGCCTCTGCCAGTTCGGGCACCGTGTGAAACGTCCGGTCCCGCAGGCCGGCAATCACCCAGGTCGCGACGTGCGCCACGGTGTTCTCGGTGCTGGCCTTGTCTTTCGGGCGCCGTATCCGTCCTGGTAGAACGGCTGCTGAGTAGTGGGCGGCCATCTCCCGGTAGGCGTCGTTGAGGACGATCTCCCCGTCGCGGGGGTGCTTGACCACGCCGGTCTTGAGGTTGTCGCACACGATCCGCGGTACCGACCCGCCGATGGCGTCGAACATCGCCACGTGAGCCCGAAGCCACGCGTCCTGCTGCATGTCGGTGCTGGGCCAGACGAACGCGTACCGGCTGAACGGCAGGCACGCCACGAACAGGTACACCTTCCGCGTCGCCCCGGTGACCGGGTCGGTCACCTCCATCCGTGGGGCCGGACCAGTCGACCTCGACCGTCTGGCCGGCCTTGTGCCCGACGCGGGAGGCGGCGCCGGTGACCATCACGTGTCGCTGGTAGGTCTTGCACCACCGGTCATATCCCATCGCCGGCGCTTTCGCGTGGGCGCAGCGGTCGGTGTACTCGCCGTGCAGCAGCTTGAGCGTGACCCCGACCCGGGCCATCTCGCGGTGGACCTGTTCCCAGTCCGGCTGGGCGAACACGCTCTCGTGCTCCCCGCGGCCCGGGAACAGGCGGGCGTACACCTGCTCGTCAGTGAGCTCGGCGACGTCGTCCCAGCTCGTCTCGGTCGCATCGGCGGCCTCCAGCACCGCGGTGATGCTCTTGCGGGACATGCCCTGCGAGGCGGCAATTGCCCGCCCGGACAGGCCTTCGGCGCTAAGCTGCAACACGAGCTTCGCCCTGATCTTCCGTACAGTCACGGATTGCTCCTTCCGCCGCGTGCCCTATACACGCGGCGGAAGGAGCCTAGAAGCGGGTGGCCCCCACGGGCGCTACTGCTGGCCCCCAAGCGCAATATTCGCGATCCCGGCCACTGGCCCCCGGAGGCAATACCGGTGGACCCCAGTGAGACGAATATTCAGTCGAGGCGTTGTCCGGGACGATCACTTGCGCCGCGCCGCCGAAGTACTCGAAGGCCTGCAGGTGCGCGTCGAGCCAGTTCGCCATCTTCTCGTCCACGCAGCCGCACGCGAAGACCATCCCCGAGTACGGCAGCGACGCAACGAACACCGAGACCGTGGTCTTGGTACCGAGGACGGGGTCGAAGATCGCCATCTTTGTGCCCGCCCAGTCGACCTGCATCGTGTGCCCGGGCACGTGCGCGATCCGCATCGTCAGCTCGTTGACCTCGACGTACTCGCCGACGATCTGGCAGAACCGCTGATAGCTGTAGTGCCGCTGCCCCGGCGATCCGTCGCTGTCGAGGTAGTTGGCCCACAGCACCCGCAGCGGCAGCTTGTTCTTGCCCGTGCGCTTCTTCACGGTCGCCGCCACGTCGAAGGCGACGAACTCCTTCGACGGCGTCTTGCGCCCATCTGCGAACAAGACGTCGATCTCCTCGCCGCTGAGCGCCTCGACCTGGCTCGTGGCGGTCAACCCGTGCTCGTGGCAGACCTTCTTCGCCTTCGCGACAGTGCGATGCGAGCAACCCGCGATCGCCTCGATGTCCCGGTAGGACCTGTCCTGCAGCAGTAGCGACATCACCAATCGGTAATCAGTCACCCGTGCCTCCTGTTCGGATCCACGCGCAGCCTTGTTGCCACGCGTAGAACCGACACGAGCACACGAGGACCGGCACCGCTATCCGATGCTCATACTCGCGCTACCCGATCATCAGAACCCTGCTTTCCGAAGCACGTCCCTAACAGGCGTCGTGGAGCTGATCCGCCCAATGGGACAGGGCCGGGACCGGCGAGACCGGCGGGTGGTGTGGCACTACAAATGGGAGCGGGCCAAGCGAGACCGGCGGACGCTGAACGCGCAGATCGACCGCGCCCAACGCGTGGCCGACCGGGCAGAACCACTCAAGAAGCAGCGGTTCGTCAAGGTCACCGACCAGAAGGTAATCCGGCCCTTCCGGATTCAGAGTGCATTGATCCGATCCCGCAGCTGTCCGGAGTGAAT
>NZ_JALJRF010000032.1:0-8164 GCF_024519835.1 Dietzia sp. Die43 | reverse complement strand
ATTCACTCCGGACAGCTGCGGGATCGGATCAATGCACTCTGAATCCGGAAGGGCCGCATTAGCCCGTGACGGTGTCGATGTCTATCCCGGAACCGTGGCGCTGCTGGAACGCCTGCGCGGCGGCGGCATCCCCGTGGGCCTCGTCACAGCCAGCCGTAACGCGCAGGCTCTGTTGGAGGCCGCGGGCCTGGAGCCGGCATTTGATGTGATCGTTGACGGCCTGGTGGCCGCAGATCAAGGTTTGCCCGGCAAACCGGATCCGGCGATGTTCCTCGAGGCGGCACGTCGACTCGGCGTATCCCCGGAGCGTTCCGTGGTCATCGAGGATGCCGTGTCCGGGGTCAAGGCAGGACACGCCGGCGGTTTCGGACTGGTGGTAGGAATCGACCACGCCGGGTACCGGGAGCAACTGGACGCGGCGGGCGCCGACGTCGTCCTGGGTAGTGTCGGCCAGTTGGATCTGGGTGCATCGCGCACCGATCCCTGGCTGCTGGTCTACGAGGGATTCGACCCAGCCCACGAGGGGCATCGGGAGGCTCTGACCGCCCTGGGCAATGGTTACATGGCCACGCGCGGTGCGCGTCCGGAGCGCCGCGATGACGGGATCCACTATCCGGGGACCTACCTCTCGGGTGTCTACAACCGAACTACCGGCATCATCCACGGCCGCGAACTGGAAGAAGAGCACCTGGTCAACATCCCCAACTGGCTGCCGGTCGACGTCCGCATCGGCGACGGTCCCTGGTGGTCCACCGGAGAGATGGAGGTCTCCGAGGATCGCAGCGAACTTGACCTGCGCCGCGGTACGCTCACCCGCCGGGCCACCCTCACCGGCCCCGGGAACGCCCAGCTTATCGTGGTGCAGCGGCGGCTAGTCTCGATGGACAATCCCCACCTGGCGGCGCTTCAAACCACTGTGACGGCAAAAGGGTTCAGCGGTACGGTCGGCATCCGGGCCGGAATTGATGCGCAGGTCACCAACACCAACGTCCGTGACTACATCGGCAGCGGGCAGGCTCACCTGACGAACGCCGTCGTCACCGACATAGACGACCACACCGTCCTGAGTGAGGTGGAGACCAACCAGAGCCAGATTCGGATCGCCCTCGCGGTGCGCACAGAGTTCCCTGGCCAGGGAGTAACGGCCAGTGACGTTAACAATGGTGGCGGGAGATACCTACGGAACTGTGATGTTCAGCTGGTCGACGGAGAAACGGCCACGATGACCAAAACCGTGGCGGTAGTAACCTCCAGGGATGTAGCGATCGCCTCGCCGGGAAGAGCAGCACTCACCGAGCTCTCCCGAAATGAGGGCGACTTCGACATCCTGATCCAGAGCCATGAAGCAGCCTGGCGTCGCCTGTGGGATCGCTTCGGAGTCACCTTTGACGGAGACCGCCAGTCCCAGCTGATCCTCAACCTGCACGTGTTCCACCTGCTGCAGGCAATATCAGAACACACCGCCGAGCTGGATGCCGGGGTGCCAGCCCGGGGCCTGCACGGGGAAGGATACCGCGGGCACATCTTTTGGGATGAACTTTTCGTCCTGCCCGTTATCGGGCTGCGGCTCCCGCAGGTAAGTCAAACACTTCTGGAGTACCGGTGGCAACGGTTGGGCGCTGCCCGGGCCGCCGCCCGGGCGCAGGGTCTCAAGGGGGCACTGTTCCCGTGGCAGAGCGGCAGCGACGGGCGGGAGGAGACACCCCAGTGGCTTTACAATCCACGATCCGCCCGGTGGATGCCGGATAACTCCAGTCAACAGCGCCACGTCGGTCTCGCCATCGCCTACAACGCCTGGCAATACTTTCAGGCCACCGGTGACCGGGACTGGCTGGCCACCCGCGGAGCGGAACTGATCATCGAAATAACCAGGATGTTCGCCTCACTGGCCACCTACGACGACGCCACCGGAAGATATCACCTTACCGGGGTGATGGGGCCAGACGAATACCACGATGGCTATCCGGATCATCCCGGAGCGGGCCTGACCGATAATGCCTACACCAACATTCTTCTCTCCTGGGTCTGTGAGCGGGCGGCTGATGCTCTCCGGGAACTGGCCGGCCACCAAGAGCATGACCTCACCGACCGATTGCAGATCACCCCCGACGAGATCCAGCACTGGTCCCAGCTGGGCAGCGCACTGACCGTCGCCTTCCACGCCGACGGGGTCATCAGTCAGTTCGACGGGTATGAGGACCTGCTTGAATTGGACTGGCCGCGATACTGGGCGAAGTACGGCAATATCGGTCGGCTCGACCTGATCCTGGAAGCCGAAAACGACACCACCAATCGGTATAAACTGGCCAAACAGGCCGACGTACTGATGCTCATCTATCTGTTGGGACCAACCGGTGTCATCAACCAACTCGGCAGGCTCGGTTATTCTTTCTCCGAAACTGACCTGAAACGCACCGTAGAGTACTACGTGTCCCGCAGCTCAGAAGGATCCACACTCAGCCGGGTGGTCCATTCCTCGGTGCTCTCCCGCTTCAACGAGGACCGGGCCTGGGCCCTTTTCCGCGAAGCCCTGGTCGCGGACCTGGATGACACCCAGGAGGGAACCACCCGCGCAGGAATTCATCTGGGTGCGATGGCGGGCACGGTGGATATCCTAACCCGCTCTTTTGCCGGTCTCCAGACCGAAGCCAACGCCCTCACCTTCGATCCCCGACTGCCTACCCACCTGGAAAAAGTGGAATTTCAGATCCAGTACCGCGGGCACCTGATCGATGTTGCCCTGAGCATCGATAGTCTCCTGATCCGACTACACCCCAGTACTGCGCCACCCATCTACGTGGGGAGCGCGGGAACGTATGTGGAACTCGCCGGTGGGGAGTCAACGGACCTATTCGAGGCACGACGCGGCCTGCAGAACAAATCTACCCCGGACCTAACCAGGTGAGAAAACCCATGATGTCTACCAAGCAGGCCGAAGCCAGGAGCATGACCGGTTCCCTTCGGCGGAGAGCACAGCTGCCGAAGACCCACGCTGGCCGGGCACCACCGGGGAAGAACCGTCATGACGCAGATCCTCGGTATTTACCTAACTGGACTGGAACCGTACCGGGATACGACAACGAGCACAGTTGCCTGGGACCGAGGCACAGTGGGCTCCACGACATGGTCACAACTCGCTAGGCGGAAGGACGTTTCATGGACGTAGGAAAATACGACAAGGTCAGGGCCGGTACCGGCTTCATCGCGGCGTTGGATCAAAGCGGGGGCAGTACCCCGAAAGCGCTGAAACTTTATGGGATCAACGAGGACGCCTACTCCAGTGGGGAGGAGATGTTTGGTCTGGTGCATAAGATGCGCACGCGCATCATTACCAGCCCCAGTTTCGACGGTGACCGGATCCTCGGGGCGATTTTGTTCGAGGACACAATGGACCGCGACATCGGGGGAATGCCTACAGGGGATTATCTGTGGAAAGTCAAAGACATTGTGCCGTTCCTCAAGATTGACAAGGGCCTGGCGGAAGAAACCCACGGGGCTCAGGTCATGAAGCCCCTCCCTGATCTGGACAACCTGCTCGAGCGTGCGGTAAGCAAGCACATGTTCGGCACCAAAATGCGCTCGTTCATCAGGCTTCCCGGGGAGGGGGTGGACGCTGTCGTTGCGCAGCAGTTCGCGATCGCTCAGCAGATCCTCCGGTTCGGGCTGGTACCCATTGTCGAGCCTGAGGTCGACATCCACAGCCCCCGGAAGATCGAGGTAGAAGACCAGCTCCGGGTGACCCTGCGCAAAGAGCTCGACCAGCTGAAGGAGGACCAGGCGGTCATCCTCAAACTGACGCTTCCCGAAACTGATGACTTCTACCGCGAGCTCGTGGAACATCGGCGGGTGATCCGGGTGCTGGCACTATCAGGCGGCTACTCCCGCGCGGAAGCTAACGCTCGCCTGGCACGCAACCCCGGAATAATCGCCAGTTTCTCCCGCGCCCTGACCGAAGGGCTCACCGTCACCCAGGACGACCGCGAATTCGACGCTGTCCTGGATGAAACAATCGGCACTATCGCGGAAGCCTCACGCACCTGACTACGCCTTCCGAGAAGGCGCGGTGCGCCTGATCAACTGCTTATACAGCGGTGCCCGACCCGGACATGAGCGATCTGGGTCGGGCACCGCCGTGGGTGTCTCCTGCTGGAATCAGCCGTTGGGCAGAGGTGAGAAAAAGTCCGCGCGCACCCCCAGGGCACGGTCGGTGCGCTGGATGGACTCATCACCGTCTTCCACGGTGCCAGCCAGGGCACGGATTGCGTCGATGTTCTCGGGGACGACGATGGCCTGGTTGTCGACCGTGTACGTCCAGAACAACTCATTGCCCTGCACGGTCAGGATATCTTCCCAGATGGCGACCTCATACATATCGCCCCGTGGCCGGCCTAGATCTCGCATCAATTCGACGGTGCTGTTGACCGCCACGATTCCATCGGAGCGCCGCACGAAAGCGATCCGCGGCATCGCCTTCAACGCTTCGAGAACCTCTTCTGTGTCTGCCGGGCGGGTTAGCTCGATGGTCCAGAAATGCAGGTGGTTGTGGGTGTGCGCTCCCTTGGCCGCCATGGTCACCACATCCAGGTCGGGGACCACCGACTGGGCGTCTGGGCCTTGATGGCTGGGAATACGACCTTCGGGAACTATGGTGTTCATGATCCCCGAGTGGTCGGATTCCCACGGATCGGTGGCCCGGCGGACAAGCACTCCCCGCGCTTTGGACAGCAATCCAGCGTCCTGGAGTGCGATAAGGGTGCGGACAGTGCCGGTGGTGTTGCAGGAAACCACGCGGGTGGTGTCGCGTCCAAGCGTGGAACTGTAGTTGGCGTGGGCAACGAAGGAGTGGCCGGTGAGACTGTGCTTCTCCCCGCCCTGGAACACGGACTTGACTCCATGGGTGCGATAGAGGTCGAGGTTGCCGGCCCCGATGGTGGACGGGGTGCAGTCCACCACGACATCCGCGTTGTCGAGCAGGTCCGGTAGTTTCCCGGCGATGGGATATCCGGCAGCGCTCATCTCTTGGTGGGCTTCTTCGGTGGAGGCATAGACCGGGATGCCCTGCGTGATGGCGGTGGCGACCCGGTAATCGGTGGTGACGTCGCTGACCCCGAGGAGTTCCATGTCCTCCTGGGCTCTCACCGCGTCGGCTACACGTTTACCGATGACACCGTACCCGTTTACTGCAACCTTGATTTTATTCGGCATGCTGATTGTCCTTCCCGGAAATCCTGGTTTGGCCCGATGGTCGTATGGTCGTGTTTCTCATCTGGGGTGGTCGGGGAATGTCCTTGTTCAGAGCTCGTTGAGCATCTGCTCCATCTCGGCGATCTCGGCCTCCTGGTCTTCAATGACCTGCTCAGCCAGAGCGATGGCCTGCGGGTTCTGGCCATCAGTGACCTCATCGCGGGCCATATCGACCGCGCCCTCATGGTGGGCGGTCATCTGCTCAAGGTAGAGCCGGGCAGCCTCGGTGCCCTGGGCGTCCTCGAGGGCTGTCATGTCCTCCTCGCTCATCATTCCACTCATCCCGCCATGGTCCATCTCACCCATATCACCGGTGACCGGATCTTCTTCCCAGGTCTCGAGCATGGTATTCATCCGGTCGATCTCCGGGCCCTGGGCATCGATAACACCCTGGGCGAACTCGATGACCTCGGCCGGGATATCGTCCTTGGCCAGGAGGATTTCACTCATCTCCACGGCCTGTTGGTGATGCGGGATCATCATCTGCGCGAACATGATGTCCGCGTCATTGTGCTCGGCGGAGACCTCTCCGGCCGCCCCCGTCTCTGTCTCAGGATCCGTGGTGGCCCCGGTCGTTTCGGTGGTGTCGGGGGCGGACGTAGTGGCGATGGTCGTGGTGTCGGTGTTTTCTCCCTCAGTGTTATCTGCGCAGGCGGACAAAACCAGGGTGGAGGTCAAGGCGAGAGCGGCGATGGTGATGGTGCGCTTCATGGGGGTTCCCTTTCGGAGGTTGTGTATGGGGGAGTCGATGAAGGATTGAAAGTCAGCGGACGGGGGCTGCAGAGCTCACAGCAGCCTTCTCCTCCTTCCCGTCGGTCGGAGCCAGGTGAGCCGGGTCCAGGTCGATCCGGCGTAGCAGCTGGGCGTTGAGGGCGACGATGATCGTGGACAGGGACATCAAGATGGCGGCGGCCGCCGGGGGAAGCAGCACACCGATGGGGGCGAGCACACCGGCGGCCAGGGGAACGGCCGCGATGTTGTACCCGGTCGCCCAGACCAGGTTCTGGACCATCTTGCGGTAGCTGGCATGGGAGAGCTCGATCATCGACAGCACGGCCCGGGGATCATCACTCGCCAGGACCACCCCGGCGGACTCCATCGCCACATCTGTACCCGCGCCAATCGCAATACCGACCTCGGCCCGGGCCAGGGCCGGGGCGTCATTGACACCGTCGCCGACCATGGCCACGCTCAGACCGCGCTCCTGCAGCTGGGTGACCTTGGTGTCCTTGTCCTGCGGCAGAACCTCGGCGAAGACCTCATCGATCCCCAGATCCTTGCCCACTGCCTGGGCGACCTGGGTGGCGTCACCGGTGATCATCGCCACCTTCACCCCGCGGGCCTGCAGGGCGCGCACCGCCGCGCGGGATTCGGGGCGGATCTTGTCCTCGACGGCCACGGCACCGATGATCTCACCGTCGCGGACGACGTGGAGCACTCCGGCGCCTCGCTGCGCCCAGGAACCGGTGATGTCGGTGAGCTCACCCGGGATGGTCAGACTGAATTCGCGCAACATGTTCGGCCCACCCACGAGGATTTGGGTGCCATCGACAGTGGCCCGGATCCCGCGGCCGGAGGCGGCGGTGAAACCGGTTGCGCGCAGTGGGCGGCGTGAGGCCTCCGGGTGTGCGGCTCGTCCGACTCTTCCTTTGACGTATGCAACACCGCACTACTTACTTCATCTACTGGACTGGAATCAACCCTCACCGGGCGATCAACTACGACCGGCCATTTCTCGAACGTTACTGGTCTAGTCAAGGAATGTGGACAGTTCTTCGATGAGTAGCCAGCGACGCGCGGAGGTGTGCGCTTTCTTTCGACGACAACCCCGCCCCCAGTCGAGCCCAACCGGTTCCAGAGATTTCGCATCAGTCGGACCCACACGCGGGTGTTCCTGCTCTGCGGAGCCGGCCCCGGTCACGGCTGACCGCCGAGCTGGAACGAGATTATCGATCGCGGTAATCCGTTAAGGTGACTCCCAACGCTCAGCGACCGGCCTCGATGTTCGACAGCGAGAAAGGGGAGAGACCGTCATGTCCTCAGGGATCGTGTCCGTGGCTCTGGTGGCGCTGTCTGTCGTTGCTCTCTTCTATGCACTCCACCGCGTGGCCAGCATTACCTCCGACCCGTTGACAGTCCTGCCGGCCCAATCCGGGTGGGCACCGCAGGAGCACGCCCTGTCGCGGTTCCACGCACGCTGGTACCTCGCCTCGATCGTGTTTCTGGCCTTCGACGTCGAGATGCTCTTTATGTACCCGTGGGCCGTGGTGGTGATCGAGAAGGGGCTCTCTGCGGTGGTGGAGATGTTCCTGTTCCTTGGTGCCCTGCTAGTCGCCGTGGCCTGGGCACGGCGAGAAGGCGCATTCCGATGGGCTTGAGCCCGTTTCTCGCCCGCCTCGCCGTCCAGGCCACCCGGGTGCTCGTCGTCGAGGCCCCGGGCCAGTGGGCGACTCGGATGGAGCTTGAGCAACAGCTACTCCGTCGCGGGTGGCGGATAGCCAGTAGTCCGGCTCAGGGGGACGTGCTCGTCGTGTGTGGTGCGCCGGGCCCTGAGCTGTCGGATCTGGCGAACCGCCTCTGGGAGCAGATGCCCGGCCCTCGGGTGCGCATCGGCATCGCCTCGCCCGGAGCGGTGGTTCCCGCCCTCGACAATGCCACTGCGCTCCTGCTCGACACTTCCCATCACCGGACCGACGCCCGCGAACGGGCGCAGGAGCCCTCGATGTCCGATCACGCGAACAATGCTGATGGCGAAGGGCACGAAGGGCACGTGGGCCACGAAGGACACGAGGAACACCAGGGCTACGGTGGACACTCGGACCACGAAGAGCACGCGGATCGCCAGGCGCACGAGGGCCACGAAGACCATGGCGGGCATGGTGGCCACGAGGGCCACGCAGACCACGGCGGGCACGAGGGC
>NZ_JALJRF010000031.1:0-8875 GCF_024519835.1 Dietzia sp. Die43 | reverse complement strand
GCCCCTGCCTGCCGACTCGAATACGCATGAATCTAATACGCAGACCTTCCACCTAAGGGTGTCGAGTTGTCGATCGTGCGAACTCGACACCTCCCCTAATGGCTCGCAGCTCGTTTGAACTCGGGCTGCGCCTGACCTGCGAGCAGGTGCGCATCGCGCAGATGATCCGAGGTCGGTCCGATGGCGAATCCGGGATCACCCGCCAGAATCTGCACCTGTGGCGCACCCACGGTCTGCGCGGCCTGCCGGCCCGAACCACGCTCGACGGCATGGCCGCTGAACTACGTCTCCCGTATGTCCGGGTTCTCGAGGCGGCCCTACGCGATGCCGCCTACCTTGGCGCCGCCGGCCATGTGGCCACCATCGAACAAGACGCATAACTCTGGGCCGTGGAAATTTCTTCGGGTGCGTCAGAACTCATAATGCCCAGCCCTAACCGACTTCGAAAGCAGACGCCAGTGCCGTGATCCTTGCCATTGGCACCCTGTGTCAATATGATGTAGATCTCACCCAAGTGGTGAAGCGCACATCTGGTTCGACGAGAGGAATCGTCGTGGAGAACACGCAGAACACCGAGGTCGTGCTGGAAGAGGCCCTCATCGAAGAGGTCTCGATCGACGGCATGTGCGGGGTCTACTGAAATGACGTCCGCAGCAGCGCCGGCCGACGCCGAACAGGAAGCCGCCACAGCGGCCTTCGATCTCGATGCCGACTGGCGCCTGCACCCCGGAGTGGCGTTGCGGCCTGTGCCGTTCGGGGCCCTGCTCTACCACTTCCACACCCGCAAGCTCAGCTTCCTCAAGTCGCCGACCATCGTCGAGGTGGTCCGCATCCTGGCCGACCACCCCACGGCGCGCGCCGCGTGCGCTGCCGCCGGTGTGCCGATCGACGATCCGGGTACCGCAAGGCTGTACCTACACGCGCTCGGCCAGCTCGCCGCCTCGCGCATGATCGAGGAGACCTCATGACCAGCACGCTGAACCGCCCGGCGGCCACCGCGCCGACCACGACCGCGCCCGCTCCCGTCGGCCGTCTCGTGGACCAGTTCGAGCGCGGGCTCGACGCGCCGATCTGCCTGACCTGGGAGCTCACCTACGCCTGCAACCTGGCGTGCGTGCACTGCCTGAGCTCGTCGGGTAAGCGCGACCCCCGTGAGCTGAGCACCGAGCAGTGCAAGGCGATCATCGACGAGCTGCAGAAGATGCAGGTCTTCTACGTCAACATCGGCGGTGGCGAGCCCACCGTCCGCCCGGACTTCTGGGAGCTCGTCGACTACGCCACGAGTCATCAGGTCGGGGTCAAGTTCTCCACCAACGGCGTGCGGATCGACGAGAAGGTGGCGCAGCGACTGGCCGCCAGCGACTACGTCGACGTGCAGATCTCCCTGGACGGCGCCACGGCCGAGGTCAACGACGCGGTCCGCGGGCCGGGGTCGTTCGACATGGCGGTCCGGGCCCTGGAGAACCTCCAGAACGCCGGGTTCACCGACGCCAAGATCTCGGTGGTCGTCACCCGGCAGAACGTCACCCAGCTCGACGAGTTCAAGGCCCTGGCGGACCGGTACGACGCGACGCTCCGGATCACCCGACTGCGTCCCTCCGGCCGCGGCGCCGACGTCTGGGACGAGCTGCACCCGCTCCCCGAGCAGCAGCGGGGTCTCTACGACTGGCTGGTCGCGAACGGCGAGAACGTCCTGACCGGCGACAGCTTCTTCCACCTGTCCGCCTTCGGCGACGGCCAGGGTTCGCTGCCCGGCCTCAACCTGTGCGGTGCGGGTCGCGTGGTGTGCCTGATCGACCCGATCGGCGACGTCTACGCCTGCCCCTTCGCCATCCACGACAACTTCCTGGCCGGCAATGTGGTGGCCGACGGGAGCTTCGAGTCGGTCTGGCAGACCTCTGAGCTCTTCCGCGAGCTGCGCGAGCCCCAGTCCGCCGGGGCGTGCGCGTCCTGCGACTTCTACGACAGCTGCCGGGGCGGCTGCATGGCGGCCAAGTTCTTCACCGGCCTGCCCATGGACGGCCCGGACCCGGAGTGCGTCCAGGGATACGGCGAGGGACTGCTCGAGGCCGAGCGGAATATCCCCCCGGCGTCGCAGGATCATTCCCGCGTGAACGGACTGGCCGCGCGCAAGCAGCCCACGGGTCCCGTGCCGCTGACGCTCATCACCACCCCGCCGCGCCGGCCCAGGAGCCTGTGCGACGAGTCGCCGGTCTGACCGACCGCTCCCGAACCCCCGAAAAAGGAGGCCCCCGAGAATGTGGCTCGTCGCGTGGGGCCCCATCGTCCGAATTCTGCCCAACGTTGCGCGTTGAAATGGTCGGGCCACGCCATTGGCCGCCGCGATCGAATCCACTCGCCAGCGGGAGGACGGCGGGGTCCAGTACACGGTGTCCGTGCGCGTGGACATCGAGGGCCAGGACCGGCCGGCGATGATCGGCCAGACGGTCTACCTCGTCTACCCGACTCCATGATCCGCCAACCCATCACCGAAGGAGACGCGCGTGCGCGCTTTCGTCCTCAGCGACTACACCGGCCCGGCCGGTCTCGCCCTCACCGATATCGACCCGCCAACCCCAACAAATGACGAACTGCTGCTGGAGGTCCATTCAGTGGGAGTGAACTTTCCGGACCTGCTCATGACCCGCGGCCAGTACCAGCACCGACCGGAACTGCCGGTCGTGCCGGGGTGCGAGATCGCCGGCACTGTCGTGGCTGCTCCGGCAGCGTCGGGCTGGGCTCCCGGAGACCGCGCGGCCGCCTTCGTGTGGGAGGGCGGATTCGCCGAGCAAGCCGCCGTCCCGCTGAATGCGGTGGTGCGTATCCCCGACCGGGTGGACTTCGACTTCGCTGCTGCGATGGTCGTGAACTACCACACGGTGCACCTCGCCCTCTCCCGCCGCGGAAACCTGCAGTCGGGCGAGACGGTTCTGGTCATGGGCGCCGGCGGCGGCGTCGGCACCGCGGCGATCCAGGTGGCGGCGGGGCTCGGGGCGCGGGTGATCGCCGGGGTCTCAAGCGCCAGCCGGGTCGACATCGCGGTGGCCGCCGGTGCGGCGGAGACCATCGTGCTGGAACCCGGGTTCTCCGCAGAGGTCCGAGAGCGGACCGGCGGCCGCGGCGTGGATATGGTGCTCGACCCGGTCGGCGACTGGCTCTTCGACGAGTCCGTCCGGGCCCTGGCCCCCGAGGGGCGCGTGCTCGTGGTGGGATTCGCGGCCGGCCAGATCCCCTCCATCAAGGTCAACCGGCTACTCCTACGCAACGCCGGTGTGCTCGGCGCGGCCTTCGGCGCCTTCGTGGGCTTGGACCCGGATCTCATGCGCACCCAAGCCGAGTCCCTCGATCCCATGGTCGAGGCCGGGCTGGTAAATCCACATATCGGTGCGCGCTACTCCTTCAACGAACTGCCCACCGCTCTCGCGGATCTCGGGAAGGGGGGCATCCGCGGCAAGGCGGTGGTGCAGGTCAGGTGACAAACTCCGATAACCGGGCTGCGCGGTCATACACAATTCGGCAGGACCGGGCACGGGCCCATTCCTCGAGCAGGATGCGGTTGTAGCGCTCGCAACATGGCTGGGTTCGCTCAGCATCGTTCCGCCAGGCAGTGCCCCCGTTCGCAAACTTCTCACGCCGAGACTTCGTCACTTGGCCCCTTCACGCCTCATTGCAGTGGTATCAAGGACGGCAGTGCCGTGGCTCGCCGAGCGAGGCTGTGCACGCAAAGTCCGGGGGACTTATCTGCTGCAATACGACAGACTCCCAGTGTCCTACGCATTACCCAACGAATTAATGGCGCAGCGCTCGGTGTCAATCTCTTTTGAACTTCTGTTTGATCTAAGCGGCGAGTAGCTGTTCGACTGTGCTCGTCGCGGCGGGTGCTTGGGTGACGGCCGACCTTGACCATTGTCCATCTCCACCATGAACTGCTTGGTGTTGCGTTGACGACTTGAGTCTAAATCGGCTTTTTAGGGACGCGTTTTCCATCTTCAACTTGCGGTTCTGCTCTTCCAGCGCCTCCAGCCGGCCATGATCGGCCGGACGGAGGCCGAGCCCGGGTTCCGGGTTGTCTTGGCGGTGTTTTTGCACCCAGTTTCCCAACGTGCCGGGGTTGGATCTCCAGCTCCCCGGCGACCTCGGCGATGGAGCGCTCGGACTGGATAACCAATTGCACGGCCTCAGCCTTGAACTGCGGTCTGAACTTCCGACGTGATCGTGGTGCCATGAGCTTGATCCTCTCGCATCAAGCGGCTGTCCAAGATTTTTGGTACACCCCAAGGCGGCTCCGGGCGTGTCAAGGTTTCCTGCGTAAGGGGCCGGTCAGCTAGCCCGCTCTGCCGGGTGGTCAGAGTGGGAGTCGGTTGGGGAACTGCACGGCGAAGGCGTTCACCGCTCGGTGCCATCCCTGGGTGCCGGTGCCGAATTCGCCACCGCGGGTGGTCTCGATGTTCCGGATGCCCAGGTAGATCAGCTTGATCGCCGCCTCGCTTGAGGGGAACGAGTCCCGAATCTTGGTGCTCATGTGGTCTCTCACGCCTTGGTGGTGGCGACCGGGGTTTCGATCGATGGGGCCCGCGAGATGCTCGGTGCCGTGGTCGGCGACAGTGAGTCGTTTGACTTCTGGCGCGAGTTCCTGGTCCGGCTCAACACCCGCGGGTTGGCGGAGGCGCGACGGGGTGGATGGTGTCGTGGACGAAGTCTTGACCGGAGGCCGTTGGTTCGCTCTGAATGTGCGCCGCACTGTTTGGCATAAATGTACTGAACGGTCTCTTTGTGGAATCTCAGTCCCACCGAGAGGCTGGATGAACCCTTGTCAATCCTTGTAGGCGAGGTATCGCGTCACGCCAACAGATCCGGTACCAATCGGTACGATATTGCTTGCGGCAAGATGTGGTCTGTGTTCTACTTGTGGCGCAGGACACAGTCGTCCGTTTGGGAGTGGCAGCGCGTGGTGGGTCAGCCGAGTGGGCCTGGCTTGTTCGCTCAAACAACCTCAGCGAGAGAAGGTTGGCTATGACAGCGACTGCTATCAGGGATGGTGGTTCTCCACACACTGAATCGGCCAGCGTGTAGCAAATTTTGACATCCCCATTTGTTCCTATCAACCTCCTTGGCCGCGCGGAGCGACTGAGGAATATCGAGAAGAGACAGGAGATTTTTCTGATGAAAACACGAGGCGCGATTTGCTGGGAGCCTGGCGCGAACAAGGGTTGGTCAGTCGAAGAGATCGAACTGGGTGATCCTCGGCCTGATGAAGTACGAGTCAAACTCGCAGCGTCGGGGCTCTGTCATTCGGACGACCATATCGACTCCGGCATCTTTGTCGGCTTGGAGCCTATGGTCGGTGGACACGAAGGCGCCGGAATCGTTGAGGAAGTCGGCTCCGCAGTCAAGGGAATCGTGCCGGGCGACCACGTCGTGCTGGCGTTTATCCCCTCCTGCGGCCGTTGCTACTCCTGTGTCAGTGGACATTCGCATCTTTGCGATCTCGGAGCCCACCTCTTCGGAGGAGTGGCGCTCTCGGACGGGACCCACCGGGTCCAAGCGCGTGGCAAAGGCGTAGGGACGATGTGCTTGCTGGGAACCTTCTCCCCGTATGTTGTTGTCCACGAGGACAATGTCATCAAGATCCGTGACGATGTTCCGCTTGATCGGGCCGCGCTCGTAGGGTGTGGCGTCACGACGGGGTGGGGTTCGGCATTTCACACCGCGGGCACCCAGCCCGGAGACACGGTGGCCGTGATTGGCGTCGGCGGAATCGGCATGAACGCAGTACAAGGTGCCCGCCTCGCAGGTGCCAAGAACATCATTGCGATCGACACTGTGGCTTACAAACGAGAGCGCGCCAAGGAGTTCGGCGCAACGCATGTGGCCGCAAGCATGGAGGAAGCCCTGCCCCTTATCGCGGAGCTAACTCGGGGCACCCTGGCGCATCGGGCCATCCTGACCACCAGCGTTGCTGAGGGCGAGCTGGTGGAGCCAGCACTGAAGCTGGTCGGCAAACGGGGAGTGCTGGTTCTGACCTCGAGTGCACCGGGCGATCAAATCAAGGTCGACCTGGATCTGTTAACCCTCACCTTGTACGAGAAGGAAATCCGCGGCGGTCTGTTCGGATCATCGAATCCCCGCATTGATATCCCCCGCCTGCTCGACTGGTATATGGAGGGAGAACTCAAGCTCGACGAACTGGTCACTACTACCTACACCCTCGACCAGGTTAACCAAGGATACAAAGACATGTTGGATGGCAAAAATTTGCGCGGCATCATCACCTACGAAGAGGCTTGAGTTTCATGACCAGCACCACACACCACAGGACACTTTCCTGGGCTAAGGAAGCTGAGTACACATTCAAGTTCAGAAAGTTGGTTCTGGGAACATGACGCACTACTCACTCTTCATTGACGGCAAGTCTGTCGATACCGACGAAACCTATGACGTGGTCAGCCCGGGTGATGGCACGGTGATTGCCACGCTAGCCAAGGGAGGAACCGCGGAGGTCGACGCTGCGGTCGAAGCCGCCGCAGCGGCTTTCGCCAGCAGCGGCTGGCGCGAAACTCCGATGCATGAGCGGGCGGCGGTAATCGACCGCGCAGCGGATGCGATCGAAGCCCGCGCCGAAGAAATCAGTTTGCTCGCCTCGCGAGAGAACGGCACACCGGTCAGGCTCGCTCAAGGTCTCTCTGTCGGCTTCCCAGTCATGCATATCCGCTACTTTGCCGACCTGGCGCGACGACACGTCACCGATCAGCCGACCATGGTAAGCGGCAGCGTAGTCGGCATCATTCGTCGTGAACCGATTGGCGTCGTCGCAGGAATCGTTCCGTGGAACTTTCCACTGCTCCTCACGGTGTGGAAGTCGATCCCGGCAATCGCAGCGGGCAACTCTGTCGTGCTCAAGGCCGACGAGAAGACGCCGTCAACGGCTCTCATCTTGGCCGAGGTGCTCAAGGCTGCGGGATTGCCCGATGGCGTATTCAATGTCATCACTGGTGATGGAGCCGAAGTCGGTGGGCATCTTACCAAGCACCCAAAGGTCCGGAAGGTCTCATTCACGGGGTCCACTGCCACTGGACGGACGGTCATGGCGAACGCTGCAGAGCGTGTCAAGAAGGTCACCATGGAACTCGGCGGAAAGGGAGCAAACATCGTGCTCCCCGACGCCGACCTCGACCTGGCGGTAGACGGATCACTCTGGGCCTTCTTGGTCCACGCCGGCCAAGCATGTGAATCCGGCACCCGGTTGTTCGTCCACCGAACCATCTATCGCGAGTTCGTTGATCGCCTTGTCCAGCGCGCATCGCAGCTCACTATCGGTGATCCCACAGATATGAGCACCGACATCGGACCCTTGATGAACCGAGCTCAGCGGGAACGCGTGGAAGGGTTCATTGACAGCGGTAAGAAGGATGGGGCAACCGTCGCATTCCAGGCCGAACTTCCTGCTGACCTGAACAGGGAAGGCATGTGGGTTCCTCCGACAATCTTCACCGACGTCACACCTGACATGAAGATCACTACGGAGGAGATTTTCGGCCCTGTGGTCTCAGTGATGGCATACGACGATATCGATGCCGTCGTGGCAGAGGCCAACACCAGTGAGTACGGACTCTCGGCCGGCGTTTGGACCACCGACTATACGGTCGCAATGGACCTAGCGCATCGACTTGAGGCTGGCACCGTATGGATCAATGACTGGCACGCCCTGTCAGGCCAACTGCCGTTCGGAGGTGTGAAGCAGAGCGGATTCGGCCGTGAGATGGGCCCGAATGCCATCAACGAGTACACCAATGAGAAGTCGATTGCAATTGACTACTCGGGCCGCGATGCCCGCGCGGCGTGGGGACTTACTATCCCGTAAGAAGAATTGTTCGGAATTCTGACCCACTGAGAGTGCCTCGCAACGAAAACTTCGTTGCGAGGCACTCTCGATCCGTCTCGCCCCGGCGGACCCCTCCAGTTAACCGGCCCTTCCGGAATCAGAGTGCATTGATCCGGTCCTGAAGCTGACCGGAGTGGATCAGTGACCGCAAGATGTAGTGGTTGAGGTTTCGGAAGCCCAGGGCGATTCCGCGCAGGTGCTCGAGGCGACCGTTGATGGCCTCGACCGGGCCGTTGGAAGCCCGGGTGTCGAAGTATGCCAGGATCTCGCGGTGGCGCTTCCAGAGAGAGCGTCCGAGCTGCGCGAGCTCCGGGAGTTCCTTGGGTACGCCGGACCGGATCGAGCGCAGGAGTTTGTACATCGCAATCTTGCCCTCCCGTCTGCCCGAGGCCTCGTATGCAGTGATGAGTCGCTGGTAAACGCCATAGGTGACCTCCACCGCCGCGTGCGCATCGTGGGCGGTGAACGCCTTGAACAGGCGGACCTTCTGTTTGTCGGTCAGCAGTTCGACCCGAGTGCGCAGGGTCCGGCGGATCCCGTAAAGGGGATCGCCGGTGCGGCCGCGGTGCCCCGTGGTGGCCTGCTGGATGCGTTGGCGGCACACGGTGAGCTTGTCGGCGGCAAGCTGCACGACGTGAAATGGATCCATCACCGTCCGAGCAGCGGGCACGGTTTTGGCGGCGGCGGCGTGGTAGCCGGCGAATCCGTCCATCGTGACAACCTTGACTCGGTCACGGAACACCTGGTCGCGGGCATCGAGCCACTCGGTGAGCACCTTCGCCGAGCGCCCGGGGACCATGTCCAGCAGGCGCGACGGGCCGGTGCCGTCCACCACCGGGGTCAGGTCGACCAGGACGGTGACGAACGAAGACGAACCGTCGCCGCGGACGTGTTTCCGCTTGTGCTAATCGACCCCGAGAACGCGGACGCCGTCGAAGTGGCAGATAGGGCTAGTGGGTACGCCTAGTCCGGCGATCCGGTACTTCGATTCCG
>NZ_JALJRF010000030.1:0-11296 GCF_024519835.1 Dietzia sp. Die43 | reverse complement strand
GTACACTAGAAGCAGAGCAGGCCACAAGGCCACTCACCCCGAACCCGAAAGGAGCCAGCCATGGCCCGCATCACCTACTCCGTCACCGCGACCGAGCCCTGGGAGGCCGCCGCCACGCTCGCCACAGTCCTCGACCTCTCGGTCAACCCGCTCACCGTTCACGAGGACCGGGTCACCGTCGTCGCCGACGAAGACGACACCGAGATCGTCGGCACCATCCGCCGCGCGATCTACGCCGCCTGACCCACAACCCCCGCCCATCGCCGCGAGGCAGACGGACACCACGACCGAAAGGACCACCGCCATGGCCATCACCGTGTACACCAAGCCCCAGTGCGTGCAGTGCGGCGCCACCATCAAGGCGCTCGAGAAGGCCGGCCTGGACTACGAGCTCGTCGACATCACCACCGACACCGAAGCCCGCGACTACGTCATGGCTCTCGGCCACCTCCAGGCCCCCGTAGTCGTCGCCGGCACCGACCACTGGGCCGGATTCCGTCCCGACCGCATCAAGGACCTCGGCCGCACCGCTGCCTGAATCACCCGCCAGTAGGGGAGGGGACACACAATGCACACCATGACCGCCGAGGACCCGCAGGCCACCGCCGACCCGGTCGACGTCGACGACCTCGCCGCCGCAGACGCCGCACCCACCGTCCCCGAGCTCGACCCCGAAGCCGCACTGCTGTGCGCACTCCTGCACACCACCGACACCACCGAAGCTCGCCACATCACCCGCCACCTCGAGGCGAGCGACTTTCTCAACCCCCGATACGGCGACCTGTACAGCGTGATCGCCGACCTCATCGCGGCAAGCGAACCCCACCACGCCCCGCGGGTGCTCGCCGCACTCACCAGCGCCGGCCGCATGGCCGGCCACCACGGACGGCTCCTCGCCGATGCCCTCCAGGTCGTCGCACTTCTCGGAACCCCCGCCATCGGAGTGCGCACCCTCGCCGCCGACGTCCTCGACGCCGCTTACCGCCGCCGCTTCGCCCGCACCGCCGCTGAGCTGACCCGTGCAAGCACCGAAGCGGCCACCGACGACCTTTTCGAGATCCTCCTTGGCCAAGGCCGCGCCATGCGTCGCGAAACCAAGCGTCGCGCCGACCTCACCGGCGGACCGACCAGTGGGGGAGAGGGGCGGGGATGACGTTCTTTGTCGGGACAGGCCCCACCGAGTTGCACGCCCACATCGACCTCGACCACCGCATCACCGCCACCATCCAGCCTGGGACGACTCCGGCCGTCACCGTCCTCGACGTCACCTGCAGCGACGGCCACTGGGCCGTCCTGGCCACCCTCAACACCGACATAACAGGCAAGGAGCCCCGGTGACCCCAGATGAGGCCCGATCACTCGGCCGCGCCATCCGCGCCGCACGCATGGAGGCCGGACTCACCCAGCTCAAACTGGCAGTGGCCATCGGAGTGAAATCCCCCTGGATCAGCGCCTGGGAACGCGGCCAATCCCAACCCACCGCCTACCGACAGGCCACGCCGCCCGCCGTCATTAGCCGGGACCAGCTCACAGCAATCGCCGAAGCGCTGGACTGCACCATCGAATCCATCGCCAACCGAGCCGCACTGTCAGCCGCCACTCGAGTCCTCTACGGGCTCGAACCACTCGGCCCCGACCGCACCATCGTCGGAGGTCAACGCTTCGACCTCACCGACGCCGAAGCCGACCGCGTCACCGACTTCATCACCGGACTCATCGCCGCCCGAGAACTGCACTAACCGTCCCTTGTCGGAGGCGACACCTAGGGTGCGCCACATGGACGAACTGCTAGGCCCACTGCGCCGAGCAGCCGAGCAAGCAGGCGAAGCACAGTTCCTCGAACTCCTACGGTGGCACCTCGTCGTGGCCGGCCTCCCAGATGTCGACCCCACCAAGCAGGGCGCCTACCGAGACGCCATCACCGAGCTGGGGGAGGCGCGCACAATCGAACTACTGCGCGACCTGCGCAGACTCGTCCGCAACCCCCGCCGCTACCGCCACGGCGCCGACGGCAAACCTCGCTACCGCCAGGGCCGAACCGTCAGCGATCACCACCACCGCGAGTAACCGCCTCGACCAGGCCGGCATCGCGGCGGTCCAAGGTCCGGACGTTGTTGACCGCCCGCGACACCGGACGGGTTCGAAGAGTCGACGCCACCGCCCGCGATTCGACGTCCAGCAGATCCAGCACGTCTCCTACCTGGTCCTTCTCGAGCTTCTCCGGGGCCAACCAGGTGTCCCACGAGGCAGGGGTCACAAAGACCGGCATGCGGTCGTGCACCTCGCCGACCGCATCCTCACCCGTCCGCGTGATGATCGTGAACGTCGTCCGCCACTGCTCATCACCGTCCTGGCGGTGGAAGGCCAACAGCCCCGCAGCGAGCAGCAGCTCGTCACCCGGGGCATGCACATAGCTGGGGTTCTTGACCTTCTTGCCGTCCTCGAGAGCTTCCTGCCACTCGTAGTACCCGGTCATCGGAACCAGGGCTCGCGCAGAGGCGAACGCCGAACGAAACATGCCATTGGTTGCAGCAGTCTCCAGCCGGGCGTTAATCGGCCGCGGACCCTTCTCCTTCGCCCACGACGGACGCAACCCCCACGTGGGCATGAACGCCTCACTCACCCGCTGGTCGCCGATCAGGCGATCCCGGATTACCGGCGCCCGCGTGCGAGGAGCAACCGAGTAGGTCGGCTCCCACTCGAACCCCGGTTCCGTCCCGTCCAGGTCAAGAACATCGACCAAGGCGGCGCCAGACACCGCTACCGAGTACCGACCACACATGCCGAGACAGTAGCAGCGCCTGGAACGATTCGGCTCTGACCAGCAGGTATTGCGGCCTCTCCTCACAACGCCACCTGAGACTTGAGAGGAAGATCCCCTCACAACAGACCCCTCAGACCGTCATCGGTGGCGGGTATGGCTCCCCGGCGCCCCGCGGACTCGACACACGATCGCTTCTGCACCGATCAATAGATCGATCTATCGAAACATCCGAACTATTGCCCCGAGCAATACCTGAAAAACAGTAGAACGCTGCAAATTGCCCCTCGTGGCATGTTTCAAAAATTGGCTTGGCAAATCGGTCGCTAAATTGCCGGCAGAAAAACTTTAGAAAAGAATTGCAAACCCCTTTTCAGGCGCCATGTTTTTTTGCTACCTTGTGTGGGCCGCACCGCATCGTTGCAGGTAAAACGATCGCAGCGGCATTGCGAACTCAATAGTGGATACCTCCGGAAGCGCTTATCCGCGACTGCTGAAAATGTACCGAAAAGAAGTCCCGAGAATCAACCAAAAGGAGAAATCATGCGTACTGCCAATCTTTCTTTGTCGTCTGTCCCCGCTCACTCGTCCGACTCCGTGTCAATCGTCTTCGACGGCTGGAATGCCGTCCTCGGAGCGTCCGAAGGATTCGGCTACTCCCGCCGGCAACTGTCAACGTTCACGCTGGACCTGCCTCGGCTGGCCGACAGAATCGCCGGAATGCGTCACCACTCAAGCCGGGTGGAACGGATCGCGGTGGTGATGGGGACCCATAATCGGCGCGCCAATCCGGCAGCCCACACCGCGCAAGCCGCCGCAGCCCGGCAGTGGAAGCGAGACCCGCGAGTCACCGTGATCGACCCCGGGATGGAGCAACTCAATGAGCCGACAGTGGGGGAGGGGGTGGTGGTCCCGCTGCGACGCCACTGCGAGGTCCGCGGAGATGCGGAGATCCAGCGGATGCTCACCGAATGGACCGACGACCGCAAGACCGATGTCGCGATCCTCGTCAGCGCCGACGCGGATCACCTGTCGACGGTGACCGACATCCGGCGCCGGCGCCGGACCCACCTCGAGGTGGCCCGATGGGAATGGCAGTGGTCGTCCCTGTGGGAACGCGGCCTGTGGGTGCACCACCTCGGCCACGACCTCCTCGACTCCGTGACCTCCGACTGCAATCCCCGAAAGGCGGCCTGACATGACCACCACCAACACCGCGAACGGACTGCAGGATCACGTGGCCTACCGGATGGAGACCTCCCGGGATCTGCTCGACTGGCTCGGCGGGCAGTTCGCCCGCCGAAACCAACCCCGGACCGGCAACGAAAAAAGCAGCACAGACCAGGCCAGCAGCCCCGCCAAGGGGGCCCAAGCCCGCACGATCGGCAGGCTGGAGGTGCAGGTGGCGCGGGTGTGCGAGCTGGTTAACCTCGCCCTGGCCCAGGTCGATCTCTACGACGACCCGGGGATGGCGTGGATCCTGCTCGAACAGGCCCGCCAGCAACTGGGGCACGCTGCGGTTTCGGCCGCGGCCGGCTCGAGCCGAGACGGCGGCGAGGGCGAGGCCGGTGGGCACGCCGCGATGAGGGCGCAGATCGTGTGGCTGCTTCAGCGCGACCGCATGCCCTGGCCCCAAGACGCCGCGGAAGTCATCGACTTCGGGGGAGGGCCGGGTCTGCTGCCGGACCTGCTACCGGACACCCCGCTCGAACTGCAGCCGCTGCAACTGCTGGCCCACGCGTCCATGACGCTCGCTGCCGGCATCGAGACGCAGAGCATGGGCGAGACGGTGATGGCGATGGCGTTCGGCGAGTACGTGTCGACGATCATGGCAGAGGCCATGGAACTGCTCGCGTCCTGCTCCGACCCGCAGGACGTGGACGAGATCGTCGAGACCGGCCACCAGGTCGCCGACCTCATCGCGGGAGCGTTCCCGCCGGCATGGCAGATGTTCCAGGGGCCGGCCGGCTTCCCCGGAGAGGCCGCCTGACACACCCTGATCGGGCCCACGGGCCCGATCAGGGCACCTGGCCCGCCGAGGCCGACCGGAAGGCGCACAGAACGCACATTATCGGCGGAATCTGTCGTATGAACAGAGGATTGTCGTCACGCAAACTTCGCGGAAGAATGCTAGGTGAGGACTCCCTCACCTGAGACGAAAGGAGAATCTAGATGTCTGCAGAAAATAGGACTTCGGGTACGAACCAGAAGAAGGTGGCTGACTCGCCTACCTTTCTCAAGAGTGTCGTGACGCCCGGCGATACCCGAACCACGATGGGTCTCGCCAAGATGTGCAAGTACAAGTCGTACGGCAACTGATTTCTGCTGATCAGGGAGGTGGCACCAGCTCGTGGCGTCACCTCCCTGTGTAGATCGGGTAACTCATGGCAAAAGTTAAATTCACCAGGTTCAGCGAACCTGGAGAATGGTCCGACCTTATTGAGGAATTGCTGTCGGACGCCGTCACAGGTGGCCGAGTTCCCGCATTCCGCGACCGTTGTCGCGAGTTTGGGATTGATACGACGACACCCCTGTTCGGCACCTTGATCGCCGACCTCGCCTTTATTCGTCCCCCCGATGTCGTTGCACAGTTCGTTGCACGGGTCTTGGGGTTGGAGGACCGGGCGGGAATCGACACGTTCATCGCATGTATGAGGCTGACATCGGCGTACGCGCGCAAACTCGATTCGGATCCTGGAATCGCCCGAACGCTCGTGGGCGCGGCCGCAAGCCTGGCTGTCGACACCGGTCTTGGCGGCATCGTCGTCAAGCGGTGGGTCGGCGTCAACGAGCGAATGCTGGTAAGCACGCAGTGGACCCCCGAGGACATCGCCGCTACCGCCGACAACCAGCCGGAATCCGTAGTTTACGAACTGCTGATCAGCGACGATGCGGGGCTGCGCGAATTGCAGCTGTGTGGTCACGCCTCGTCTCGTCTGGGATGGTGTAGTGCCGAACTCATGCAGTTGACTACCGGAAATCGCCGGTGGCGCGGTCCGCTGGCGTCACAGGACATGCGAAACGTGCATCAAGACCTCGTCCGAACCGTACTGCTTCCCCAGATGGACATTGACGCACGATTCATCTACGAGCATATGAGCGC
Source organism: Dietzia sp. Die43 (assembly GCF_024519835.1). Classification (NCBI taxonomy): domain Bacteria; kingdom Bacillati; phylum Actinomycetota; class Actinomycetes; order Mycobacteriales; family Dietziaceae; genus Dietzia; species Dietzia sp. Die43. Next base: position 5,432 of record NZ_JALJRF010000030.1, on the reverse strand, counting down.
GGTGATCAGCATGTGCCCCGCGGAATTCAGGGAAATAGCGAAAGACTTTCTCGAGGGCGGAATTATCTACGCAGCAGAGATGTACCAGCAGTTTGAAAATCTTGGAAGTTCGACATAGATGGCCGTCACGACGTTCATTTTCGCTGACTATGACGATCCCGACCTGCCCGCAATGACGGCGGTCCCCGGATCGGTCCACTTCCCTCTCTCTCTCCTCCACGACGCGTACTCGATCCACGCGACCCCGGTGGGCTGGTCGATTTCCTGCGACCAGGGACGCGTGACCGATTCCGACCTCCGTGACTGCTCGGCCGTGGTCTACCGGCGCTGGCGAAGTTCACCCCCAGCTCCGATGGTTCGCGCAGACGCCGAAACAGACGCATCGGTTAGGGCGTTCATCGAGCGTCAATGGAACTCGACCATCGTCGGGCTGCTGTCACTGGCTTACGACTCCGACCCGGCGAAATGGTCGCGAGATCCGATGGCCGTCGATAACAAGCTCCGCACGCTGTGGCAGATCCGCGACCTCGTGCCGACGATTGAGACCGTCATCGGCACGTCAACCCCACTCCTCGACACTGCGGAGGTTGCCGAGGACCGGATCTGGAAGCCTATCGACGCTGACCAATCCGTCGCGGGTGGACGTGCCACCACCGTCATCGCGCCACCTTTGCACGCCGACTTGCGTGAGCCGTGCCCGGCGTTCTACCAGCGCCGGATCCAATCTGTGGCTGAAATCCGCGTCGGCTATTCCTTCGGCACGGTGGCTTCCGTGTGGCAAGAGCCGATTGATGCCCCGGAATCGGTCGTCGACCTCCGCTACGTGGACATGGCTCGAAAGCCATACCCCCATCCGCTGATCGAGCAACAGGCACACGAGATCGCCCGCGTCCTGCACCACGAGGTGTACACCGCCGACATCCTCGTCGACGACTCTGGGCAGATGTGGTGGGCAGATATCAACCCCGATGGGCTGTTCAGCGGTGCGGACTCAGCTGAGGGTGCGTTGAGCGCCTGCCTCACCACTGGTATCAGCCTTCGGTTGAGCCTCCTACCAGCTTGCAAGGAGAACTGCGATGCGAATTAGCCACTACACGCGGATTACCGACTTGGGCGACGGAACCTCACTTCTGCTCAATCTTCCGCACAAGCGTGCCGATGTGATTCCCAACGAGGTCGTCGCCCTCATCGAGGGCGGGAGCCTCGACCAGCATGCCGATACCTCCCGGGCTTTGCTGGAAGCCGGCTACCTCACCGTCCTGTCCTCTGAGGACGAGGTGAGATGGTTCGAGCAGCATGTAGCAGCGCAGATCAGTGAGAAGCAGGCCGCGAACATCGCAGTGGTCACGACCAACTCTTGCAACCTCGCCTGCTCGTACTGCTTCCAAGCCGATACGGGCATGCGGGCGATACCGCAGCGGTATCTCACCGAGGGCGACGCCGATTCGATTCTTCGCTCGGTCAGCTCGCTGATCGGGTCGCGTGGAGTGAGTCATCTCGAACTGTTCGGCGGTGAACCCCTTTTGCCTCGACTCGGGAATGTCGTGCGCAAGCTGGTCCTCGGCGGAGCCGAACTAGGTTTACAAACACACGCGACGACGAACGGCGTGTTCTTACACCATTTCGCCGACGTCCTCTCTCCGACCATGCTCAACGACCTGATCGTCAGCCTGGACGGGACCGCCGAATATCACGACCTTCGCCGAGTCCCGTTGTCCGGCGCCCCGACGTTCTCGACGATCATCAACAACATCGAGCTGGCCCTCGACAAGGGGGTCTCGGTCTATATCCGACCCAATATCGACCGACGGAATATAGATGGTCTTCCTAAGCTCATCGACTTCCTTGACGACCTCGGAATCCTCGCGCACGAATTGGTCAAGTTCCACCACGTGAACGTCCATCCCGATCCGCTTTCCCCAGAGCGCGGTGTCGGCGACCACTACATGAGCGCCAACGAGATCGATGACTACCTCACCAGTCACGGCTACGGCGACTTTGTCTCCGGGGAACACAGCGCGGTGTTCGATTCGCTCGGCACTATGTCGGGCCGCTTGGCTGCCTATCTCCGCGATGTGATCAGTCGGCCGATGTTCGATGCCTGCGGGGCCCCAGCACGGAACATCTACTTCTCCCCTGAGGGCGCCATCTACAACTGCCATGAGTTGGTCGGGCGGCCTGACAAGGCCGTAGGCATGAGCACCAAACGGGGAATTGTCGAGCTTCCGCTATGGGACAAGTGGCGAGCACGCCGGGTCGACCTCCTGAAGAACTGCCGGACCTGCAATCTCGCCCTCGCACACGGCGGCGGGTGCGGGGCGAGGCAGGATACCGAAAGCTTGGACGTCTGGGGGGTATGTGCCGGCTTCCCCGAGGAATTCGATACGAAGGTCGTTGCCTTGGCCCGTGAAGACCGGCTCAGCGTGCAGAGCGCCTGAACTCTGATGGTCATCTCCCTCGCACCAGGGGTTCGGGTCGGATTTCGGGGTAACCCGGTGGTCCTGGTTCCCGGACGCGATCCCCTCATCGTCGACGTGGATACCCATGACTTCCTGCTCAGGGTCGTCAATGAGCATTCCAGTGCCCTCGACCTGGCTGCGGGCGACCACGAGACGGCTCGATCCATTCAATTGCTCGTGGATCACGGCGTGCTGGCGGGTGAACCGGCGGATCGAACAATGCGACTTCAGGCATACGCACCAAGCCTGTCCGACCTGTACGTTCGCCGCGATTCGTATCTACTTCAAATGCTCTTCCGCGGGGCTACGGCAGTCACGGGCCGCTTGGTCGCCTCTATGGCTACCGTATGCCTTGGACTGACCATGCTGTTGATCGCCTCGGCATACGCGATCTGGGGGCTTCCCGTCACTTCGACCATGGGCACGGTGCTCGATCGGCCGGGCACCACGGTCTTGCTCGTGTTTGTGGTTCAGGTCGGCCGCTTACTCTTGCACGAGTCGGGTCACTACGCCGTGGCCGCGCAATGCGGTGACCGGCCTCCTGTTGGCTGCGGGCTTTACCTCTCTGGGCCAGCCCTCTACGTCAACCTTTCATACCTCGAATCGGAGCCGGTGTCCACTCGCTTGCGAGGAGATCTCGCTGGTCTCGCCATCGACGGATACCTCATCGCAGTGCTCACGCTGGCATACCTCTGGCATCCCAGCGGGTTGGCGGCGATCGTCTTACTCTCCCTCTGCACCGTCGCCCTAGTGAGCCTGCGGCCCACCGAGAAATCGGACGGATACTGGGCCTTGAGAGACGCCATGGGGGCACGTGCCGTCTCTGCCACCTGGGCCTCCCCACGAGCCCTGCTCGCCGCGATGCGAGCTCCGGAAACTGAGGTGCGGCGGTTCGCCCGAGTACTGGTGGCCATCTACACGGTGTTAAGCGTGGTCGCGCTCTGTTCACTTCCCCGGTGGCTGTTCGGCGCCTACCGTGCGGTCATCGACGCGAACCCGGGATCGCTGGCGGTAATCGTGTTGGCCGGCGTTGCCTACCCGACGACAATGGTCGTCGCTCTCGTAGCTGTGCGCCGACATCGTCGCAGAGTTGCGTAGGACACCAGCTGTTCACCAGACGATCCAGGAGCGACGATACGATTGAGTCCATTTGGTCTCGTCCCGATTCAGAGTACGTTGATCCGATCCTGAAGATGGTCGGCGTGGGTCAACGACCTGACAATATTAGTGATCGTGACATGTCCGGCTCTTCGACACCATTGCTGGCTCCGGATTGCTCGAATCTTTGATCGGCGGGTCATTAAGTACCGATGTTGAGTCGTGGGGGCGTAGGCACTTCTTTAACTCTCGACATAAGCGGTTCCACTTGGACACCGCTCCGGCGCTCAACACATGGGAACCCGAGTACGAGCACATTCCGCCGGACACTAGCCACGGGCCCAACGGTCAGATGTCCAGTCGGGGGCGCTCACCTGCCCCGATGCCCCGAGCCGGTGCTATAGCAATGCTGGTAGAGCCCAGCCAGTCGCCATGATCATGGTTGGCAAGCTCGGCATGGTGCAGCAGTCCCGCCTGACTGTTCCGGGGACGACAGAATCCGACTTATCGGCGAAGTGGCGAGCGTGAATTGTTGATCAGTCTGGTGCGTCGCGGTCTGCTGTAGTGGCGGAGCTGTAGCCGCCGTCCGGGAGCAGTTTGTCGGTCCCCAGGCTGCAACAAGGTCAGTTGTCACCCTCGATGGTGTCGAAGGCTGCGATGATGTGCGCGGTCGGGTTTGTCCCCTTTGCGAACTGCTGCACTTGTACGCCCTTTGGCCCACCGCGGAGCTGTGATCCTTGTCGCCCCATCTTGATGCGACCGTCAGCCATGCGGACGACTTTGAGCCCGTCGGGCCATTCAGTCGTCTCGTTTCCAGCCTGGTTCTTGTAGGTTCGCGGCGTTCCAAACTTGAATTCGCTCATGGATCGATGATGCCACTGGTGTGGTGGGAGGTTTGCGAGCGATGCCTGAGTGCCGCTGCCGCCGCTAGGTGCAGCGGATCGAAATTGGTCTACGAGGCGGTTGCGTCGAGGGCGTCGTCGACGGGGATGCCGCGGGCCATCTTGATTAGCGCACGGATCGCAGTCTCGTTACTGGCCAAGTCGCTGCTGTCTAAGCTGACGCGATAGCGCCGCCACCGCTTGTCATAGGTGAGGGCGGATAGTCCCCAGTTCTCGATAGCAGAGTCGAGGGTGTCGGTACGGTCGATCCGCGCTTCGAGGGTGACGTTCTTCTTGCGGGGCCGGAAGGTGATGAAGTTATTTGCCAGCCCGGCCTGTTGGAGGCCGATGTAGTGCTTGTTGTACTTGAGCGTGACATTGGATCCTTCCTCGTTGATCAATTCCAGTAGTTGATCGGTCAACTTCAGAATCGCGGGGTGGGCGCGATTCTCCCAGTAGCTACGGTCGGTCTCGTGTCCAGAGTCGTCGTCTTCCTCGGGTGCGGGCAGGGCGAGGTCGAGCACCTTGGTGGCGTGCAAGGTAAGAGCACCGCCGACATCGAGTGCGGACATCTGGATCGCGATCAGCGGAATTGCCTGGTTAAACAGGCTGATGACGTTAAGGAAGCGGCCCGTGATCTCCTCGGCGACGATGACGGCGACGTGGTCGTACTGGGGAAATCGCCGCCGTTCATTGTCCCAGTACTCGAGGGTTCGGATGATGTGGGACTCGTCTGTGGGGCCGAGTTGGATTTCGACCTCGTAGCGTGTGGTGGTTTCAGGGTCGAACAGTAGAAGATCTAGGCGACCGGCGCTCGGTTGGCGTCGCTCGACATCTTTGACATCGAGGTCAGAGATTCCTAGCCCCAAGATCGAGACATCGTTGATGATCTGCTCTTGAAGCCACCTCTCCGTGAAGAAAGGATGCGTCTTCAACGGCTGGCAGATAGGGCTAGTGGGTACGCCTAGTCCGGCGATCCGGTACTTCGATTCCG
>NZ_JALJRF010000002.1:0-291957 GCF_024519835.1 Dietzia sp. Die43 | reverse complement strand
ACGGAATCGCAGACGATCTCGGCCACCGAGTTACACCACTCTATGGGGCACTACTCGACGGCAAGGAGGCGCGCTGGGTTGCGGCACTTGTGACTAACGGGGAGTTGGCCCTGGGGCTGAATCGGTGATGGGGGGATTTGTGGCGGGAGGCAGGTGGGTCGGTGCAATGAACCGCCACTAGCGGGGCCATTCGCTACCGAGTCAACTCGATCCGAACAAATCCGTGAAGGTCCTTGAGCTCATTCTCAAGTGATTCTCGATCGTTGGATTCGATAACCATGGATCCGAAGGTGAATACGCAGAGGAACTTCAATTGTTTCCTACCGTCTATTAAAGTAGCAAGGTCTAAAGGTTGAATGGGGCATGCGGCAGCCCTTGGCGTCGATCCTAGGTCTGAAAAATGCTGTCCTTTCGGCCCTGGAACTGCGAGCGATAATACGCGTCTCCGCAGTGTGTGGGCGGGATACGTGCAAGCTCAATGAAGCCTGGCCAGTAAGGCGGCGGCCTCAGCCGAGGGACGGCTGCGACCTGCGAACAACGCATTAGTCGAACTATGATAATTGAGGTCCGCCGACATCCATTAACACGTGTTGGCCAACTTGCGAGATTAGCATTGGGCGACGAGGCGTGGCTCATCGTGACGGGGGCGACGACCAGAATGATGACAAGGAGGCCTCCCTGGTCAGCTGACCGGATCACCCCGCCCCCACCCTCGCCCCGCCGCGACCTCCCCACCCCCCGCTCCTAGACTGTCCCCTCGGCGCACGAGCCGCCGCGACCGACAGTTCGCCCACCCCGAGGAGCCCCACGTGGAGTACGCGCAGATCGAGGCGCTGCGCGAGCGGCACCCCGCCTGGCGGATGCTGCGCGCCACCCACGCGCCGCTGCTGCTCACAGTGCTGGGCCGGTTCTTCGTGGCGGAGGGCCGCGGCGCCAGCTCCGAGGGAGAGCTGGTGGCTGCGCTGGACGACCAGCTCTACGCCATCAACGCCCAGGATCCACAGAACCCACGCTTCCTGCGCACGGCCGCCGAGTACCTGGCGGACTGGGCCGGCCCGGAGGCGGGCTTCCTGCGCCGCTTCTACCCGCTGGGCGCCGACGAGATCCACTACGACGCCACCCCGGCCCTGGAGAAGGCCTACGCCTGGGTGCAGGGGCTGCCCGAGACGTCCTTCGTGGGCACCGAGTCGCGCCTGCAGACCGCCGTGGACCTGCTGCGCCAGATCGCCCAGGGCACCGAGTCCGACCCCGCCAAGCGCCTGGACCAGCTCGAGCGCCGCAAGCAGGACATCGAGCGGGAGATCGACCAGCTCCGCCAGGACCCGGCCTCCGGCCTGCTGGACCGCACCGCGGTCCGCGAGCGCTACCAGCAGTTCGCCACCACCGCCCGCGAGCTGCTGGCCGACTTCCGGCAGGTGGAGGAGAACTTCCGCGCCCTGGACCGCTCGGCGCGCGAACGCATCGCCACGTGGCAGGGCAGCAAGGGCGAGCTGCTGGCCGAGCTCGTCCACGGCCGCAGCATGATCGACTCCTCCGACCAGGGCCGCAGCTTCCAGGCCTTCTACGACCTGCTGCTGTCCACCTCGGGCCAGGAGGAGCTGTCCATGCTGCTCGAGCGCCTGACCGGCATCGACGAGCTCGGCGCCGACCGCCGCCTGCGCACCGTGCACCACGGCTGGGCGGAGGCCGCGGAGCGCACGCAGCAGACGGTCCGCAACATCTCCGAGCAGCTGCGCCGCTTCACCGATGACCAGGTGTGGTTGGAGAACCGCCGGGTGCTGGACCTGGTGCGCCAGATCGAGACCTCGGCGCTGCAGGTCCGCGAGGGCGAGCTGCCGGACCTCGGGCTGGAGCTGGAGGAGACTGCCGTCGACGTGGCGCTGCCCACGGATCGTCCGCTGTTCACCGCCCGGCCCGCCTCGGAGGTCAACAGCCTGCTCGATCCGGTGGACACCGAGGAGGTCGACACCTCGGTGCTGACCGACCAGGTCGTCGTCGACCCCGCACGCCTGGCCTCCCGCATTCGGGCGCTGATCCCGGTCCGGGGCACCGCCCGCCTGGAGGACATCGTCACCATGTACCCACTCCAGCACGGGGCGGCCGAGATCGTCGGTTACCTGGCGCTCAAGGACGACGACCTCGAGGTGACCACCAACGAGCACGAGGAGACCGTGATCCAGTACCACGAGGCCGGCAGATCCATGCGTGCGGTGATGCCGCGGGTGGAGGTCAGGCGCCGATGAGCGAGTCACACCGTCCCTCACCCGACCGCCCCTCACCCGACCGCGCCGCACCCGAACGAGCCGTGGCCGTCAGCGCCATCCGCCTCATGCAGGGCGTGGTCTACCAGGAGACCGACGCCTGGGACGACCTCGTGCGCCACCAGGGCGCCGTCCGTGACCACTTTGCGGTGGTCGGCCTGGAGGTGGTGATCGACGACGACGAGGGCTACGCCTACCTGCGCACCGCCGACACCCCGGAGGGCGAGGACGCGCTTCCCCGAGTGATCCGTCGCCGGAGCCTGACCTACGCCGACAGCCTGCTGCTGGTCCTGCTGCGCAAGCGGCTCGCCGAGTTCGAGTCCGCCGGCGACCCCGGGCAGCTGGTGCTCACGCACGACGAGATCGTGGAGATGATCCAGCTCTTCCTGGCCCGCAGCACCGACGAGGCCCGAGAGGCTCACCAGGTCGACGCCTCCATCAACCGGCTCGTCGGGATGGGGTTCCTGCGCCAGCTCAAGGACCGCAAGGGCACGTGGGAGGTGCGCCGCATCCTCAAGGCGTACGTCGACGCCGAGACCCTGTCCGATTTCTCGGCCAAGCTCGCCGAGTACGCCGAAGCGGGGGCACAGCATGACTAGCAGCCTGACGAGCGCCACCACCAGCGGACTGTTCTCCTCCGTGGAGCTGGGAGCGGGCAGCCGCCCCGGGTTCCGACTGGCCCGGCTGGAGGTCCTCAACTGGGGCACTTTCGACTCCCGGGTGTGGCATCTGGACTCCGCGGGGGAGACGCTCCTGCTCACCGGCGACATCGGCAGCGGCAAGTCCACCCTCGTGGACGCGGTGAGCACGCTGATGCTGCCCTCGCACCGGATCGACTACAACAAGGCCGCCGGTGCCGCCCGCAAGGAGCGCACGCTGCGGTCCTACGTCGAGGGCCACCACAAGACCGAGCGCAACGAGGCCACCGGCACCGTCCGGCCCGTGGGGCTGCGGGACGCGCGCTCGTACTCGGTGATCCTGGGCGTGTTCCGCAACGAGGGCTACGGCGATGAGGTGACCCTCGCGCAGGTCTTCCAGCAGCAGGACGCCACCGGCCAGCCGTGGCGCCGGTTCGTCACCGCCGACCGGGCGCTGTCGATCGAGGGCGACTTCACCGACTTCGGCACCGACCTGTCCACACTGCTCACCCGGCTCAAGGACTCCGGCGCCGCGGTGGAGAAGGACTTCCCGACCTACGGCCGCGCGATGCGCCGGCTGCTGGGGATCCGGTCCGAGCAGGCCATGGAGCTGTTCCACCAGACCATCTCCATGAAGTCGGTGGGCGACCTCAATGAGTTCGTCCGCACCCACATGCTCGAACCCGCCGACGCCTCCGCCCGGATCGAGGGGATCCTGCGGCACTTCGAGGACCTCACCCGCGCCCACGACGCCGTCAAGCGCGCCCGCACCCAGCTCGACGCGCTGGAGCCGCTGGTCGAGCAGATCGAGACCTACGACGCGGCCCTGCGGCGCCGCGAGCGGCTGCGCGACGAGCGGATGGCGATCCGGCCCTACTACGCCGAACTGCGGCTGAGCCTGCGCCAGTCCGAGATCGACACCCTGGGCCACGAGGTCGCCACCGCCGTCGCCGAGCTGGCCCGCATGCGCGAGCGCACGCAGGAGCTGGCCACCGAGCGCGATGGCCTGGTCACCGTGCGCGCCGAATCCGGCGGCAACCGCGTCGGGGATCTTGAGCGAGACGCCTCCGCCGCCCGGGAGCAGTTCGAGGAGCGTCGTCGTCGTCGGGACCGGTTCACCGACGCCCTCCACCGCGCCGGACTGGATCCGGTGACCGACGAGGCGGGGTTCACCCGCCTGGCCGAGCACGTCACCGCCCGCCAGGCAGAGCTCGACGCCCTGGCCGCCGACCTCAAGACCCGGCACGACGCCCTGGTGATGGACCACGGTGAGCGCCGGCGGCTGCTGCGCGAGGTGACCCAGGAGCTGGAGAGCGCGTCTGCGCGTTCGAGCAACATCCCCGCCGAGCAGCTGCAGGTCCGCGACCAGCTGTGCACCGAGCTCGGCGTGGACGCCGCCGACCTGCCCTTCGCGGGCGAGCTGATGGACGTGGCCCAGGAGCACGCGCAGTGGCGCGGCGCGGCCGAGCGGGTGCTGCGCGGGTTCGCGGTGTCCCTGCTGGTCCCGGAGAGCCTGTACGCGGGCGTGTCCGAGTGGGTGAACTCGCGCCGGCTCACCGCCCGCCGGTCCGACGGGCGCGAGGTGGGCGTCCGGCTGGTCTACGAGCGGGTGCCCGAGCGGCACGTTCCGCTGCAGCGGCCGCAGGCGGCGGGGTTGCTGCTGGCCGACACCATCGAGATCGCCGACTCCCCGCTGCGGGGCTACCTGGCCAAGGAGCTCTACGCCCGCGCCGACCACCGTTGCGCGGACACCATGGAGGAGTTCCGCGCCGCCGACCGCGCCGTCACCATCCAGGGGCAGATCCGGTCCCGCGGCTGGCACGTCAAGGACGACCGGCAGTCGGCCACCGACGCCCGCGGCTGGGTGCTGGGCTGGCGGACCGAGGACAAGGTGACCGCGCTGCGGGCCCGCCGCGCCCAGCTGGAGGGCGAGGTCGCCGAGCGGGCCACCCGGCTCGACGCCGCCGTGCGCGACCAGGCCACGCTGGGGGAGGCGCGCACCGCGCTGATCCGCCTGGCGGAGTACACCACGTGGCGGGACCTGGACTGGGCCGAGGCCAACGAGCGCGCCGAGTCCGCCGAGGCGGAGCGGCGCCGGCTGGTCGAGGGCAGCAGCGAGATGGCCGAGATCGATCGGCGGCTGGCCGACCTCGACAGCCGTAGGGTCGCGCTGGCGGAGGACGAGCGGGAACTGGCCGATCATCGGAGTCGGTGGCAGAGCAGCATCGACCACGAGACCCGGCAGATGGCGCGGGACCAGCGCGCCCTGGCCGAGCTCGACGACGAGCTGCTGTACGCCGCCCGGGAGGTGTACCCGCAGCTGCGCGAGCGCCTGGGCTACACCGAGGACAAGGGCGCCGAGTACGCCCAGACCGCGGACGAGGCCCACACCGCCGAGCAGGCGCTGGCCGACGCCGTGGACGCCGACGTGGAGCGGGCCCAGCGGGAGCTCAACGCCCTGACCACCCGCATCCAGCAGGCCATGGCCGAGATCTGCCGGCGGTGGCCGGACCAGACCAAGGAGATGGACGCCTCGATCGCCGCGCGGGACGAGTTCGTGCGGTTCCACGCCCGCCTGGCCGACGACGACCTCCCGCGGTTCGTGGGCGAGTTCGAGGAGCAGCTGCGCAAGAACACGATCCGGGAGCTGGCCGGCTTCCACAACTGGCTGCTGCGCCAGGCCGACGACATCGGTCAGAAGATCGAGAAGACCAACGAGGCGCTGGGGGCGATCGACTTCAACCCCGGCCGGTACGTGCGTCTTGACCGGGAGAACACTGTCAACCAGGAGGTCCGCCAGTTCCGCGCCGACCTCCGGGGGGTCACCGACCAGGCGTTCGGCGGCGAGGGGCAGTACTCCGAGGAGCGGTACGAGCAGGTCCGGGCCATCCTCGAGCGGCTGCGGGGCCGGGAGGGCCACAGCGACGGCGACCGCGCCTGGCGCACCCGGGTCACCGACGTCCGCAACTGGTACACCTTCTCCGCCTCCGAGCGGGACCGCGAGACCGATCAGGAATGGGAGCACTACCGGGATTCCGACGGCAAGTCCGGCGGGCAGAAGGAGAAGCTGGCCTACACCATCCTGGCCGCGTCCCTGGCCTACCAGTTCGGACTGGAATGGGGAGCCGACAAGGCCCGCGACTTCCGCTTCGCGGTGATCGACGAGGCCTTTGGCCGGGGCTCCGACTCTTCGACCCGCTACGCGCTGGAGCTGTTCGCCAAACTCGGCATCCAGCTGCTGATCGTCACCCCGCTGCAGAAGGTGCAGGTGATCGCGCCCTACGTGCGGTCGATCGGGTACGTGGACAACGTGGACGGCCGGTGTTCGCGGCTGGTGCAGATGACCACCGAGGAGTATCACAAGCTGAGGGGCGGTCAGTAAGGCTCTCATGAGGGGGGCGCGCGCTCTGCTGTCAAGCGAAGGTTGGCCGCGACGGCATTGGCGGACTGGTGCGGTCGTCTCGTACTTGCTTGCGGTGGGATAGACACGACAAGAAGATATGGTCGACCTGCTTGCGAGGCGAAACTCCAAACGAACCGCTCACCCACACTGGACTCAAGCTCGCTAGCGGCGGATCGCTGGCTTATCCCAGGCTAGAGTCCGGCGCGGGGCCAGCATTTTGTTGTTATAGAAGACCCACAGTCTCTTTGCGGCGGTGCGCGGATTGTCCTTGCAGCATCACGGTCTCTTCCAGCGACTTTCGTCGAGGACACAAACGGGATTGGGGGATCCAGATAGTATCGAATATTGAGTCAACCGAGACCAAGGGCCTTTCATCCATGGATGCACCCCACATGGCCCACGCGATCTTCTGCTTGAAGGGCGGGGTAAACCCTCCCCGAAAAGTCTAGGACTCAATCAGGCAGCAGTAGCAGCAAACTTCCGATCATCCAAGGAGTTCGACAGGTGAAGGGTCGCAGGAAGCAGGATCCAGATGTGACGCCTCAGGCGGAGTTCCGGCCGCTCATATGCGAACTGCTTATGGAGACTGGAGGCGGCCGTGAGATGAATGAGCTGCTAAGGGTGGCCGAGAAGCGGTTGAAGGGTAAACTCCGACCGGGAGACTACAACGGGCTTACCGGAGGAGAAATCCGTTGGCGAAATGCTATGCGTTGGGAACGCAATTCCATGGCCAAGGAGGGCCTAATTAAGCGGGGATCCCCTAGAGGGTGGTGGGAACTCGCCGATCGTGGTCGCAAGTGAGTGAAGGCCGCTAGTCGCGAATTGCGGCTAGCCGCCTGCTTCAGCCGCCTTCTTCAAACGCCTTCGGTAGTTAGTCAAAGTAGTCCTGATCCACCTTAACTGCGCTGAACGATTTTTCCTCTTCGATGCCGACTCGGTGCTCAATCATAAGGCTGACCAGATATTCGCCATCGACCAAGATGATGCGCGACTGGACCTTCTTGGCGTAGTCGATAGCGCCTGAGGTGAAAGAACTCGTCGTGAGGAATACTCCTCGTGACGCGCCAAAGCCGTGTAGTGCGCCAACGAACGCCTGGATCGCTTCTCGACCCACGTTATTGCCGTCTTTGTATCTCTTTGCTTGAACGTAAACTTGGTCTAGGCCAAGTGCATCTTGGTCAATTAGGCCGTCAACACCTTCGTCATTGCTTCTGCCTATTCTTTGTCCTCGTTTTCCGGCCCCGCCGTAGCCCATGCTTAAGAGGAGGTCGACCACGGACTGCTCGAAGAAGTCGGGGTGGCTGTTTCTCAATCTCTCAAGAAGTTCTTGACCGACGTTTTTCTCAATTCGAGAGATCGCGTCCTCGATAACTTCGATGGGATCAGTGAGCTCGGAGACGGATTCCGGCGGAGGCGAAGTGTCCTCTTGAACCTTGTCGTTCCAGAACGGGGTGAATACTACCCTCGCAAGCGAGTAGTCGAATCCTCCTGGGTAGGTCGCAAGGGCCTGTTTGCCAGCCTGCGTTATGAGGTAATGGCCTCTCTCGGGCCGGTCGACCCATTCGGCCTTGCTCAGGTGACTCAATGCCCAGCCCGCACGTTGTTCGAATCTCGAACCGCCAGATTTCAACGTTTCCTGTCGAGCTTCAGTGCTGAGCGTGATCAGCTCGGCGACGGTATCGAAGATTTGTCTGCGGTGGTGGGGTAGGCCATCAGAGAGAGCCTTGAGTGTGGGCACTACAAGCTCGGGCCAAATAGGAACTTCGCTTTCATAAGCATCCATATGGGCTATTCTCGCATATGAATGGCTCTAGCGTGACGGTTGATGTGCTTGCTTGAAGGGTCGCGTTGTAGTCCTGACGGAAAGTTTACGGGAACACGCTTCGATCCTAGTGAGTCGACCTGCTTCGTTAATTAGCTTGGACGACCGCCGATCGCGAGCGGAAGGATCTAATTGAACCCGTCCCGCACAGCCTTGGTCAGCCGTACGTACTGACCAGTGTCGGGATCGAGGATCCAGGTCCGCGGGCCGGCCTTCGGCAGCCCCCGGGCTGCGAGCGTCCTGGGGTCCGGCCGGTACCAGTTGGTCACCCGGATGTCTTTGACGACGTGGACGAGGTCCGGCCGCCCGGCGGGCGGGACCGAGGCCAGAGCGCCACCGATGTCGGCCGCGGTGATCGCCTCTGAACCCCACTTATTCACCGCGGCAACGGCGACCGGCCCCTCAGCGCCGGGCACCTCGTAGACCACGGCCAGGTCAACCGCGGGAAGGTCCCCGAGTGCGTCGGCGACCTGGATCGGATACACGGGCCCATGGGTCGTGCGGATGACGGTGCTCGCCGCCGCGAGCAACCAGAAGTCGCCGTCCCTGTCACGCTCGAAGATGTCATTGGTCGACACCCACGTGTCGCCGGGGCGGAACACCCCACGGAGTTGGCGCACGGAAGCGTCCAATCCGAGCCTGGGCCGGGTGAGAAGTACGCCGGGTGCGTCGATCTCACTGGGTATGGCGAAGCCATCGGGGCCGGCGAGGATCGCGCCGGTGTCGGGGTCGGCCTCGACGAGACGCACGTCGGCGGTGCCGGGCAGTGGACGTCCGCGCGCGCCCGGCTTGGAGGTGGTGAGGTTGGCCAGGACCACATCGGACTCGGTACCGGCATAGAACTCGAGGACCCGCGTGCCCGGGTAGCGGTCCAGGACCCGCCGCCACAGCCCACGGGGCATGCCTGACCCCATGAAGAGTGAGAGTGTCGGGAGCGTCTCGCGCGGATGCACTGGCCCGCGCACCAACTCGCGCATCATCGCCCAGGTGTAGGACACCACCGTCACGCCGTAGCGGCGGATCTCCTCGTCGAAGGTCGCCGGATCGAAACCGCGGGAGAGCGCGATCCGGGCTCCTCCCGCCACGGCGCCGCCGACGGTGGTGAGCAGGCCCGATGGGTGGTGGAGAGGGCTGAGGCAGTAGACGGTGGACTCGGTGGTGAGACGCGCAGCGCTGGCGGTGCCGAACGCGGACGCCGCCCACCGGTGGTTGGTGACGAGCTTGGTCTGCCACGTGCCCGTGGAGCGGGTGAAGAACACAAAGGCCAGGTCACCCCCTCGGCCGGGATTCGGCCGGTACCAGCGGGGCAACTCGACCGCCTCGGGGTCAATACGCTCGAGGTCGACGACGTCCTCGCCGAGGTCCGCGGGCAGGTCGCGCTCACCGCCGCCACCGCCGAGCACGAGCGCCCGCGCTCCGGCATCGGTGACCTTGGACGCGTGCTCGGGGTCGGCGACCACGTCGGTCACGGAACTTAGCTGGAGAAGTTCGGGCAGTGACTGGGACGGGGGGAGCAGCACGGCCACGGCGCCGAGCCGCGACAACGCGGCGATGGCGACCAACGCCGAGGGTCGCGTCTCCATGAGCACGCCGATGTGGTCGCCCTGCCGGACCCCGACGTCGATGAGGCCCTGGACGACGTTCGTGATCCGGGTGTCGACGGCGGAGAACGTGTGGACGCGGTCGGAGAACAGGAAGCACGCGTCGTTCGGCTGGTTCCGGGCGCGTTCGTCGATGATCTTGGCGAAGGAGATCCGGGTCGCGGGCTGGATCTGCCCCAGCCGGATGAGACGCGGTGCCGCGCGCACCGCCTCGTATCCGACGGCTCGCGTCGTCCGCAGCGCGCCCAAGGCGAGCTGCCCCGCACCGCGCACCACGCCGACCCCGAGTCCAGCGGCCTGGAACGCCCCGTCCGCCGCGAGCATGATCGCTTTGGTGGGGGAGGAGTCGATGACGGTGTCGGGGTCGACCTCAGTGATCCCCTCCGGTCGGGCCCCTCGCTCTTCGATCCAGTCGATCCAGTGAGCGACGGTGGGCCACGTCTGCGAGGCGGCGGTCGAGCCCACAACGAGGCCGAAGTGCCCGGCGCGGACCGGAAAGTCGTAGACATCGGCCGCGGGAGCGACGGACGCGATCTTGCGGACGCCGGCCGGGACGCCGATCTCGTCGACCTCGCCGAAGACGGCGAGGATCGGGCAGGTGATGTCCGCGAGTGAGACAACATGGTCGCCGACGACGAATCCACCGACCATCATCCGGTTCTGGATGACTACCTGTTGCATCATGTCGACGATCGCGGGCCCGGACCAGGCCACGAATCCCTCGCCCCCGATGAAGCGGCGCTGCCGTTCGTGGCCGAGGAGTGCTTCGCGGTTGTGGAGCTGGCGCAGGAAGTCGACCTGTGAACGGGCGGTCTTGATCGGATCGAGCAGACGGAACGCCGTCGAGGCCAACCACCCGGGCAGTGGGCGTTCGTTGAAGACGTAGTCGGCGACGAGGCGTGCGATGGTGACGACCACCTGCTCGGGAATGCCGAGCGGGGCGTTGCCGCGCCAGTCGACGGGGGAACCGAACGTCACGATGCTCTCGAGGTCGCGTGAGCGCCGGTAGGCCGCGGCCTGGTAGCAGAACATGCCGCCCTGGCTGTACCCACCGAGATGCACCGAACGGCCGGTGGCCGCGGTGACGAGGTCGACGGCGTCGCTCACGGCCACCACGTGGTCGGTGAGGGTGCGTTCGAGACCGCCGGTCTCGAGGTCCGGGGCGCCGAAGTCGATCACCCACGGGTCCATGCCGGCCTCGTGCAGCGCGGCCACTGCGCTGGTCGAGGGGGACACGTCCCAGACCTCCGCGGAGATCATCATCGGCGGAACGAGCACGATCGGCGGCCGCGGCGGCTCCTCCTCCTCGATGTGGACCCCACTGTGGCCAGCGTCCCCCGCCGCTGGCGGGTAGTAGCGGCGCAGCCGGAACATCGGGCGGCGGGTGACGATCTCGAACGGAGACTGCTCCTCGTCTGTCTGAAGGCCGCCGAAACGCAAGACCTCGACCGCGTTGAGGACGAACGACGTCGCGGTCGTGAGCGCGGCCGAGATGATGTCAGGGTTGGGCGGCATGGTGGTTCAGAGGATAGAGGGTGCGGCACGGGGACCGAGACGATCCAGTGGATTGCTCCGCTACTCGCGGCTGCCCGCCCTCGTCGGGCCGGCGTCGTCGCTCGCATTCCCGCTACAAAGCCGGGATTCTTCAGCACGGCCGGACCAACTTAGACGCTGCTCGCGGACGAGTGTCTTACTAAGAACCTACTCTCCACCAATGGCTTCTCTTAATAACTCGCTGATCCCAACCTGGGTGCCCGATCCCGCTGTCGCCACGTGGGCAGATCAGCAGGGCTTCGGGCCGGCGACCCCCATGTCTGACAAGGCGCTTAGAGCTTTAGCGAAAAGGCGGAGCGGTAAGCCGGCGGGTCTGTACATGTGGGAGGGGGAGGCCAACGAGGTGTACGTAGGAATCTCGAGCACGTCGGTGGTGTCGAGGTTGCGGCAGCACGTCAAGAACTATGACCACGCGAATATACAGTCGTTCCGGTACATGCCGGAATCTCCGAACACAGAAACCTTGAGGGCGGCAGAGCGCGAGCTGATCTACGACCTCTGCCGAAACGGGTTCACTTGTTTCAACCGAGAGCACAGCGCAGTGATCTACGGGACGTCCGTTCTAGACGAGCTCATCTCGGTGGAGGAACAGAAGGCATGGTTCAACAGCCCTGCAGCCGCTGATCGTCGGGCTGGCGAGGCCGATCAGACCGTCCTCGGCGGAAAGTCGGCGGAGGTGCGCTCGAAGGCCAGGTTCGAAGAGCTTTCTTCACACCCTGAGTTCGAGTCGATTCTGGAAGCGGTTGCGACGTATCTGCACGGGTGCGTGCTCTTCCCGAGGCGCACGCAGGGCCAGTTTTGGTCCCTATCGTGTCTTCCGAGCCTGAGGATGGGAGGTGGAGTCAAGCGCCTGGTGACCCTCAATATGGGAATGCTCGAGGTCTTTTACCTCAACGAGTTACCGGGCGGGAGGCTGGAACTAGGTGTTGCGACAGACAGCACCGTTCTTCCGGCCCGCATGACGTGGTGGGCACTGAAGCATCGCGGTGCGTCGATGGCTGGTCCCGTGCACAAGTCCTCGGGACCCAATGCGGAGTATCTCATCTTCAAGTCTCCAACTGCGTTCGTGAAGGCGATGAAGAAGTCGGACAAGATTCGCTCCGCAGCGGCCAGGTACGCCCTGGACAGGACACGTAAAGGCCGTGTCTCGGGGCGGTACGCCGATGCGCACAACGGGTTGCTGGCTGGGGCGGCGATCGACCGGGCGGCTGGAATTAGCTTGCCGACTGTGGGTCTGCGTGATGCCCTCCGTGCCGATGACGAGTAGTTGCTCGTAGCCGACTCAGCCGGCAAGGCAGCAACTGGTAGGGGATTGCAAGACGCACTCGCTGGCATCGTCGTCGTCCTAACACCCCGTCGACCACCACCAACCGCCCCCAGAACTAGAACCCGTTCTAGACACCCGTCAATTCGGGCGTATCATCATCAACGTGACGACCCTCACCTCGTTCCCTCGCCTCATGTCGCCCGGCCGCATCGGCCCCATGGAGACGCCCAACCGCATCGTGCTGCCGGCCATGGACATGAACGTGTCCGAGGACGGCGAGATCGAGCAGCGGGAGATCGACCACTACGTCGCCCGCGCGGCCGGGGGAGCAGGGCTCATCATCACCGGCGCGTGCGCGATCGCGTTCCCGGTGGGCGCGGCGTCCATGAAGGAGCCGGGGTTGTCGGATGACAAGTACATCCCGGGCCTCAAGGCGCTGGCGGACGCCGTGCACGCGGCGGGATCCAAGCTGTGCGTGCAGTCCACGCATCACGGCAAGGTCGCGCGCGTGGACATCGCCAACGACCGCCCCCTCATCGCGCCGAGCACCCCGGACTACGACTACGACTACTCCGCCCTGGCCGACAGCACCGGCGAGGAGCTGGGCCGGATGGGCGCCGCCACCGGCGGTAAGAAGACGGTCTACAAGGAGATGGACCACGACGACATCGCGTGGCTCATCGAGACCTGGGCCGAGGCCGCCGATCGCATCGCCCGGGCCGGTGCCGACGCGATCGAGATCCACGTGGCGCACGGCTATATCCTGGGCGTGTTCCTCAACCGACGCGACAACCAGCGCACCGACTCCTACGGCGGGGCGCTCATCAACCGGGCGCGGCTGGCGTGCGAGGTTATCGCGGCGGTCAAGGCGCGGGTAGGCGAGAAGCTCGCCGTGCTGGTGCGCGTGTCCGGCGAGGAGTACGGGCAGGAGGGCGGGCTGACCCTGCCCGAGGCCACCGAGGCCGCGGTGCTGTTCGAGCGCGCGGGCGCCGACGCCATCCACGTGACCGGCTGGGGCCGCAACCCCTTCGACAACTTCACCGACGGCCCCCTCCCGGACACGATCGGCGCGTACGTGGACAACGCCGCGGCCATCAAGAAGGCCGTGTCGATCCCCGTCATCGCCGTGGGCCGCATGTTGCCGGAGGTGGCGGAAAAGGCGATCGACGACGACAAGGTCGACTTCGCCGCCATGGGCCGGCAGCTACTCGCCGATCCGAACCTGCCCAACAAGTTGGCCGCCGGCACGCCGGAACGCGTCCGCCCGTGCATCAACTGCTACCTCTGCGTGGCGGAGAACTTCTTCGACGACACCCCGTTCTGCGCCGTGAACCCGGCGCTGGGCAACGAGACGCTCCTGCCACTCACGCTCGCTCCGAAGCGCGAGCACGTCGTGGTGGTGGGTGCCGGCCCCGCCGGTCTTGAGTCCGCGCTGGTCCTCACCGAGCGCGGGCACCGCGTGACCGTGCTCGACAAGGCCGACCGCCTCGGCGGAACCATGTGGTTCTCGACCCTGACCACGCCGGATAACGAGCCTCTCATCCGCTTCTTCGAGGCCGAGGTCAAGCGGCTCGGCATCGACGTGCGGCTGAACACCGAGGCGACGGTGGGGTCGATCCGGGCGCTGGGCGCTGACCGGGTGATCGTGGCGACCGGCGCCAAGCGTCCGGCCCCGTCCATTCCGGGCGGCGACCTGCCGCACGTGCACACTGGCGACTCGCTGCGCGCGACCATGCTGGGCACCGCCACCGCCGACGAGGCCGGGTTCTTCCTGCGGACCGTCGGGCGGCTGGGCAGGCTCTCGACCATCACCAAGCGCCCCTCGTGGATCCGGCGACTGACCAAGATCGCGCTGCCGATGGGCAAGAACGTCGTGGTGATTGGCGGCTCGCTGGTGGGCTTGGAGCTCGCGGAGTTTCTCGCCGAGCGCGGCCGCAAGGTCACCCTTCTGCACGAGTCCCAGCAGCTCGGGCTACCGCTGGCCATGCCGCGTCGTTGGACCGCGGTGCGCCACGCCAAGGCGCACGGCGTCGATATCCAGCGTCGGGTGAAGGTCAGCCACATCACCGAGTCGACGGTCGCCTGGACTGACGCCAAGGGTCGCGCCCAGTCTGCCGCTGCCGACATGGTCATCTACGCCGACGGCACCACCGCAGCCGCCCCGCTGGCCGACGAGCTCCGTGCCGCTGGCATCGACTGCGAGGTCATCGGCGACGCCGGCGAGGTGGGCTACATCCACGGGGCGATCCACTCGGCGTGGAAGGCGGCGGCTGTCGGCTGACCTCCGATTCACTCTTGAGGGAACTATTCGCCCGCCGGCCTTCAGCGCCGAGGGCCGACTTCGCACAGAGGATGGGACCGCAACTGGGCCGAAGAGATGAGGGGCAGGCCGGTACGGAGCGTAGTTGGCAGTTGTTCCCGCCGCCGCATAAGTCGGGGTACGCACGTGACAAACCAGTCTAGCAGTCAATCGCGATGCAAGGTCTGGACCCGCTTCACCTGCCGTGGGGTGACGTTAATTTGCCCAATGCGGTCGCAGCTGGGAGAAGACTCATGCTACGAAAAGACCATCGTTGACTGAGCCTAGGCTGTTCCCTCGATGCGTTCCGACGGGGCCTTTGGCTGAAGACCCGGCATGTCGTTGAAGAACTTAAGTAGTGCCGCGGAATATTCTGAGGCCGGTTCGAAGTGCGCAGCGATAGCGGTATCCAGTACCGACTCCATTTCCGTATTGCAATGCTTGCGCGAGTGAAGTAGCGCAAGAAGTTCGTTAATGCGCTTCTCACGTTGATGGAACAAGTCTGCTCTGTTGAGCTGTAGTACTTCGATGGTGTCGATCGCTCTTCGGTTACCTGGGTAAGGGAATGTAGCGGCACCCATAAACACGAGGTGTCGAGACGGATCTTCTGAAGTGGGGTCGATTAATGGATATTCCGATGAGTAATAATCGCCCTTATTGGTGTTGCAACGGCTGCATGCGCTCACCAAGTTCGTCCACTCAAGGACTAGTCTGGGAAAGCGCGACTTAGGACGAATGTGCTCTACGTTCACATAGCCGACTGCCGCAATATAGCTCTCGCAATACGCACATTTCGAATGAGTCTCGCGGGTAAGGGCTGACTTGATGTGTTCGTGCCGCCACGGCGACTTCGATTGATCCGTTAAGAAATCGTTCGTCAGTCTTTCCCGGTTGCGCGTAATCCATTCCGGGGCAGGAGACTTGAAGATTCGAATCATTGCTGCCTATTTGCGAGAGCAAGAACCGTCGCGGAAAACTCGGACTCAAGTCCGGCTTGACGGAGCTGGTCGGCTAGCCAGCGGGCGCGATCGGCTTGCGGTGGAAGTGAACTAAAGTCTCGCATAATGCGATCCATGTCTCGCTCGACCCAAACGGGAAGAGTTGACGATACGCCGAGCACATTGCGGAGCGTTTCTTCGGCCGCCTGTGACTTGTTCACGAAGTCCAAAGCCCTGCTCTCCACTTGGCCATTCGGGCTGAAGTCGAGTGCGTAAACGTTCGACTCGGTGCTGCTATTGACTATAAACGGGCTGTGGGTGGCAACAACGAACTGAACGTTTGGAAAGGCACTTATAAGGGCCGGCATGAGGTGTCGTTGGAGGCTGGGGTGGAGGTGGTTTTCAGGCTCGTCGAAGCATACTGTGAATTGGCTGCTGTCCTGTGAGGCAAGGAGGATCATCCACGCATATTCGACAATCGCACTGATGCCCCCCGACATGGCGTCGAGAGGGAAGCTGTTGGACTTGGTTTCCAGGAATAGTTCGGAAGACTTGACGTAAAGCCTTTGAAACTCGATTTCGCTGGGCAGCAGGCGGGACAGTAGAGATTGAATCCCCTCCCATAGGTAGACCGCCGATCTGTCGGCTTGTACGGCGCTCGTCGTCTGGCTAAAAACGGCGGCACCTATAAGTGACTCTTTCAGTTTGTAGGCGGGCATATTGCTGCCGCGCAGGAATGTTGTATTCTCGGGGTTTATTCGAAGTAGTTCTTGAGAGATGTACTCGTTCAGTAGTTTGTTGAGATCGCCGAATGAAGTCGGTATGCTGCTAACCTGCTTTGGGGACGGGGGGCTCCTGTGTGACGCGATAAATAGGCCTGGCACAGTCTGCTGACTCTGCCATTCAACTTGGTAGGGAGAGGTGCCTCGACCGGTGGAGATTAGACGACTTGTGGCGCCGCTGGTGTAGGAAAGGCGTACTGACTCCGAGGCGGTTTGATTTCGGCGGTTTTCTCGGTCTGCAAAGTTCTGATCTAATTCTCCCTCTGCGAGGAATTTCGGCTTCCACGAGAAGTGTGGTCCTAGCAGGTTCAGCACGGTAGTTTTTCCGGCACCGTTGGCTCCGGTAAGGACGGTGAGGCGTTCGTGGAACTCGATAGCAACTCGGCTGAATTGTCGCCAATTGTTAATATCGATCCGGGAGAACCTATTGTAGGGTCCGAGATGTGGTCGTGGGGCGTTCACAATTGTCCTTTCTTCGCCAAATGTCCATGTTCCACAGCTTCGTGCTTATCGCTGGGGCTGAGGTGCTCCAAGTGCATTGGCCGAAGGTCAGTCGCACCAAATCTTGCCCATTCTGTCACGCTTGGTGGTGGCGCGGTACACGGTGACGAGATTCAGGCGCAGGAAGCGCCCCTCAGCTACTGGTTAATACTCGCAATTGCGACAGGCTTTTCGCCGTGGCGCGCCGCCTCGTGGTCGTCGTCGGCTGATATCAGTTTGTCAATCACCAGATGCTGCCTCGCGAGTTCTGCGTTTCGGTCGGCCCTGCGCCGGCGACCCCTGCAGGCCCCCGCCTCCAGTACTGCCTGGATGGGTGACGCCGCTCGAATAGGCGTGCGTCGCAGCGCAGAACGGCTCGGCGGCCGGGGTGCGCCAGTCCACGAGGAGGGGGGTGCCGGGCGCATCGGTGAGGCCGATGCGGCCCACGTGCACCGGCGCGGCCTCGGGTGCTGTGGGACTGGAGTCGGCGGGGTCTGAAATGGCCGCGGTGTAATGGCCGATGCACACGTCCAGCCCGCAGCGGCGCAGCGTAGCGAGTTCGGCGACCAGGCGGCGGATATCGGTGCCGCGTTTGATGGGTATGCGCCCGGCGTCGGTGTAGCTGGCTCGGTCCGTACCGACGTGCATCTACTCGTCTGCCGATTTGGAGCTTCGGACGGTCGCACGTACTGTCGGTGACGCAACCGACGCGGGGTGGAGCAGCTCGGTAGCTCGCTGGGCTCATAACCCAGAGGTCGCAGGTTCAAATCCTGTCCCCGCTACCACGTACCAGGCCCGGTTCCCGAGAGGGAGCCGGGCCTGAGTACTTTCCGTGCCCAGGGCACCGACCGACCAACGGACAGAAGCGAGCGGTGGGAGCAATGAGAGGCGACTGCGGCGCGCGTGCTCGTTCACAAGGCTGAAAGCCGCCTCTGGCCAGGGGTGCCCTGAAAGGCGCTTTCAGGGCGCCCCTGGTCAGGAGCTTGGGGCTACCCAGTGACGAAGAACCACACAAAGAGTCCGGCGGCGGCGACCGCAGCGATCGCGGCGACGGACACTACCGCGGCGCGGAGATCCACTCTGCTTGACCGGTGCGACTGTCGGCTGACGGGCTGGTGCGCTCGTGGGCCACCCGGTTCGTCGGGCGGCCCCTATAGTTCGGGAATGGGGCCTGACGATTAGCTTGAGAAGTCCTCGGACTCTGGGCGAATGGGCAAGGCGGCGGAGCTGCTCGTCGCCGCCACCTGCATCCTGCAGTCCCGCGCGAAGCTCAACGTGTCGACGTCGATCATCGACGACGAGGGCGTCGACCTGGTCTTCCACCTGCGCGAACACACCGCCACTCTCGCGGTCCAAGTGAAGGCGCGAATGTCAGACGGACTGGTGGTGCAACGAGGCCGTTTCCAGGCTGTTGTCCGCGACTCGTCCTTCTACCCACGCAGCGACCTGGACATGATGTTCGTCTACGTAGACGTGACGCGGGGCTCGATCGCACAGGCGTGGATGGTGCCGAGCCCCGTCTTCGAGGCGAACACGACTGTGAACGCACGGGGTCGGCGCGTCTTCTCGGCCTCGATGTCCGCCGAGAGTGGCGATAAGTGGTCGAAGTACAGGCTCGTGGAAGGCGAATTGGCGCGCCGGGTGGTGCAGCGTCTGGAGTCAAGCGACCTGCGAATGTTCGTTGGTGTGAGCGGCGACGGGCGGCATCGGCGGTGGGCTGGAGCTCGACATCTTCCCAGAACAGTTGCTCAAGCGACCTATCGCGGACGTAGCGCTGAGGCAGGCGTCGGCGTTGTGACGCTGCGCGCCCGGCGGGAAACTACGACCTGAGGACGACCAGCTTCTGCGTCGCCCGCGTCATCGCCACGTAGCTGTCGACTGCACCGATGACGCCCGAACCGAACGTCTCCGGGTCGACCAGAACCACCAGGTCGAACTCGAGGCCCTTGGCCTGCGCAGGGGTCAGCGAGCGGACGCGGTCGGATTCGTTGAAGTCGGGGACGGTAGTGCCGGGCGCGCAGATGATGCCGACCGTGCCCTCGGAGTGGGTGGCGAGCCAACCGTCGATCACGTGCTGGAGATCTTCGACGTGGCCGTACTCGACGGGGATCCCGCTGCGGCGCACCGACTCGGGCACGTTGGCCTCGGGACGGACCGACCGGATCACCGGGGCAGCGGCCTCCATGATCTCGGCGGGCGTGCGGTAATTGATGCTCAGATGCACGGAAGTGATGCGGGCAGGGGAGAGGCCGATGCGTTCCAGTCGCTCGGGCCAGGACTCGTCGAAGTCGCGGCGGGACTGCGCGCGATCGCCGACCACCGTGAGGCTGCCCGACGGGCAGCGGCGCAGAATCATCGCCCACTCTGAGTCGGTGAGTTCCTGCGCCTCGTCGACGATGATGTGACCGAACGGTCCTGCGAGGCGGGCCGCGCCAGCAGTCGGCTCGTCGTCGGTCGACGGGTCGAGCAGTGCCTCCTGGAGATCGGCGTGGCGGAGCATGGGGGAGACGCCCTCGGGGTCGTCGTCGGCGGCGATGAGGTCGTCTATCACCCGCTGGCGCCTCGCGAGTTCGGCGGATCGCTCGGCCCGGTGACGCTGGGATCTGCGCGCCCGATCGGCATCGCCCAGCCGGTGGTGGGCCGCGTCCAGGAGCGGCAGGGCCGCGGTCGTCCACGCGCCGGCCGCGGGTCGCTGGAGCAGCCGGATCTGGTCGGTGGTGAGCCACGGTGCGCACAGGCGCAGGTACGACGGGACAGTCCACAGATCCCCGACGAGGTCGGTGGCGCTGATCATCGGCCATGCCCGGTACAGGGCGCGGTGCAGGTCCGGGTGCGCTGCGAGCTCAGCGCGGAGGACCTCCTCGGGCACGCCGCCGGCGCTGTTATGGAGGGCCCGGTCAACGAGGATCTCGGCGATCGTCTCGCGGATCTGCGGGTGAGCCTCGTTGTGGGGAGTGCCGTCCTCGACCGAGCCGAACGCCTCGGCCCAGTCGGCCGGCGTCAGGCGGAGGTCCACCCACTCGGTCTGCACCACCATCGACTGCTCGGGCGGTTGCTCGTAGAAGCGCACCGCGGCCTCGATCGCCTCGACCATGCGGAGCTCGGACTTCAGGCGGCCGACGTCGGGACCGGATTCGTCGGGCAGTCCGCCGGGCGGTGCCGCGATAGCTCCGCCGAGCGCCGCGAGGCCGAGATCGGCCACGGTCGCCGTCTGCACGCTGTGCTGGCCGAGCGACGGGAGCACATCTGCCACGTAATCGAGGTATGGCCGGTGCGGCCCGACGAGGAGCAGGTTGCCGCGGCGTAGCCCCTCTCGGGACTGGGCGTGCAGTAGGTAGGCCGCTCGGTGTAGCGCCACGACGGTCTTGCCGGTGCCGGGTCCGCCGTCCACGATGAGGGCTCCCTGGGAGTCCGCGCGGATGATCGCGTCCTGGTCGGCCTGGATCGTGGTGAGCACATCCCGCATTCGGCCGGTCCGCGCCTCGGACAAGCTCGAGACGAACGCCGAGAGGTCGTCGGGGCTGACGTGAGCGGAGACCTCGTCGTCGTCGCCAAAGACCTCATCCCAGTAGTCCACGATGCGCCCGCCCGACCACCGGTACCGACGGCGATACGTCACGCCCCTTGGATCGGCGAGCGTCGCGGCGAAGAACGGCTCGGCGGCCGGGGTGCGCCAATCCACGAGGAGGGGAGTGCCGGCCGCATCGGTGAGGCCGATGCGGCCCACGTACACCGGCGCGGTCGCGGGTGCTGTGGGGCTGGAGTCGAATTGAGGGGCGCGGGAGGCGGCGGCGGTGGCGTAGTGGCCGATGCACACGTCCAGCCCGAAGCGGCGCAGCGTGGCGAGCTCGGCGACGAGGCGACGGATGTCGGCGTCGCGCTCGATGGTCTGCGCGCCGCGGCCTGCGGGGTCGCGGCGGCGGGCGTCCAGACGGGCGGACAGGGAGGCGACCTTCTGGTCGAGGGCGTGGGAGATGGCGGCGAGGTGGCGTTCGTCGGCGGCGATGTGCGCCGGGTCAGCCTTGTGGGCGAGGTGATCGGGGAGGGCGAAGATGCCGGGTGCCTCGGGGGACATGGCGACAGTGTGCGCCCCCACCGGGGTCTTGCCGCAAGGCCCCCTACCAGCTATAACTTGAGAAGGGGAGGGGTTTCCGGCAGGAATCTAGTTGCCTGGAGGCTGCCAGATCGACGCCGCGCCTCGCAGTGGCTCGCCCCCACGCTTGTCGTCAATGACGCTCTCGACATCGACCGGCCGGATGGTCACGGTCTCAGGGTGGTCACTGGGTCTATACTCGTATAGCGGCGGAAGGGGTGTCATGACGGCCAAACAGCTGAACACCAAGTTGGACGACGAAACCATCGCCCGTCTGGACCATCTGGCTCGAATCACCGGCAGGTCCAAGTCGTTCTACGCGAGCGAGTTCATCCGCAGCGGGCTCGACGAGATGGAGGACTGGTACTTGGCCCGGCACCGTCTGGAGGAATTCAGGCAGTCAGACGATTCCGCGATCCCGTTGGACCAGGTGGACTGGTCCTGAGGTGGCGTATCTGGTCGAGGTCACGCCGCACGTCCAGAAGGTCATCACCAAACTCGGTCGACAGGATAGGACTGCGCAGCAGAGAATCCGGGCATTCCTCGAGGAGCGAATACACGGGTGCGAAGACCCCAGGTATCTCGGGAAGGCACTTCGCGGCGACCAGCACCTCTGGCGGTACCGCGTGGTCGACTACCGGATCATCTGCTCGATCGAGGATCAACGGGTGACCGTCCTCGTTGTCGATATTGCCCATCGGCGCGAGGTCTATCGATAGCGGCCCTTGGTGCTTCTGCCCTGTCACGCCCCGGGGGCACGGGCTTCTACGACCCAGGTTCCGGCGCCCAGACGGACCTCGCCGTCGGTGACATGCTCACCCAGCGCGGCCGCGGCCGCGGCGACAGCGGAGTCGCGGGCATCGGGGTTGGCGGCCATCGCCATCATGGCCTGGGGGTTCTGTTCCAGCGCCTGCCGGGCGAGTTGTTCGAGGCGGTCGGCGGGGCCGAGGGTGACCTCGTCGGGGCCGGGGTTCACCTCGACGGACTGGAAGCCGGCGGTCTCCAACACGCTGCGCACGCGGTCCGGGTCAGCGAACGAGAACGGTCCCGGCGCGCCCGGCGGAGGCACAGGGGCACCACCGAGCCGGGCCAACGCGGCGCCCGTGGGGACGGTGATGAACGGGTTCGCGGCGGGCGTGGCAAAGCAGACGAACGCGAGCCGGCCGCCCGGTTCGAGGGCGGCCCGGACGGCGGAAAACGCCACCCCGGGGCGGTCGAAGAACATCACGCCCATCCGCGAGAACGCGGCGTCGAACAGGCCGGGCAGCGGCTCGCTCTCCACGTCGAGGGTGAGGAACTCGACGTTTTCCGCATCAGCCTCATCCACCAGGCGAGCCTGCGCGCACTCGACCATCGGTCGGGACACGTCCACGCCGACCGCCGACCCGTCCGGGCGCACCCGACGTCCGATCTCCAACGTCGTTGTCCCGGTCCCGCACCCGATGTCCAGCACCCGCTGCGGTGGGCCGAGGTCCAGGCGGTCGAGGGCCGCGCGACCGAGCGGCTCGAGAATCGTGTCGTACGCGAGTGCATTGCGCACCCACGACTGCCCGACGGGACCACTCCAGAGGTCGGCCTGCGATGCACTCATGATGAGCTCCAATGCCTTGGTCTTCATCGTAGAACCGGGGAGAGACGACCGGAACCCTCAAGGCAGCGGCACCACACTCACAGGGCACGCGACTCTCCACAGGGCGCCGTGCCGGGCACCGTTTCGCGGGCGAGGACGCCGCCGACGGGTGTGACGCTGTCGGCCATGGACATCGCCACACCTCTGACCGGCACCCGCTACGACACCGTGCTCCGCCAGGCCCTCGCCTACGTTCGCGCCGGGGACTACCGCGCTCGCCGAATCACCTTGACGGGAGCGCCCGGGGTCTTCGCCGACAGGACCGCGATCGTCACTCCCCATCGCGACAGCTCCGGCGCGATCGATGCCGATGACCTGGCGGCCCAGCTCTACGCACTCGCCCACGGCATCCCGTCCGACACAGCCACCTACACCGACGGCTACTTCGTCAGCGGAGGACGGATGTACTCGGCCCGGGCCGAGGCGTATGAGGCCGGCTGGCCGTGACCGGTCGACGGCGGAACTGAGACACTGGGTCCGGCCCGGTTCGCGGGTAGCTTGCTCTCGCGCGTCATTCTTCCCCACGGTCGAGTGCGCGCCCGTTCGAAGGACTCCCGTGTCTTCTCCTGCCGCCCCCGGGTCGCCTGTGACCACCGTCAGCTGGCGAGAGAAGGGCGAGGACCGCACTGCCGGGTGGCACTCCGAGAACGGCGCGCCGCCGCCGCGGGACATCGTGGTGATCCACGACGACATCGCCGCGGACACGGCGCTTCGGATGATCCGGCGGGGCACCGGACTGCTCTGGCGAGGCGACTTCCACAACGCCCGCCAGCTCATGCGCGCCCTCGACCGGCGTCTGCAGAAGCGGGCGTCCCGGGCGGCGCAGAGCTCCGAACCCGGGGAGGTCTTCCTCGCCAACCGGAGGGCACGCGCGCAGCGGGCGGAGACTCTGGGAAAGATCCTCATCCCCCTCGAGCGGGACTACACGGTTCGGCTGCGCCGAGCGCCCGACGTGAGCGACGCCTGCGCCCATGCCTACGGGCCGCCGACCCACAACGGCAACGACTCGACCGGTCGGGAGACGCTGGTCTCGCTACCCGAGCTCCTCGGCGTCATCAGTGCCTACGAGTGGCACCTTGGCGGCATCGAGGTCGCCGCGTTGGGGGCCCGGATCCATCCCGCCTACGGCGTGTTCGCCCCTACCCGAGACGAGTACATCGACCTGGTCGCCGACGCCCCCTGGCCGCAGGGCGTCGAGGATCCGACCGTGTGGGACATCGGCACCGGAACCGGCGTGCTCGCGGCCGTCCTGGCCCGGCGCGGGGCCCGGCGGGTCGTGGCGTCCGACATCAACCCGCGCGCTGTGCAGTGCGCGCGGGACAACGTGGGTCGGCTGGGGTCGGCCGACCGGGTGGACGTGGTGGAGGCCGACCTGTGGCCTTATGACGACGACGACGAGGTGGGCGACTCCCGGCGGGCCGACGTGGTGGTGTGCAACCCGCCGTGGATTCCCGGTCATCCGACCTCGGCACTGGAGCAGGGGATCTACGACCCGGGCTCGGACGTGCTGGGCCGCTTCCTGGACGGGCTCGCGCAGCACCTCACGCCGCAGGGCGAAGGGTGGCTGATTCTGTCCGACCTCGCCGAGCATCTCGGCCTACGCACTCGCGACGAGCTGCTGACCCGTATCGCCGACGCCGGGTTGACGGTCCTGGAAACGCACGAGACGACGCCTCGACACTCGCGCGCATCTGACACGGGCGATCCGCTCCACGCGGCGCGATCGAAGGAGCGCACCATCCTCTGGCGGGTGGGGGCGAGGCGGGACACCTGGAGGCGGGACACCTAGCCCCGGTGTTTCATGGGGATCTGCGGATCGCTGGGCGCAAATAGACCGAAGTGCTCCCTGAACAGGGGAAACTGGGACTTGTCTAGAGCTACAGTTCCTCAAGCAGAAAGCACTCGGTAGGTGAAGCGTACTTCGTGGTCGTCTGGTCTGTCGTTCTCCGTCGAGGATGTCGGGGTGATTGCTCATGCCGGGGTCATCGCGCCACGTCTTCTGGCTGATCGCGTCGGCCTGACCGCCGAGCTGTCGGGGGCCATGGCGCAGCGCCGATCCATCCCGATCCATGACCGTGGCAGGGTGTTGACCGATGTCGCGGTGATGCTCACGGGTGGCGGGGAGTCCATCGCCGACATCCGCGTCCTGCGCCACCAATCCACGGTCCTGGGGCCGGTCGCCTCGTCCCCGACGGTGTGGCGCACGCTGGACGAGGTCACCGCTGGTAAACGCAAGAAGATCCAGGTCGCGCGTGCCCGCACGCGGCGGCACGTTTGGTCCCAGCTGCCTGGCGGGGTGCCGGCCTCCAAGTGCGCGGGCCGGGATCTGGGGGACACGGTCGTGCTCGATGTGGACGCCACCATCGTGGTCACCCACAGCGAGAAAGAACAGAGCGCGCCAACCTACAAGCGCACCTTCGGCTACCACCCGATCGGCGTGTGGTGCGACAACACAGAAGAGTTCCTCGCTGCGAGCTTGCGCCCGGGCAACGCGGGGTCGAACACCGCGGTCGACCACATCGACGTCCTCGGGCAAGCCATCGCCCAGATTCCCGCCGCCCATCGGCGTGATCTGCTGATCCGATCCGACGGCGCCGGCGCCTCCCATGACCTGTTGGAGTGGATCTCCGAGCAGAATCGGATCCGTGGTCGGCGGGTGGAGTACTCGGTCGGCTTTTCGATCACCGCCGGAATCCGCCGGGCCATCGCGATCGCCCCCGACACCGCGTGGGGGCCAGCGGTGAATCAAGGCGGCGACCTGAGGCCGGGCGCGGAGATCGCCGAGCTGACTGGACTGCTGCCGCCCAGGATGCTCGCCAAGTGGCCCGACGGGATGCGGGCCATCGTCCGCCGTGAGCGGCCCCACCCCGGCGCCCAGTTGTCGATGTTCGAGGAACTCGACGGGTGGCGCTACCAGGCGTTCGTCACCAACACCGCCACCGGTCAACTGCAGTTCCTCGAGGCCAGGCATCGGGCGCATGCCCGGGTGGAGGACCGGATCCGCCACGCCAAAGACACCGGCCTGGGCCGTCTGCCCTCGCGAGAGTTCGCTCTCAACCAGGCATGGCTGGTGGCGGTGATGATCGCCGCCGACCTCGTCGTCTGGACCCGGATGCTGGCCTGCACCGGCGCCGCCGCCATCCTCGCAGCGTGCGAGCCCAAAGCGATGCGCTACCGCTTCCTCCACGTCGCCGCCCTACTGACCCGCAGCAGCCGACGTAGACGGGTCAAAATCCCCGAAACCTGGCCCTGGGCCACCGCCATCGAAGCGGTGTTCCACAAGATCGCCGCGATCCCCAAACCGGCCTGACCCCGCCTGCCCACCCTTGAGAGCACCACCCGGAGACCCGCCCACCGGCAGCGCCAGCCGGCGCCCAAACACGTCTACACGACCCGCCGGGCACAACATCCGTAGAGAACCGACTCCATCACGCCCCATGAATCAGCGGGGCTAGAGGCGGGACACCTAACGGGGGCGGCGCCCACCGAACGCCCAGACCAGCGCGTGCACCGCGAGCAACGGGGCGATGAGCACCACCGCGCCCCAGCCCGTGGTGGCGACGGGCACCCAGTCGTCCCACGACGCGCGCATGGCGGCGAGGAAGTCGCCGCGCTCGGGATCAGTCTGTTCGGGTGCGCAGTGCCCGGGGGCGGCGAGCTCGGGGTCGTCGTGTGAAGAGCCCGCCCACAGCCCTTCAACGTCAGAGCTGTCCGCCGCCAGTGGGAAGTCGGCGGGCCGAGGGGACTGCGAGGCGGAGTGCATGACAGGGGTTCGTCGCGGCTGGCGGGCCGGATGGCCGGTTCGGCCGGGCGAGGACACGGCGGGTCTCCGGCGGCAGCGGTGCACCTCGTCGTCGTCGCACTTACCCCGCCACCACGGCGATTCCGGAACGTAGGCTGGCGGCGCCCGCACCACACCCGAGGCCGAGGATGCCATGGACAGCACGACGGACAGGTCGGCTCCCGCCGCTGGCGACGGACATCCCACCGAGGACGAGCGCGCACCCCAGCTCCCACCCGGGCCCCGGCTGCCCCGGCCGGTCCAGGGGGTGGGCTTCGGGATCGCCCGGCGGGAAACTCTCCGACTACTTCACCGGCGGTACGGCACCGCGTTCACCGTGCACCTTCCCATCTACGGGCGCGCGGTGGTGATCTCCGACCCCGCTCTGGCCAAGGAGCTGTTCACCGCCCCGCAGGAATCGCTGACCAACGTCGACCCCAACCTGGGCCGGGTCCTGGGGGAGAACTCGATGTTCGCGCTCGAGGGCCCCGACCACCGCCGGCGCCGGAAACTGCTCACGCCGCCACTGCACGGCAGACGCATCAAGGCCCACGAGGCGATCGTCGAGGAGGAGACCCGTCGCGAGCTCGACTCGTGGGTCGCCGGTCGACCGTTCGCCTCCATGCCCTCGATGACCCGCATCACGTTGGACGTCATCCTCCGGACCGTGTTCGGCGCCCGGGACGACGAGCTCGACACCCTGCGCCGCGTCATCCCGCCCATGGTCGAGGCAGGCTCGGCGGTGGTGATCACCCCGGAGCTGCCGGCACGGCTCGGCACGGTGGGCCCGCGCGCCCGGTTCGCCCGATACAAGAAGGTGTACGACGAGGCGATCGGCGCCCTCATCACCCGGGGGCGCCGCGACGACCGGCTCGACGAGCGCGACGACATCCTCGCGATGATGCTGCAGAGCACCTACGACGACGGATCGTCCATGACGGATGACGAGATCCGCGACGAGCTCACCGCACTCCTCGTGGCCGGGCACGAGACCACGGCGACGACACTCGCCTGGGCGCTGGAGCGGCTCAGCCGCACCCCCGCGGTGCTACGCGAGCTGGTCGCCGAGGTCGATGCCGGGGGAACCGACTACCGCAGCGCCACGATCCTCGAGGTCCAGCGCAGCCGGCCGGTGATCGATCTCGCCGGACGCAACGTGCAGGTCCCGCACCTCGACCTGGGCCCGTGGCGGATCCCACGCGGGTACAACGTGCTGGTCGCGATCTCGCTACTGCACGACGACAGCACGCACTTCGCCGAACCCGAACGCTTCGACCCGACCCGCTTCCTCGGCACCACGCCACCGCCGGCGTGGCTGCCGTTCGGCGGCGGGACCCGGCGGTGCATCGGGGCGGCGTTCGCGGCCATGGAGATGGATGTCGTGTTGCGCACCGTGCTGAGCATGTACGAGATCGTCCCCACGACCGAGCCAGACGAGAAATGGCATTCGCGGGGGGTCGCGTTCGCACCCCGTCGCGGCGGGCGGATCACCGTCCGGCGTCGGTGACCCTAGTCGGACGGCACCGGTGACGCGGCGGGGTCGCGGGGCTTGGCCTCCGGGGCCCTCGACTTCTGCCACGGCCACCGGCCCGAGATCTCCAGCTCCAACGACCAACTGAGGAAGGTCCTGATCACGACGATCGCGGCCAGCACCGCCACGCTCTCCAGCGTCGGAGTCACCGCGACCGTCTTGATGATGTCCGCCGCCACCAGGATCTCCAGCCCCAGCAGGATCGACCGACCGAGGAACCGGCGGAAGTGCCGATAGGTGTCCGGCTGCCGGCTGAGCAGGCGCCACCCCGCGATGACCGTGGCCGCCACGATGCCGATGACGATCGCCGCCACACCGAGCGCGTCGATCACCTCGCCGACCGCCTCGATGTACTCCTTGGAAGGCACCCTGGACTCCTCTCACCCGGATCCGCACCGGGGCGACCCGGACGGCGTTGTCCGACGAGCCTAGGGGGACCCCCGCCGCGCGCCCGGGCGTTTGCCGATCCCGTAACTAGTTGCACTGAGACGGGTCTTGGGTACGTTTGTGGCCCACCGCCCTGGATTGATCGGCCCACGCAGATCGAACCCGCGCCTACTCGAGGAGGCAGCGCACTTGCAGACGCCTACCGCAGAATCGACCACCGGAGCAACTGACCTGCGTCCGAACCCGACCCGCGACCTCAACGAGCACCTGCGCGACCCCGAAAAGGGCTACGTCGCACTGCTGGGCTGGGTGCCCAACGCCATCGACGCGCTCGACAAGTTCGACCGCCGCTACGTCGTGGTGGCACCGCCCTGGGCCGAGGAATACTGCAGTCAGCACCAGATCCCGTACGTCCCGTGGGACTTCGAGCGGCTCAACGACCGGTCCATGGAGATCGCCGAGACGCTGCGGGACATGGGCGTCGACGTGGCGATCCCACTGTTCGAGGAGACCGTCGAGTGGGCGGGCGCCATCAACTCGATGCTGCTCGACAACCCCACCCTGTACGGTCAGTCCCTGCTGCTGCGTGACAAGGCGCTGATGAAGCGGCGCGCGCAGCTCGGCGGGATCCGCGTGGGCATCTTCGAGGAGGCGCACGAGCGGGACGACGTGATCCGGTTCCTCAAGCGAGTCAACCAGACCCTGCTCAAGCTCGACGGCGACCCCAATGACCCGATCCACCTCAAGGCCTTCGACAAGGCCGGGTGCCTCGGTCACCGCGTCATCCGTACTCCCGACGAGGTCGACACGATTCCCGAGGAGGAGTTCCCCGTCCTCATGGAGTCCCACCTCGACGGCTGGGAGTTCGCCGTGGAGGCCTGGGTGCACAACGGCAAGATCGTGTTCCTCAACATCTCCGAGTACGTCACGCTCGGCTACTCGGTGTTCGTACCGGCCTCGCCCGAGCTGGAGAAGTACCGTCCGGAGATCACCCGGCAGATCGAGAAGCTCATCAAGACCTTTGACATCAAGTTCGGGTTCGTCCACCCCGAGTACTTCGTCACCAGCGACGGCGAGATGTACTTCGGCGAGGTGGCCTACCGGCCGCCGGGGTTCAAGGTCTTCGAACTGCTCGAGCGTACGTACGGGTTCAACGCCTACCAGGGCCTGGTGCTGGCGTTCGACCCCAAGACCACCGAGGACGAGATCGCGGCGTTCTTCCCGCGCGAGGTGGTCGACGCGAAGGGTCACGCCGGGTGCTTCGGCGTCTACCCGCGGCGCCGGGTCGTCTCCACGCTCGAGATCCCGGAGGCCACCGAGGACCACGAGTACTTCGAGTCCCACGAGCTCACCGCGCCGGTCGAGGAGACGGTCACCAAGCGCACCGCCTTCGGCACCCACTGGGGGCTGGTCTACTTCTTCGGCGACGACGCCTACGAGATGCGGTCGGTCCTGCGCAACCAGGAGGACCTCGACTTCTACGTGTGACGCCTCGGCCGGTACCGACCCGCGGGTACGGTACCGGCGGGTGGACGTGGAACGACGTGGGATGACCAGGCACGGCCTGGGGCGACCTGGCACGACGCGGCACGACTCAGCGGCGAGAGACGGAGAGTGGATCGAAGTGGGAAACGACGAGCCCGGCGCGACGCGGGTCCTGGACAAACGGGTCGCCTCCCTGGCCGACGCCACCAGAGCGCTCGCCGAGGCCGGTGACGTGACCAAGTCGTCGCGTCTGCGGCGCGTGCTGGACGGGGCCCGGTTGGTGCTGCTCCAGGACGGGGGAGCCGGGGCCGTGCAGGCGATGGCCCGGGAGCTCGAGGCCGCCGGGATCTTCGAGGGCACCGACTGGGACTCGCCGGCGGCCCTGATCCCGGCCCTGAGCGCCGGCACCCTTCGCAGCTCCGACTCGGACAAGGTCGTCACCGAGATCGTCAGTGATCTGCGGCTGACGGCCGTGGCGCAGGGTCAGTACGAGCACCCCGAGGTCACGGCCGAGCAGGCGCGCCAGCACCTCGCCGAGGTGCTCGCCAACAATGCCTCACTGCTGTTCACCGTGGCCACCGAGGCCGAGCGCACACAGCAGGGCCGGATGGCGACCGTCACCCGGACGGCCCTGGCGCACATCGCCTCGGAGATCGGTCTGGACGGCGTGCTCGACCAACTGGTCGAGGAGATCTGGCGCATCCTGCGCCAACGCCCCATCCAGGTGGACCAGATCAAGCAGACCATCACCCAGATCTCGATCGCCCGTCAGGACCCGCAGCTGGGCACCAGCGGCGGCGGCGTGGGCATCGACCGGCTCATCAGCAGCATCTACGGCACCACCGAAGCCAGCCGCGAGGACCCCGGGGTGGACGTTTACCTCTCCCGACTCGAGTCCATGGACGAGGGGACCCTCCAGTACGAGGCGGCCGGATTCGCGCGGTCGATGCACGACACCGGCCTGGTGTCGCCGTACCACCCGGTGCTCGTGCGGTTCCTGCGGGAGAAGGGCAGTTTCCTGCTCAGTGAGGCGCTCGGGCTGTCCAGCACGGGACGGGAGAGCCTGCTGTGCTTCCACGGTCTGGTCGACGCTCTGATCGACGCGGCCGTGCACCCCGAGACCGCGCAGTCCGTCTACGGGTTGGCACTGCTGCTCGAGCGGGGGATCCTCTTCCAGCCGCCCGCCGCCCCCGCGTTGTGGCGGCTGCTGGCACTCCCGCTGTCCGGTTACGCGGCCGAGCGACTCGCCCTCTCGTGCGGCCCCGCCCACGAGGGGCGCGTCTGGCTTCTCGCCGGGACGCTGTCGATGCTCGGGCAACCTCTGGGCGTGGGGCAGGGCGACAACCCCACCTGCCAGTCCGCCCGGGCGCTGTCGATGTGGGCGTACAACGACCCCGACTACC
The DNA here is from genome assembly GCF_024519835.1 of Dietzia sp. Die43. NCBI lineage: Bacteria > Bacillati > Actinomycetota > Actinomycetes > Mycobacteriales > Dietziaceae > Dietzia > Dietzia sp. Die43. Next base: position 260,602 of record NZ_JALJRF010000002.1, on the reverse strand, counting down.
TGCTGCAGATCATCGCGTGGGCGGCCCGCGACAACGAGGTGGTCATGCACTTCGAGGGCCGGCCGATCTCCTCCCGCGAACTCGACGCGGGCCTGGCCACCACGCTGCCGGTGGACCTCGACCCCGTGTCGCTGCTGGTGGTGTCGCACCTGGACCGGATCTACGCCGAGATGGGGCGCCTGTGCTCGGACCGCCCGGGCGACCCCCACCGGTGGGTCAACCCCGAGTTCCACGGCTGGTGGTCGGCCCGGGGCTTCAGCATCAACGTGGACGTCGAGTCCGGCAGGCTGACCGGGCTCGAGGACTTCCTGCGACACTTCTACGGCAGCTACCACCCGTTCCACAACGGCAACCAACCGCTCATCCACCCGCAGCCCGCCGGCGTGGCCGTCACCGATTCCTCCGCGCGGTTCGTCGGGTGGCACGCCATCACGATCCTGCGGGTCGCGCTGGACCCGGACGAGACCATGCGCGTCTACTTCTTCAACCCCAACAACGACAGCGGGCAGGACTGGGGCAACGGCGTGGTGGTGAGCACCGCAGGCAACGGCGAGCGGTTCGGCGAGTCGTCGCTGCCGTTCGAGGAGTTCGCCTCCCGGCTGTACATCTTCCACTTCGACGCCCTCGAGCCAGGCGAGACCGAGACCGTCTCCGCGGAGGAGATCGCCCGTGTGACCGGGCTGATCCACGGCAGTTGGGGCGCCGACCGGCTACCGGAGCTCTGAGGGCTGCGGCGCGGCCCGGCCCGGCCCGGCTGCGCCCGCAGCGCCCCTCACCCCGTGCCTCCCGAGCGGCAGCATGAGCGGCCGGCCCGAGGTGGGGTCGTCGATCACCACGGCGTCCAGCCCGAACACCGCCCGCACCATCTCCGGAGTGAGCACCTCGTCGGGCGCACCGCTGCAGTGCACGCGGCCGTCGGCGAGCGCGACCAGGTGATCGGCGTAGCGGGCGGCGAGGTTGAGGTCGTGCAGCACCATGACGATGGTCGTGCCGCGGTCGCGGTTGAGATCCACCAGCAGGTCCAGCACCTCCACCTGGTGGGCGACGTCGAGGAACGTGGTGGGCTCGTCGAGCAGGAGCAGGTCGGTGTTCTGGGCCAGGGCCATGGCGATCCACACGCGCTGGCGCTGACCGCCCGACAGCTCGTCCACGGCCCGGTCGGCCAGCTCGAGGGTGCCGGTCGCCTCGAGGGCTGCGGCCACGGCCTCGTCGTCGTCCCTCGACCACCTCGACAAGATCCCCTGGTGCGGGTTCCGCCCGCGCCCCACCAGGTCGGACACGGTGATGCCCTAGGGCGCGATCGGCGACTGGGGGAGCAGCCCCAGGGTGCGGGCGAGCTTTTTGGCGGGGATGTGGTGGACCTGCTCGCCGTCGAGGAGCACCTGCCCGCCGCGGGGCCGCAGTAGTCGGGACATCGAGCGCAGCAGCGTGGACTTGCCGCACGCGTTGGCCCCGACGATCGCGGTGATCGTCCCCGGCGGCACCTGCAGGTCCAGGTCGCGGATGACGGCGCGGTCCCGGTAGCCCAGGTCGAGCCCGGTGGCCTGGAGCGAGTGGTCGGCGGTCACAGTGAGCCTCCGGTGCGGTTGGTGCGGGCGATGAGGTAGACGAGGTACGGCGCGCCCAGGGCCCCGGTGATCACGCCGACGGGGTAGCGGGAGCCGAACGCGTACTGGCCCACCAGGTCGGCGGCCAGCACCAGCACCACGCCGACCAGCGCGGCCGGGATGAGCGGCGAGCCGTGCGGGCCGACCAACCGGGCCGCGATGGGGCCGGCGAGGAACGCGACGAAGGCGATGGGTCCGGCGGCGGAGGTGGCGAACGCGATGAGGCCCACGGCGGCGATGATGAGGACGATCCGGGTGCGTTCGGTGCGCACGCCCAGCGCGGAGGCGGTGTCGTCGCCGAGCCGCAGCAGCCCCAGGTCGCGCGCGAGCAGCACCAGCACGGGCGCGAGTACCGCCGCTGCCACCAGGACGGGTCGGACCTGCTCCCACGACGCGCCGTTGAGGCTGCCGGTGAGCCACCGCATGGCCTCCTGCAGTTCCCACTGCGGGGCGGTTTTGAGGATGTAGTCGGTGACCGCGTTGAGGGTGGCCGCTATCCCGATGCCGATGAGCACCAGCCGCGTGCCGGCCACGCCGCCGCGGTAGGCCAGGGCGTAGATTCCCAACGCCACCGCGATACCTGCGACGATCGCGAACGCCGACACCTGCGCGCCGCCCAGGCCCAGCACGACGATCGCGAAGGCGGCCGCCGCGCTGGCGCCGGAGCTGATGCCGATGATGTCCGGCGAGGCCAGAGGGTTGCGCAGCATGGTCTGGAACGTCACGCCGCCCAGCCCGAAGCACGCGCCGGTGAGCACGGCGAGTACCGCGCGCGGCAGCCGGAGTCGTCCGACGGTGAAGGTCGCCCCGTCGACGTCGTGGCCGAGGATCACGCCCAGCACCTCGGCGGGGGAGTAGAAGGTCTTGCCCACCATGAGGGAGGCGGCGACCAGGCCGACGGCCCCCACGACGAGCAGGCCCATCACCAGCCGGCGCCGGCGACCGCGCGCACGCCGGCCCGCGGCCACCACGTCGACAGCGGATGAGTGCACGGGGGCGAGAGCCCGCGCGCCGCGACCCACGACGGCGGTCACAGCTCCCTGACCTTCTGGCGGCGCACGATCGCGATGAGGAACGGCGCGCCCACCAGCGCGGTGATGATGCCGACGTCGATCTCGGCGGGCCGGGCCACGATCCGGCCGAGGACGTCGGAGGCGGTGACGAGCACGGCGCCGGTGAGCGCGGAGAACGGCAGCAGCCAGCGGTGGTCCACGCCGACGAGCAGCCGGCAGGCGTGGGGGACGATGAGCCCGACGAAGGCGATGGGCCCGGCCACCGCGGTCGCGGCGCCGCAGAGCAGGACCGCACCGAGGGAGGCCACGGCGCGGGTGGCCAGCACGTGCTCGCCGAGTCCGGCGGCCAGGTCGTCACCGAGCGCGAGCGAGTTGAGGGGCCGTGCGGTGAGGACGCAGATCAGCGCGCCCACCGCGAGGAACGGCAGCACCTGCTCGATGGGTTCGAGGCTCGCCCCACCGACGCCGCCGATCTGCCACGAGCGCACGCCGCCGGCGATGTCCCCGCGCGGCAGCACCACCGCGCTGATGAACGACGACGCCGCCGCCGAGGTGGCCGCCCCCGCCAGCGCGAGCTTGAGTGGCGTCGCGCCGCCGCGGCCGAGCGAGCCCACCACGTAGACGAACACGGCGGTGATCGCGGCGCCGGCGATCGCGGTCCAGATGTAGCCGGTGAAGCTCCACAGCCCGAACCACGCGATACCCACGACCACCGCGAGCGAGGCGCCCATGGTCACGCCGAGGATGCCGGGGTCGGCGAGCGGGTTGCGGGTCACGCCCTGCATCACCGCGCCGGCCACGCCCAGGGCCGCGCCCACGAGCACGGCGAGGACGGTGCGCCAGACGCGTTTGGTCACCGCGGCCTCGCCCAGTCCATCGGTGGATCCGCCCAGCGCCGCGACGATCTCGTCGGGGGAGACAGTGCGGGATCCGATGGTGACCGAGGCGATGACGACGACGACGAGGACCGCGATCGTCACCGTGAGCCACAGCAGACGCACGCGCGCCGGGCGTCGCACAGCCTGGACGGCTGACCTCGCGACGCCCGACGCGGGGGCTGCGGCCGGGGCCGTGGCCGGGTCGGCGGTCACCTGCCGGCGGCCTCCGCGAGCTGCGCGACGTAGTCGTCGAGCACCCACGAGATGGCCAGCGGCGTGGGGTTGGCCGCAGTGCCCATGGGGCCGTTGCCGTCCAGGAACACGATCGCATCGTTCTTCACGGCCGGCATCTGCGACAGCAGCGGGTCCGCGCGCAGCGTGTCGACCAGCGACTGGTCGCCGTAGGTGACGATGAGCTCGACGTCGTCGAACATGTCGAGCTGCTCGGCGCTCACGCTGCCCGAGAACTTCCCGCCGGCCGAGGCCTCGGCCACGGCCTTCGGGGTGGTCAGGCCCAGGTCGGTGAAGAACGCGGCGCGGGTGTCGGCGGCGGTGTAGAAGTTCACCGTGGACAGGTCGGTGGGGTCGACGTGCGTCATGAACATGGTCGCCGTGCCGTCCAGCTGCGGGTACTCGGCGGTCGCCTCGGCGATCTCGCCCTCGATCCGTCCGATGAGCTCGTCGCCCTCGGCCTCGAGGCCCAGGCCCTGGGAGTTGAAGCGGATGACGTCGCGCCACGAGGTGGCCCACGCCTCCTCGGGGTAGGCCACGACCGGCGCGATCTCGCTGAGCGTGTCGTAGTCCTCCTGCGTCAGGCCCGAGTAGGCGGCGAGGATGACGTCCGGGTCGGTGTCGGCGACGGCCTCGAAGTCGATCCCGTCGGTCTCGTCGAACAGCACCGGGGTCTCGGCGCCCAGCTCCTCGAGCTTCTCCTCGACCCACGGGAGCAGGCCGTCGCCGTCGTCGTCGCCGAAGTTCGCGGCGGCCATGCCCACGGGCACGACGCCGAGGGCGAGCGGCACCTCGTGGTTGGCCCACGCGACGGTGGCCACCCGTTCGGGTGCCTGCTCGATGGTCGTGGTGCCGAGGGCGTGTTCGACGACGACGGGGAACGCCCCGGAGTCGCCGGACGCGGCGGCACCGCCGGGGGAATCGGCCTCGGACGACGACCCGCACGCGGTCAACACCAGCGCGGCCGTGGAGGCGATCAGGACAGAGGCAATACCGCGAGAACGCATCAGGGCGGCTCTCTCACTCTCAAAAAGGTCGACAGGGCGGCCCACCCGACACCACCATCGGCGTTAGGTGAGGCTGGCCTAAGACGTTACGACCCGGCTGGTCGGCGGCGCAATCGCTTGATCAGGACGCCGGGTATAGCGATTCGGACAGGGGTGAGCCGGTCGCGGGCCCGTCCGCGTCGCCCGCCGCGTCGACGCCGCCCGCCTCGTCCGAGTGTCCCGCCCCGCGGAACCGGCCCGGGGTGAGGCCGGTGGTCCGGCGGAACGCCGCGCCGAACGCGCTGGCGGAGCTGTAGCCGACCCGCACCGCGACCTCGTCGACCGGCATTCCGCCGCCGAGCATCACCGCGGCGTGCTGCGCGCGCAGCGCCGCCTGCCACGCACCGAAGCTCAGCCCCGTCTCGGCGCGGAACGTCCGGGTCACGGTCCGTTCGCTCACCCCGTGCCGGGCCGCCCACTCACCGAGCGAGCGGGTGTCGCCGGGGTTCACCTCGAGTGCGTCGACGATCGGGCGCAGCAGCGCGGAGTCCGGGCGCTGCACGAGCAGGGCGTGCGGTGAGGGCTCGAGCAGGTCGAACACCATCTGCTCGGTGAGCTCCCGCGACTTCGGTTGCAGTGCCTGGTCGACCAGGCGCTCGAGCAGCAGGGTCAGCAGCGGGGTCACCTCCACCGCCACGGGTTCTTCCGGCAGGGGAGAGCGGGTCCGCGTATCGACGTGGGCCGTGCGGTACCACGTGCCCGCCGGGGCCGTGGCCGAGTGCAGGACCCCCGCGGGGATCCACAGACCGATCGACGGGGTGATGGTCCAGGTGCGCGCGCCGATGGTCGCGGTCGACGCCCCGGTGCGATTCCACAGCAGCTCGTGCGTGGGGTGCGAGTGCGGCTCCCACACGGTGTCGCGGTCCACGCGCTCGGCCATGCCCGTGATGACGAACGGCATCACCACCGCGCCCGCCTCGTACACGGGCAGTGTGCGCGTCTCCACGCGGCCAGGGTAGACCTGATCTGACCGGCGGGGACCGGCAGCCGGCGTGAGGGGGAGCATGCGCGCGAGCGTGGAGTGGATGGAGCGGCACCAGGTGTCGCTCTACCTGGCGGGACTCCTCGTGGGCGGGGTCGTCGGGGTGCTCGCGCCCGCGGTGGCCGGCCCGGCGGAGCTCGCGATCCAGCCCGTGCTCGCGCTGCTGCTGTACGCGACGTTCCTCGGCATCCCGTTCGCGCGCATCGGTCGGTCCTTCCGCGACTGGCGTTTCCTCGGCACGATCCTCGCGGTCAACTTTCTGCTGGTGCCGCCGATCGTCTGGCTGCTGACGCGGATCGTCGCCCACGACCGGGTGCTCCTGGTGGGCGTGCTGTTCGTCCTGCTGACCCCGTGTATCGACTACGTCCTCGTGTTTGCCGGCCTCGCCGGGGCCGACGTGCACCGGCTCCTGGCCGCGACCCCGCTGCTCATGCTCGCCCAGATGGTGCTGCTGCCGCTGTACCTGTGGCTGTTCGTCGGATCCGAATTCGTTGCGACGGTGGAGCTTGAGCCATTCGTCCGGGCGTTCGTGCTGCTCATCGCGCTGCCTCTCGCGGCTGCGGCGCTGACGCAGTTCGTCGCCGGCCGCGGTGAGCCCGACCGGGCTGCCCGGGCCGGCCGCGTCAGCCGAGTCGGTCGGGCGGTGGCGCAGGGCGCGGCCGCGGCGATGGTCCCGCTCATGGTCGCCACGCTCGCGCTCGTGGTCGCCTCCCAGGTCAGCGCGGTCAGCGAGCGGCTCGGCGCGCTGGTGCAGGTGGTCCCGGTGTACGTGGCGTTCGTCATGGTCATGGTGCCGGTGGGCATGGCGGCCGGGCGGCTGGCGGGACTCGATGTGCCGGGCAGGCGGGCGATCGCGTTCAGTGGCGCGACCCGAAATTCCCTGGTCGTCCTCCCGCTGGTCCTGGCACTGCCTGCGATGTTCGATCTGGCAGCCCTCGTCGTCGTCACCCAGACCCTCGTCGAGCTCGTCGCCATGGTCGTCCTCGTCCGGCTCGTCCCGCGACTCATCCCCGAGGTAACGCCGGTCACTTGACGGGCGTCGGGCGCGTGGTTCCGGTAGCTTCATAGGGTTCCCGTGCGCGGCTCCGCCGGCGCCGGATTCTGCTCTCTGCTCACACCGCAATCCCAGAGGACGACCGTGACGTCTGAAGTCTCCGCCACCCCACATTCCGCACAAGCGGCCCCGGCCTCGCAGGCCTCCCCGCCGATGCCCGCCGCCACCGTGCGGCTCATCGCCCTGCTCGTCGGCGCCGCGTTCGTGGTGATCCTCAACGAGACCATCATGTCCGTGGCACTGCCCGAGCTCATGGGCGAGTTCGCGGTCACCGCCGCCACCGCGCAGTGGCTCACCACCGCGTTCATGCTCACGATGGCCGTGGTCATCCCGTTCACCGGGTGGCTGCTCGTGCGCCTGCCGCTGCGGTCCGTGTTCGTCATCGCGATGAGCATGTTCACCGCCGGCACCCTGCTGGCGTCGCTGGCCATGGTGTTCCCCATGCTCGTCGCCGGCCGGGTCGTCCAGGCCGTCGGCACCGCCATCATGATCCCGCTGCTCATGACCACCGTGCTCAATGTGGTGCCCGCCGACCGTCGCGGCCGCACCATGGGCGTCATCTCCATCGTGATCGCCGTCGCCCCGGCCGTCGGCCCCACGGTGGGCGGCCTGGTGCTGGACGTGCTCAGCTGGCGCTGGATGTTCTGGTCGGTGCTGCCGATCGGTGTGCTGGCACTCGTGGCCGGAGCGGTGCTGATCCGCAACGTCACCGAGCCCCGGCGCATCCCGCTCGACATCCTCTCCGGCGTCCTCTCGGCGATCGGGTTCGCCGGCCTCATCTTCGGTCTCAGCTCCATCGGCGAGGCTGCCAGCGACAACGCCCTCATCTCGCCGTGGATCCCCGTGGCGATCGGCGTGGTCGCCCTGGCCGTGTTCGTCTGGCGCCAGCTCGCCCTCAAGGACTACGCGCTGCTCGACGTGCGCGCGTTCGCGTTCCCGACCTTCACCGTGAGCCTGGCCCTCATGCTCATCTCGATGATGTCGCTGTTCGGCACCCTCATCCTGCTGCCGCTCTACATGCAGCAGGTCGTGGGCACCAGCACCCTGAACTCCGGGCTGGCGCTGCTGCCCGGCGGCCTGATCATGGGTGTGCTCGGCTGGTTCGTCGGCCGCGCGTTCGACCGGATCGGCCCCCGGCCGCTCATCATCCCCGGCTCCATTCTCGCGGCCGCGGGCCTGTGGGGGATGTACACGTTCTTCTCCGCGGACAGCTCCCTGGTCACGGTCGTGATCTGGCACATCGTGCTCAGCGTCGGACTGGCGTTCCTGTTCTCGCCGCTCATGACCTCCGCGCTCGGCTCCCTGCCGCCGCACCTGTACTCGCACGGTTCGGCGCTGCTCAACACCCTGCAGCAGGTCGCCGCCGCCGCCGGCACGGCGCTGTTCATCACCGTCATGACGCTGGGCATCGTCTCCGGGGCCGAGTCCGGGCTGGGCGACGTCGCCGCGCAGATGACCGGCGTCCACAACGCGCTGCTGCTGGGCGCGTGCATCTCGCTCATCACCGTCGTCGGCGTGTTGTTCGTCCGCAACAGCGCGCAGACCGAGGGACCCGCCTCGGCGCCGACGGCCGAGCGGTCCGAGACCGCCACGGCGCAGGAGACCGCCTCGGCGTAACCGGCAGTTCGGGTGTAGCCGACAGTTCGGGTGTAGCCGGTAGCCCGGGCGTGGTCGGCCGAACGCCCGTTGGAGTGACCCACGCCATACCCTGGATGGCGTGAAGGTTGATCTGACGGTCCTGGCCATCCCGGCGTTCGTCGGGGCGATGGCAGCCGAATACGCGTGGCAGAAGCGCAACCCGGCCATCGGGGAGCGGGCGGGGGACTACGAGTTCGCCGACACCATGGCGAGCCTCTCGATGGGCGTGGGGAGTCTGCTCGCCCCCTACATCTCCGCCACGGTGCTCTCGCCGCTGACCCCGCGGACAGGCCGATGCGCGAAAGCCGTGATGGGCCTGTCCCTCGGGGCGGCGGCCGTCGCCACTGCCGGGGACGTCCTCCGACGCCACCGCGGGTCGGGTCTGGGTGAGGCGGGGTCGTTGTCGTCGTCGTCATCCGGCCCCGGACCCGACGCCGACGGTGCCACCGGCGTGGCGGTTCCTCCCGCCCTCCGTCGGATCACTGGCGGTTCTGCGGTGACCGCCGTGGCCTCGACCGTGGTGATGGTCTCCACGCTGTGGAGCGCCCAGACCGCGAGCTCCCGGCTCTTCCGGACGTCCCCGCTCGACCTGGGGTCCGGGCCGCTGGCGTACGCGGTGGGGATCCTCGGCTGGGACCTCATCTACTACTGCAATCACCGCCTCGCCCACGAGTCGCGGTGGCTGTGGGCCATGCACGTCGTCCACCACTCGAGCGAGCGCTACAACCTGTCGACGGCGCTGCGCCAGCCCGTCGCCGAGGCGCTGACGATCTACGTGCCGTACGGGTTGCTCTCGCTGCTCGGGGTGCGGCCGGCGATCGTCATGGACGCCCGCGCGATCAACCTCATCTACCAGTTCTGGGTCCACACCGAGGCGGTGCGGTCGATCGGGCCGCTGGAGAAGGTGCTCAACTCACCCTCACACCACCGCGTGCACCACGGCAGCAACCGGCGGTACCTCGACCGCAACCACGGCAGCATCCTCATCATCTGGGACCGGCTGTTCGGTACCTACGAACCCGAGCGCGAGGACGTGGTCTACGGGCTGACCACCAACATCGACACGTTCAACCCGCTACGGATCGCCACGCATGAATGGGTCGCGATCGGGCGCGACATCTTCCGCGCGCAGACCTGGCGCGACCGCGCGGGGTACCTGGTGCGCGGGCCGGGGTGGGCCGGGGCGCGGAGGGCGTAGGGCCGCCGGTGCAACGTGGGCTCAGACGAGCCGGCGACCGACCATCCCGGCGGCATCGTCGAGCACAGCCCGGAACAGGGCGTCGTCGCGCAGTTCGAACCAACCCAGCGCCGCCCCGAACATCAGCGTCATCGCCTGCTCGGCCACCAGCACCACGTCGGCGTCCCACCGCAGGCCCGCACGCTCGGCCAGGTCGTCGAGAAGGGAGACGATGATCCGGCGATACTCCTGGTGGGACTGCGCGGCCAGAGCCCGCAGCTGCTCGTCGCGGGCCGCCATCAGAGACAACTCGAAGTAGGCGATCTCGGTCATCGGATCGGCGAGGACGGAATCCGCGTAGGCCGCGAAGAGCTCGGCCACGGCGGCGGTCACGTCGTCGGGTCCGTGTACCGGCCGGTCCTGCTGCGTCTGGACCAGGTCCGACAGGTGCGTCAGGTCCAGACGCAGCACCGAACGCATCAGCTCGTCCTTCGATGAGAACGCGTAGTGGACGGACCCGTGGGGCACCCCGGCCTCCTTGGCCAGGGCCCGCGTGGTGAGCGCCCACGCCCCGTCCCGCGCCATTACCGTCACCGCGGTCTCGGTGAGTTCCCGGCGGCGCTGTTCGATCGGCACCTGTGCGCGGCGAGCGTCAGCCACGGTTCACCTCCGACGCAGCGGAGTCCGCTCGCGCGGCCGGTGGCACGTATGGAAGGTTCGCCTCCGGCTCTCGCGCGGACGTGGCTGCTGCGGCGTCGTGCGCCTCTACCGGCGCCACCCCGGCCACCCCGGCCGCCCCGGCCGCCCCGGCCGCACCGGCTGCTCCGGGCGCCCCGACCGCCCCGGCCGCTCGCGACTCCGAGCGCAGGCCACGCCAGGCCAGTATCAGAGTGATCGCCGCCGTCCCGATACCGATCGCGGCCACGAGATCCATGCCCGCCAGGAAGGCGGAATCGGCGATCTCCAGCAGACGAGCGCCGCCGCCGGGCATCGTTTCCGCGATCTCGTGGGCGCCGGCCAGGGTCTGGGAAGCGGCGTTCGCGGAGTCGGCGTCCATGCCGGGCAGGGTAGCGGTCTCGACCACGCGGCTCGAGTACACGGCCATCCCCGCGGTGCCGAGTACGGCGGTGCCCATCGCGCCGCCGAACTCGTAGCCGGTCTCGGAGATCGCCGCGGCGGCGCCGGCGCGGTCACTCGGGGCGGCAGTGAGGATGACGTCGTTCGTGAGGGTCTCGGCGAGGCCCACGCCGATGCCGAACAGGGCCGACAGGAGCGTGAAGAGGAGCATCGTCTCGGCGGTGTCCAACCGGGTGCCGATGACGAACCCGACGATCACGAGCGACAGGCCCGTCATGATCACGGTGCGCACCGAGACCGTCCGCGCCAGGGCCGGGGCCAGCAGGGTTCCGACGACGGCGGCCACCGCGAGCGGCAGCATCCACAGACCGGCCTCGGCCGAGCCCATGCCGCGCACGAGCATGAGGTACTGCGGGAGGAAGAACATCAGCCCCATGAACGCGAACACCGAGATCACGTTGATCGACACCGCCGAGGAGAACGCGAAGTTCCCGAACAGGGTCACGTCGATCATGGGGTTCTCGCGGCGGCGCTGACGGGACACGAACCAGACCAGCGCGGCAGTACCCAGAACGAAGGCGACGAGCACCGCCCCGTCGATTCCCTTCACGCCGGTCTTGAGGGCGTAGACCAGGGAGATCATTCCCGCGATCGAGAGTATGACGGAGGTCGGGTCGAACGGGCCCGGGTTGGGGTCCTTCGCCTCGGGGAGCAGGAACGGGGCGGTGAGGAGGAACAGTGCGATGACCGGGACGTTCAGGAGGAAGACCGAGCCCCACCAGAAGTTCTCCAGCAGCAGCCCGCCGACCACGGGGCCCAGTGCGGCGCCGCCGGAGAACGCGGTGGCCCACACGGCGATTGCGGTGCGTCGCTCGGTGCGGTCCGGGAAGATCGCGCGGATCAGGCCGAGGGTGGAGGGCATGAGGGTCGCACCGCCGATGCCGAGGAGCGCACGGCCGAGGATCAGCATCTCCGGACTGGTGGAGAACGCGGCCACGAGGGAGGCGACGCCGAACAGGGGTGCGCCGATCATGAGGATCCGTTTGCGGCCGATCCGGTCCCCGAGCGAGCCCGTGAAGATCAGCAGGCCCGCGAGCAGGAACGAGTAGAGGTCGATGATCCACAGCAGTTGGTTCGACGACGGTTGCAGGTCTGCGGACAGCGCGGGCACGGCGATACCGAGCACGGACATGTCGATCGAGATCAGCAGAACGGGAAGGACGAGGACGAGCAGGGCCGTCCAGCGGCGTGCGGGGGACACGGGTGCCTCTCCAAGGCGGTCGGACTGCGGGCGGTGTGCACGCAGCGATGCCGGGGAGATCCGCACCCGGCGAAGACCATCCTGACACGAGGTTGGCCACCTGGCCAACCTCTCTTGGCCAGATGGCCAGAAGTGTGAAGAATGCCACCGTCGGGAGCGCTCGCGGTTCGCGCACTTGGGTCATTCCGCTGCCGTCCGCGAGGGTGCTTCCTAGGGTTCACCCATGAGCGGACGCGCGCGAGGGGCAGGACATCCGACGATCATCCGGAGGGCGCTTCTACTGCTGCTGGCGCTCGTCCTCGCCGTGGCGGTGGCCCCGCAGTTGCAGCCGAGCGCAGCGGCCCAGCCTGGTGGGCGCCCGGCCGCACCGGGCTCCGGCTTCCACTGGGGCGTCGCCACGTCGGGCTTCCAGGTGGAGGGCTCGAACCCGGACTCCAACTGGAAGCGGTATGTCGACGCGACCGCGCCGACGGGTCAGGCCGACCCGGTGGGTGAGGCGGTGGACTTCTGGAACCGCTATGAGGAGGACATTGCCAACGCCGCGGCGATGGGCGTGAACACCTTCCGGCTGAGCGTGGAGTGGGCGCGGATCGAGCCCGCGCCGGGGGAGTACGACGACGAGGCCCTCAGACACTACGACCGGATCATCGACACGGTCCGCCGACATGGCATGACCCCCATGATCACGATGGTGCACTTCGTCTACCCCGGGTGGCTGGCCGACCGGGGCGGGATGCTCGCGGACAACGCGGTGGAATCGTTCGGCCGCTTCGCCGACCTCATCACCGACCGGTGGGCCGGCGCCGGCACCATGTGGGTGACGTTCAACGAGCCGCTGGTGTTCTTCAAACACGAGATGACCATCGGCCGGGTCGCCTTCACCGACTTCTCCCGCTTCCTCGACACCATCGAGGCCGCCCACCGGCTCGGCTACGCTGCCGCCCACCGGGCCGACCCGGCCGCGATGGTCACCATGAACGAGGCCTATCTACCCATGGCCACCGAGTTCACCGACACGCTGATCGGGGACAGGGTGGCCGACGTCGTGGACTACGTCGGCATCGACTACTACTACGGCGTCGCGCTGAACAACCTCACCGCCATCAACGCCGCGTGGGACGACTTCGCGGCCGTGCGGCCACAGCCGGAGGGCATCTACGAGGCGGTCACGCACTACGCGCAGGCCTACCCGGGCAAGCCGATCTACATCGTCGAGAACGGGATTCCGACTCTCAACGGTGGTCGCGCCGACGGGATCGAGCGGGGCGACTTCCTGCGCGACACGGTCTTCTGGCTGCAGCGGGCCGTGGCGGACGGCTACCCCGTGATCGGCTACAACCACTGGTCACTGGTCGACAACTACGAATGGGGCGACTACTCGGCGCGGTTCGGGCTGTATCGGGTGAACGTGCTCACCGACCCGACGCTGACACGCCAACCCACGTCGGGCGTCGACGCCTACCGCGAGATCATCGCGGGCGGGGGAGTGCCCGACGGATACCGTCCGGTGCTGCCGTCTGCGTGGTGTTCGCTGGCCACGATCCCGGACAGCTGCATCGGGCCGGTGTCGGCAGAAGGGCCCTTGACGACGCTGGCAGGGCGATAACAGGATCGACCTCACACGCGATTTCCCTAGTGGACCCGCCCGTCGACCACGAGAGGACCGATGAGATGTTTCCCGCCGGCTCGATCGAGAATCCGCTGCGTTTTCTGTTCGGCCCCGGGCCGGATGAGCCCGCGTGCCTCGCTCTCACACCGGAGTGCATGGGCCTGATCCCGTACCTCGCGGCCCGTTTCGGTATCCCCAGCTGACGAGCCCCGACTGACGAGCCCCGACTGACGGCCCCCGGCCGACGACTCCCGGTAGCCCCTGTCCGAAACGCCCCGATCCGCCCGTCGGATTTTCTTCTGCGCGCCGGGGCCGCAGCGTGGATCGAAATCCGAGGGGCGGATCGAACGCAGGTCAAAATCCGAGGGGCGGATCGAACGCAGGTCAAAATCCGAGGGGCGGATCGAATGCGGATCGAATTCCGCCAGGCTCGACGGCGGCGGTCGGGACTACCTGCTGAACATCTTGGCGAAGAAGCCGTCCTTGACGGCGGGGACGTCCGACTCGTGGCCCGGGCAGCGGTCGGCCCTGGGCACGCCGGCCATCACCTGGTCGACGTGCATTCCGCATCCGGCCCAGGTGGTCTTGCCGCACTTCTTGCAGGTGGCGGGACGGCACATGATGAGACTCCTCAGGGGGTGGGGTTGTCGTCGGCGTGAATCGCGCCGACCGCCGGCCGATGATCCGACTGGCTGATGCCCCGAGGTTACATACCCCTAGGGGTATCGGTCAACCCTGCCGGTTCGGCACGCCCTGCACCTGCGGCGTGGGCGGGGTGGTCGACCTCGTCGTCGTAGTTTCCCTCGAAGCCCACCCCGCCGACACCCGGCCCGGCTCACCAGTCGCCGCGCGTCAGGCCGTCTCCCCATTCCCTCGCGCGCTCCAGCTCGCCGGGCAGGAGCGGGCCCTCGTAGCCGTCCACGTAGAAGGTCTCGGGATCCGTCACCGGGTGGCAGCCGAGCTTGCGTAGCTTCTTTGCGGCCTTCTTGCCTGCATGGCCGGGGAGGTCGGGATGGCGGACGTGGGTGTCGAAGGTGGCCACCGCAAGGGAGGCGGGCTCGGCGGCGTCGAGCCACTCGCGCACTCCCGACGGGATCAGCTCGCCGCCGCGGGCGTGGGCGTCCTCGCGGGTGCCGTCGCGGGGTAGCCCGAACGCGTGGGTCGGCGCGCCCACCACGAGGAGGTCCACCTTGAGTTCGGCGAGCGGCGGCGCTTGGTGGGCGGCCACCACCTCGGCGGTCAGGTGAGGGGACAGGCCGTCGCTGATCGCCTCGGCGACGAGCCTGGTGTTCCCCCACGCGGATTCGTACACGACGAGTGCGTTCATGGCCGGCCCTTTCCGCAGGTCCTTGCCTCAGTCTGCGCCTCTGGGCCGCCCCGCACAACGGCTCGTCAGCATCCACTTTTTGACAAGCGCCCCGCCTGATGTCACTGTATTAAGCACCTAATACAGCAACACGGAAGCGGGGCGGCGATGCAGTTCGACAACTCGTCCCCGATCTGGGTGCAGCTCGTCGGGGAGTTCTCGCGGCGCATCGTGACCGGGGAGTGGGCGGCCGGGGAGAAGATGCCCGGCGTCCGGGAGTTGGCGGCCGATCTCGGCGTCAACCCCAACACCGCCCAGCGGGCCCTCGCGGAACTGGAACGGCTCGAACTGTGCCGGTCCGAGCGGGCCACCGGGCGGTTCGTCACGCAGGACGATGAACGGATAGACGAGGTCCGCGCCGACCTCGCCACCGGCGCCGCCGACGCCTTCATCCGACGCGTCCGCGGCCTGGGAATGGCGCACGACAAAGCCCGAACGCTGCTCGACCACAGATGGGACACCCATGAACACACCACTACCGATGAGCACGACGGAGGTGCCTGACATGAGCGCCACCGACCACGCCGCCACCGCGAGCCCCGCCACTACACTCGTTGAGGCCACCGGGCTCCGCATGACGTACGGCGCCACCACCGCTCTCGACGGCCTGGACATGGCCCTGGCCCCGGGGCAGATCGTGGGCCTGCTGGGCGAGAACGGCTGCGGCAAGACCACGCTGCTCAAGATCCTCGCCGGCGTCCTGGCCGGGTACTCCGGCGACGTGCGGATCGCCGGTCACGTCCCCGGCCCGGAATCCAAGGCTCTCGTCTCCTACCTGCCCGATACCAGCTTCCTGCCCGACGCCGCGCGGGTGAGCTACTGCCTCGAGCTGTACACGGACTTCTTCGCCGACTTTCAGCCCGAGAAGGCGCGCGACCTCATCGGTTTCTTCGGCCTGAGCGAGTCGGCGCGCCTCAAGCAGATGTCCAAGGGCATGCGCGAGAAGGTCCAGATCGCCCTGGCGATGTCCCGCGACGCGCGCGTGTTCCTCCTCGACGAGCCCATCTCGGGCGTCGACCCGGCCGCGCGTCAGGTGATCCTCGACGGGATCGTACGCAACCTCTCCGAGGACTCGCTCCTGCTCATCACCACCCACCTCGTCCACGACCTCGAGCCGATCCTCGACGCCGCCGTCATGATGCGCCACGGCCGCGTCCTGCTCTCCGGCGACGCCGACGACCTCCGCGGCAGCCGGGGCGCCAGCCTCGACCAGATC
Source organism: Dietzia sp. Die43 (assembly GCF_024519835.1). Classification (NCBI taxonomy): domain Bacteria; kingdom Bacillati; phylum Actinomycetota; class Actinomycetes; order Mycobacteriales; family Dietziaceae; genus Dietzia; species Dietzia sp. Die43. The sequence continues at coordinate 244,447 of NZ_JALJRF010000002.1, read as the reverse complement.
TTCAGGGAGACCTACCGATGACCGCGACGACGACAACACTCCTCAAGCACGAGTGGCTGCGCACGCGCGGTCCGCTCGCGACCCTCTTCGGGTTGATCGCGCTGGTCGGCGTGCTGGGCAGCCTGCTCGGTGCCTCGGGATGGCCGCTCCTGTCCGAGCTCGGGCTGGCCGCGGGCATGCTCGCCGCGGTCGTGGCGGTCCCGGCCGTCCAGTTGGCCCTCGCCGCCGACTACTGGCGCTCCGGTTACGGCCGGACGGGCTACTTCACGCACTCGATCCCGGTCCGCGGGGCCCGCATCTTCCGGGCCAAGCTGGCGTGGGCGATGCTCGCCTCGCTGGCGGCGATCGTCCTGACCGTCGTGCTCGCGCTGCTCGCGTGGTGGGCGAACTCGCAGCGGTCCGGGGGCACCGCGCCGTCGTGGTCGACGCTGACCGAGGCGTGGTCCACGGTCACGGCCGTGACCCCGGGGTGGATGATCGCCGCCGGGTTGGCACTGGTGCTGGCCTGGTTCCTCGTCTGGCCGGTGTACTACTACTTCGCCGTCTCGGTGGGGCACGAGCGGCGACTGGCCGGACTCGGTGCCGGCGGGCCCGTGGTGGTGTTCGTCGCGGTCTACATCGCCAGCCAGGTCCTTGCCCTGCTCGGCATGCTCGTGATCCCGTTCGGGGTGGGGGAGGCAGAGGGCGAGACCCTGGGCCTCGTCCGGTTCGACCTTGTCGGCGAGCTCGCCGCGGGGCACACGACCAGCGAGGTCATGCCGGTCGGGTTCGTGGTCTCCCTGGTCGCGGTGGCGGCGTTCTGCCTCTGGCGCACCGCGCGATCGTGGAACCACAAGGTGGCGCTGGGGTAGTGGACCCTGCGCGGGGCCGACCCCTGTCTGGATAAGGATTTCTTTGGCGGGCGGCACGCGGTGGAGTAGTGTTCACATCCTCACCGCGCGTCGTCCGTTGGCCGCCGCGGGCCCCTCACCTCCCTCGAAAGACCGCGAGCATGCCGATCGTCCTGCCCTCCATGGCCCGTCCGACCCTGACCGAGCCCACCTACCTCACGCCTCCCGTCTGGAAGCCGGTCCTCGCCTGGGCCGGCCTGGTCATGGGCGGGATCATACTGGTGGGGGCGCTCGGAACGCTCGGCAGCGGCGTCCTCGAGTCGGTGGCGATGGCGCTCATCGGTCTGGCCATGGCCGTGGCGGGCGGGTGGTGGGTCTTCTGCGAGCGTGAGGACCGCACCCACGCCGAGGAGGACTTCCAACTCGACCGGCAGGCCGCTCTCGCCGCGCAGTCGATGTCCGGCTTCGTCGCCCCGGACGCGCTGAGCCCGCTGACCTGGAACACCCCGCTGCGCCCGTTCACCCGTCGCTGGCCGGTGGTCGGCTCCGTCTCGGTGGCCATGTTCATCGTCGGGGCGGCACTGATGCCCACCCCCGCGCCCACGCCGACCCCGGCCTCGAGCCCGGTGGCCGCGACCAGCACCGTCACCACCACGGCCCGGGCCGCGGCGCCGACGACCACCGTGACGCAGACCCCCACGAGTTCACCGGCCTCGGCGACCCCGGTCACGCCCGTCGCCGTCGAGTCGGAGTCCGCGCCCCGGCAGCCGGTGGCTCCCGAGCCCACGTACGCGCCCGCCCCGGTCCAGACGTACGCCCCGCCGCAGACCTACGCGCCCGCCCCGGTCGCCGAGCCGGTCCCGCAGGCGGCGTACTACGCCAACTGTTCGGCGGCCCGGGCCGCCGGCGTCGCGCCGCTGTACCGCGGGCAGCCGGGGTACGCCTCGAAACTGGACCGCGACGACGACGGTGTCGCCTGCGAATGATCCGCGGCGTCGGGGACCGCAGAATCGCTCGGCGCTGAAATCTTCGTCGTCGTCGTCGTCGTTCCCGTGAGTCGTTCCGGGCCGGGCGAACGGATCGGGCAAGATAGGTATCGGCGCCGGGAACACACAGGTGAGCCCGCGCGTTGACTATGTACGAGTGATTCGTCGGTGACCCGGCGGGGACTCTCGACCAACGACCTTCCCCGACAATTCCGAAGGGACCTCGATGCGCACCAGTAGCAACCCGGTCTTCAGTTCACTGTCCACGGACAGTGCCCGCGGCGCCACCCATCTCGGTGGTGCCGGCCGTGGCGCCTTCCAGCAGGGCCAGTACGGCCAGCAGGGCTTCGGTGCCCAGGCCGGTTACGGTGCCCCGCAGGCGCACCCGCAGTTCGCCGCCGACACGCGGCCCATGACGATCGATGATGTGGTCGCGAAGACCGGCACGACCCTCGGTCTGCTCGCCATCGTCGGCACGATCTCCTTCTACCTGATCACGATGAACCCGGGGCTGCTGTTCCCGTTCATCCTGGTCGGCGGCATCGGCGGCCTGATCACCGTTCTGATCGCCACCTTCGCGCGCAAGATGGACTCCGCGCCCGTCACCCTGACCTACGGCGCCCTCGAGGGGCTGTTCGTCGGCGCGGCGACGTACCTGTTCACCATCGACCTGCAGGGGACCGGCGGCGTCCTCGGCGCGGTGGGTGCCGCGATCCTCGGCACCATCGGCGTCTTCGTGGGCATGCTGTTCGTCTACAAGACCGGCGCCGTGCGCGTGACGCCCAAGTTCACCCGCTTCATGTCCGCCGCGATCGTCGGCGTGCTGTTCGCGGCCCTGGGCAGCATCGTGCTGAGCCTGTTCACCGGCACCAACCCGCTCTACGACGGCGGCCCGATCGCGATCGGCTTCTCCCTCCTGTGCATCGGCCTGGCCGCGTTCAGCTTCCTGATGGACTTCGACAACGCCGACCGCCTCGTGCGCGCCGGTGCCCCGTCCAAGATGGCGTGGGGCGTCGCGCTCGGCCTCACGGTCACCCTGGTGTGGCTGTACGTCGAGATCCTCCGCCTCATGAGCTACTTCCGCGACTGACCGGCGCGAGCTGTAGCGCTGCCTGACTGATCAGGTCAGGTTCCGGCGAATCCCACGGCCCCGGCCCCCCGCGAGGGGAGCCGGGGTCGTCGGCATTTCGGGTGTGGCGGCGATGGGGTTCCGGCGGCGGCCGGCGTGCCCGGCCCGCCTCGTACACCCCGCGGGCGCCGCCGGGGTAGCCGGCTGCAGGACCAACGGCGAGAGCGCCCCGGGCACACTTCCTCGAGAGAAGCGTGCCCGGGGCGCTCGCAGTGCCGCGGGGTGGCGCGGGCTCAGGCCACGCCGGATGGGATCAGCTGAGGCGCTCGAGCACCATCGCCATGCCCTGGCCGCCGCCGACGCACATGGTCTCGACGCCGAACTGCTTGTCCTCGGCCTGCAGGTTGTTGAGCAGCGACGCGGTGATGCGGGCGCCCGTCATACCGAAGGGGTGGCCGAGCGCGATGGCACCGCCGTTGATGTTGAGCTTGTCCTCCTCGATGCCGAGCTCGCGGGCCGAGCCGAGCACCTGCACGGCGAACGCCTCGTTGATCTCGAACAGGTCGATGTCGGAGATCGACTTGCCGGCGATCCGCAGGGCGTTCTTGACGGCCTCGATCGGCCCCAGGCCCATGATCTCGGGCGACAGGCCGGACACGCCGGTGGAGACGACGCGCGCGAGCGGGGTCAGGCCCAGCTCCTTGGCCTTGGTATCGGACATGATCACCAGGGCGGCAGCACCGTCGTTGAGCGGGCAGCAGTTGCCGGCCGCGATGGTGCCGTCGGGACGGAAGACCGGCTTGAGCTGCGAGATCTTCTCGTAGGTGGTGCCGGGCCGCGGGCCGTCGTCGGCGGAGACGACGGTGCCGTCGGGCATCGTCACCGGGGTGATCTCATTGGCGAAGTGGCCACGGTCGACGGCGGCCACGGCGCGCTCCTGCGAGCGCACGCCCCAGCGGTCCTGCTCCTCGCGGGTGATGCCGGTCATCTGGGCCACGTTCTCGGCGGTCTGGCCCATCGGGATGTACACGTCGGGCAGCAGGCCCTCGGCGCGCGGGTCGGTCCACACAGGGGCCCCGCCCTCGGCGCGCGCGGCGGTGCGGGCCTCGGCGTCGGCGAAGATCGGGTTGTGGGTGTTCGGGATGTGGTCGGAGGTGCCGTACTGGAAGTTGGAGACGGTCTCCACGCCGGCGGAGATGAACACGTCACCCTCCCCGGCCTTGATCGCGTGCAGTGCCATGCGGGTGGTCTGCAGCGAAGAGGAGCAGTAGCGGTTGACGGTGGTGCCGGGCACGGTGTCCAGGCCGGCGAGGACCGACACGACGCGGGCCATGTTGAACCCCTGCTGGCCGCCGGGCAGCCCGTTCCCCAACATGAGGTCGTCGATCTGGGTGGGGTCGAGCGCGGGGATCTTGTCCAGCGCGGCCTTGACCATCTGGGCGGTGAGGTCGTCGGAGCGGATGCCCACGAGGGAACCCTTGTTGGCGCGCCCGATGGGGGAACGGGCGTACGAGACGATCACGGCTTCCGGCATGGAGAGCTCCTTCGTTGCGGGTGAGTGCTGGTGTGGTCGGGTCAGTCCTGGGGATCCGGGTCGTCCCGCGTCGAGCGGGTCGGTGTCAGGATCCGGCTACGGCGTCGGAGGGTGTCCGCGGCCTCACGGGCCTCGCCCGTGCTCTCGGGGTCACCGTCCACGTCCTCATTATGCAGGAACGTGTTCCGGTCACCGTCGTTCGCATCCTCGTGAGTGCGGGCGAAGTCGGTCAGGCGCTTGGTCAGCCGGGCCACCACGGACTCGCGGTGCTCGGCCGGAGAGGCGGCGTCGGAGGAATCGGCGTCCGGTTCCGCGCGGGCATCCGACGCAGCGTCTGCCGCGGCGCTCTCGGCGGCCTCCAGCGACGCGGCGGCCTCCTCGGCGTCGCGCGGCACGTGCTCCTCGGGAATCTCGTCCCACACGCCCAGGGCAACGCACACGGCGGGCAGCAGCAGGCCGGCGGCGAGCTCGTATCCGGCGGAGTTGGGGTGGAAGCGGTCGGGCGAGAACAGGCTCTCGCCGCGACGGTGGAACTCGGGCGCAAGGGTCTCCGCGAGGGAGACGGGGACGCCGCCGGCCCTGCGGGCCTGCACGGCCTGCGCGGCGGCCAGGCGTCGGCTCAGGCCGGACATGACCGATCGCAACGGCTGGGGGACCGGCTTGATGATGCTCAGGTCGGGGCAGGTGCCCACGACGACGTGTGAACCGTTCTCCCGCAGCGCCCGCACGGCCTCGCCCACGCGGCGGGCCGAGGGGCCGATCGCGTTGCGGGAGGTGATGTCGTTGCCGCCGATGAGGATCACCGAGATGTCGGGGTCGCCGTGCGCGATCTGCATGGCCTCGATCTGCCCGGGCAGTCCCTTGGAGGTGGCGCCGACGATCGCCTTGATGCTCAGCCGCACGTTCCACCCGGATTCCTCGGCCAGGCCGCGTGCCAGCAGCACGCCGGGCAGCTCGTCAGGGGAGTCGGCGCCCAGGCCGGCGGCGAGCGAGTCGCCGAAGATCATCATGTGCACGTCGCACGTCATGCCGGGCCGCCACGGTTCGGGCGCGCTGGCCCTGGGCCGGTAGAGCCCGTCGCCGGAGTAGGGCCGCGACGTCGGCTTGGGGATCACCCGGCGGGCGATCCTGGCCTGCTGCGTGAGTACCTCCTGCGCGCCGCGGTACGCCCCCACCGTGCCCACGGCTGCCAGCCCGAGGCTCATCCAGATGCGTCGGGAGGCGTCGTCGGCGTCGGTCATCGGGCGTGTCGTCTCCCCTCTGGGTTGTGGTCGAACTCTGCGTTGTGGTCGGACTCTGCGCTGTGGTGGGCCCCGGCGTCGTGACGTGAGGCTGTTCGGTGGCGTGCGGCGGACGGAGCGGCCAGCTCACGGGCGTGCTGGGCCAACTCGACGATAGCCCTCCTGCTCTCGGCGGGCCCGCGCGAGAGATCGATCGGGTACTCCACGATCGAGATGTCGGTGTGGACGATCCGTCGGGGCTGGGGGGAATCGTCGCGCCGCTGGGCCGGGTAGACCAGGTACGCGCGGTCCACCCCGAGCGCGGTGCAGGCGGCCAACAGTCGATAGTGCTCGGCGGCGCGGGCCCGGCGGTCCGTGGGATAGGTCGGGACGAACGTGGTGACGGGCTCGCCGTCGACCTCGTACACCAACCCCGTGCGCACGGAGATGTGGTCACCGTCGTCGGACGGCGCGCTGTGACGCCCCGACGGCGCGTCGTCCGCCTCGGCACCGGAATCCAGGTTGACGACGGGGTTCTGCAGCAGCCGACCACCCCGGCCGTCGAGGGCGGCGGTCAGCTCGGCTTCCACGAAGCGTTCGAACAGTGCCGGCATTTCGGTGACGAAAGCCGCCGACGCGGCGTGACCGTCCTCGACCTCCACCGAGATCCGCCGCACGATGCGGTCCGCCAACGCCAGCGCGTCCTGGTAGCGGGCGTTGAGCCTGCTGGGCGTCCACGCCGGCACGGGCGCGCCCTGGCCGATGAGCGTGGCATCCGAGAGTCGGGCGTCGACCATCGCCAGCTGGCGGCGGGTGGCATCGGGCAGCTCGGGCAGGAACTGGAGGCGGTGGGCGGCCGTCCGCAGGATGCGGTTCTCTGCGATGTCCGGGGTGAACTCGGAGTAGGTGACCTCGAGCGGGATGGTCATGCCCGGGTGGCGGCGGATCTGGTCACCCAGGCGGATCCGGCCGCGCACGGTGGTCAGCGCCTCGTCCACCCTGCGGTACCCGCGCAGCAGCCCGGCGGACAGGGCCCGGTGCGCCAACCGGGCCATGGACTCGGCGACGGAGGTCCACAGCTCGTCGTCGTCCCTGGCCTGCACGGACGAGGACAGGAACGGGTCGTCGGCCGCGTGGTCGAGCAGGAAGAACAATTGCGTCAGGCCGAGGCTGGCGGCGGGCATGACCCGCACCGACAGGCCTTCGACGCGGACCGAGCCGACCGCGCCGCAGGGGATGAGCCGCCACGTGTCACGGCCGGCGGGCAGCACCTCCACGAGTCCGGTCTGCGACAGGTGCTGCGCACCCTCCCAGCTCAGGTTGACCAGTCGGCCACGTCGGTCGAACTCGTCGAACTCGAGCGCCACCGGCGACGCCGGCGACTGTGCCGACGCCGGCGCGCCGGCGCGCGTCGGAGTTGCGGTCACGCCCGCCCGATCTTGCGGCGCAACGCCGCGAGGCCGAACCGCTCGTGCACCTCGGCGCGGGTGAGCCGCCCGTAGTAGTGCTCCTCGAGCAGCGGGAGGAGGTCGAACCGCCAGATCGCCTCGAGGCCGCCCGGCTCGGTGGCCTGGTCCTTCATGAAGTACGACGGCCCGATCCGCAGGTCGCGGTCGGAGTCGTCGATCTCGGAGTTGAGCGCCTCGAGCAGCTCCGCGGGCTCGGTCGTCACGCCGCGCGCCTCGAGGTGGCGTCGCAGCACGCCGGCCACCGGTGGGGTGTCGGGGTGCAGTTCCATGAACGCGAAGCGTCGGCGGATGGCGGCGTCGACCATGGCGATCGACCGGTCGGCGGTGTTCATGGTCCCGATGATGAACAGGTTGCGCGGCAGCCGGAACGAGGTGTCGGGGGAGTACTGCGGCAGCACGGTCCGGTCCCGGTACTCCAGCAGGAAGTACATCTCGCCGAACACGCGGGCCAGGTCGGCGCGGTTCATCTCGTCGATGATGAGGAAGCTCGGGTGTTCGCGGCCCGACTCCGAGGTCGCCCGCGCGGCCTGGCGCCGCAGCGGCCCGGCCTGGAGAGCGAAGCCGGGCTGCCCCGACTCGGTGAGCGTGGGCCGGTAGCCCTCGAAGAAGTCCTCGTAGGCGTAGCTGGGGTGGAACTGCACCAGCTGGACCCGGCTGGGGTCGTCGGGGCCGGCGAGGAAGCGGGCCAGTTCCTGGGCGAGGAAGGTCTTGCCGGTGCCGGGCGGGCCGTAGAACACGATCTGCTGACGCTGTTGCAGGGTGTCGACGATCTCCTGCAGCTCCTCGCGGGGCATGTGCAGGCCGTCCGCCAGCTCGTCGGTGACCTCGGGCAGGGTCGGCACCGCCCCGGCGGCGGGCGCCTCGGCGACCTGCGACTCCGCGGAGTGGCGCCCGGGGTGCATCGCCGACAGCATCGCGTCCAGGCCGTCGGTGAGGTCGACGACCGTGCCGGGCTCGCCGATCAACTCGGACAGAGGACTGGGCAGGGTCTCCAGGTCGAGGGTGACGGTGCTCCACAGCACCGAACGCTCGAGTTGCTGGCCGCCGTCGTCGACGTAGCCGAGGTCGTCGGTGAGGGTGCCCAGATGCAGTTTGGCGTCGGCGACAGTGGCCACCACGTCCTGCGGGTTCATCCGGGACAGGAAGGTGTGCAGCTCGGCGGTGAGCTGGAACCGGGCCTGGTAGTCCAGGTGCGGGTAGCCCTGCTCGACGGCCTGGGACACCTCGAGCCGGCTGGCGTGCGCGGGGATCCGCGGCAGGTGCGAGGCGGGCAGCGCGATGCGGTTCTGGGCGACCCACTGGCCGGCCTGGCCGACGCCGCCGCGGCCGGGCCGCACGAGCCAGGCGCGCCGGGAGTGGTCGTCGCGGTGGCGCTGCCACTGGTTGGCCACGGAGCCGCGGTACCAGTCGACGGGCTGGCCGAGCTGCGCGGACAGCACCTCGGAGATGCGGTGCAGGTCCTGGTCGATGTCCAGCTCGTCGATGCCGGACGGGCCGCCGATGAGGTCGGCGAACGCGTCGCGGATGCGGGTCTTGTGTTCGTGCTTGACGATCGGCTGGAAGTAGCCGGGCCACACGAGGTACTGGAGGCTGTAGCGGATGGCCCGCCAGTCACCGGGGGTGGAGCGGGCCGCGCGCTGGAATTCCCACGGATCCGACAGCGCGGCGTCCCGGACGGACGCGTCGAGCTCGGCCCAGTGGATGACGAACGAGCACAGCCAGCGCAGGTGCTCGCGCATCTGCACGTTGAAACCCAGGCCGCCGGTGAGCGGGCCCTTCTCGCTGAGGACCTCGTCGAGATCGGTGGGGATCGCGGGCGCGTCCTCGATCCAGGAGAGGACGTCGCGGACGCGGCCGCGCTTGAGGCGGGCCGTGACCGTGGACAGGGGGAGCTGTTGGATGAAGAGCAGCTCGGCGGCGAGCAGGACCACGGGCCGCGGGGCGCCCTCGAGCTGGTCGTGCAGCGCCTGCATCACGGGGGAGCGTGTCGACCCGGGCGCCGCGCCGGCGGCCCCTTCCTCGGGGTCGGAGTCCAGACGGCGGGCCAGCTCCTCGGCCACCTCGGGCGTCCACGTGTAGAGGTCGTCCTCGAAGGGGGACTGACCCGTCCGTAGTGCCGGTCCCAGGACCCGCCCGGCCGCCGCTTCGATAGTCGGGGCCGGGCCGTGGGGCCTGTCCTGGGAACCGTCTGACACGTGGAACTCCTGCTACGCCGGGGCGGATTCGGGCCCGCCTGGAGGCGACCCGACATTCGTGAAGAACGTACCACCGGTCCCCGTCTTCAGCCGGTCAGCTGTGGTACGGCTCCGCGGTCACGATGGTGACGGCGACCTTCTTGCCGTTGGGGGCGGTGTACTCGCGGCTCTCCCCGTTCTTGGCGCCGAGGACGGCCTTGCCGAGCGGGGACTCGGGGGAGTAGATCTCGAGGTCGTCCTTGCCGGAACCCTCGCCGCGGGTACCGATGAGGAAGGTCTCCTTGGTGTCCTCGTTGCCGTTGTAGTAGGCGCGGACGACGGAGCCGATGAGCGCGACACCGGACTCGGTGGGCGTCTCGCCGACCTGGGCGTTGGCCAGCAGGTCGTCGATGGTCCGGATGCGGGCCTCCTCCTGGCCCTGCTGCTCACGCGCGGCGTGGTAGCCGGCGTTCTCCTTGAGGTCGCCCTCCTCGCGCCGCTCGTTGATCTCGGCGGCGATGACCGGACGGTTGGCGATCAGCGCCTCCTTCTCGGCCATGAGGCGGTCGTACGATTCCTGGGTCAACCAGTGGACCTGGGTGTCGTTCGCCATGAGCGCACTCCAATCTGTTCGCGTGCGTGATGTAAGAAAAACACGGCCCCGCGAAAAATGGAGCCGTGCTGAAGCGCCGATTCTAACACAGGCGCCGTTGCTCGCCGTCCGTTACGCGCGGCCCTGACGGCCGCGCCGTCTGCGGCCCTACCTGCGCAGGTAGTCGGGGACGTCGTCGCCACACCCGTAGACGTCCGCGGCGAAGGCGCGTCCGGTGGTGAAGACGGACGCGTCGATCTGGATCGTGGTGTTCTCCGACGGTGGGACGTACACCTCGCGTCGGCCGAGTTCGCCCTTCGACTCCTCCTGGGCCCGGATGATGCAGTAGGCGGGTGTGCCGGGCTCCTCGCGCGTCACGGTGAACGTCAGGTCGACCCGGGTCTCGTCGACGACCTCCACCCCGATCGCCTCACCGGTGATGTCCGGCGTCTGGTTGAGTCGCCACGTCGTGTAGACGCCGGCGACCACGAGGCCGCCCACGAGCAGCGCCAGGATGACGGCGACGACCTTGCCGGTCAGGTTCGAGCCGCGGTCGGCGGTCGCGTACCGGTCCGCGGGCGGGCCCACGGGGGGCTGCGACGGGGCGTCCGACCTCGGCTCACTCATGGAACCAGGGTATCGGGGCACGCTGGCGGGGACGGCCGGGGGTCGCCGGCGGGCCCCGCCGGGGGCGGCGCCTGGGCCGACGCCCATAGAATGGTGCGGTCATCCACTCACGTGAGAAGAACGGCAGGTGCTCCCGATGGCCGGTCTGCGGCTGATGGCGGTCCACGCCCACCCCGATGACGAGTCGTCAAAGGGGTCGGCAACCATGGCCAGGTACGTCGCCGAGGGCGTCCACGTGCTGGTGGAGACGTGCACCGGGGGCGAGCGGGGCGACATCCTCAACCCCGCGATGGACCGCCCCGACATCGTCGCGGACCTGACGGGCGTCCGGGTGCGTGAGATGGCGCGCGCGGCCGACATCCTGGGGGTCGACCACCACTGGCTGGGATATGTGGACTCGGGGTTGCCGGAGGGTGACCCCACGCCACCCCTGCCGGAGGGATGTTTCGCCCTGGCCGACGACGACGAGGTCACCGAGTCCCTGGTCCGCAGGATCCGGGAGTTCCGTCCCCACGTGATGATCACCTACGACGAGAACGGTGGATATCCCCACCCGGATCACCTGAAGGTGCACTCGGCGTCGATGGCCGCGTACGAGGCCGCCGCCGACCCCGACCGGTATCAGGACGCCGGTGAGCCGTGGGCGATCGCCAAGGTCTACTACACCCACGGATTCCCCAAGAGTCGCCTCCAGCTGCTGGACGACGAACTGTTCGCCCGCGATGGCGTGCGCCACTTCGAGGAGTTCCTGTCGCGTTGGGGGGACCGCCCCGACATCATGGAGCGGGTCACCACGCGGGTCGAGTGCGCTGACTACTTCGAGCAGCGCAACTCGGCACTGCTGGCCCACGCCACCCAGATCGACCCCAACGGCTGGTTCTTCGCCGCACCCGTGGAGATGCAGCAGCGGGTGTGGCCCACCGAGGAGTTCGAGCTCGCCGCCAGCCGGGTGGGCTTTCCCGAGCTCGGTGAGGGAGAATACGAGACAGACCTGTTCGAGGGAGTCGACCCCTACGTCGCGCTCCCCGTCGGCCCGAGCACGAGTGAGGACCCACGATGATCACCCTGGGACCGGACGTCCAGATCCTGGCGTACCAGTCGGCGATGGTGCTCGCGCAGAACCAGTCGCCCGGTACGCCCGGGTACAACGACAACCCGGTGGGGCCGGAGTTCGGCAAGGCATCGCCGATCGGTATCCCGGTGATCCTGCTGTTGCTCATCGCCACCGTGCTGCTCATCCGCAACATGAACAAGCACATCAAGAACCTGCCGGAGAGCTTCGACACCGAGCATCCCGAGCCGGATCAGCTCGCCGACGAGGGCACCGACCGCGGCGCCGTCCCGCCCCTGGAGTCGACCGACGGGCAGCCCGACCCCCGCTGACGGTCTGCGTCGGGGCCGGGCCGCACACCCCGCCGGGGGCAGGACCTGCCCGCCGGTTCAGCGGCCCAAGAGGTCGCCCATCGGGACGAAGTCGCTGAACTCGTCGTCGTCGGTCTTCCGTCCCCGACCGGAGTCCGCGCGCGTCGGCGCCACCGCGCCGGCGGTGACCCCGGCGAACCGCAGCATGTAGTCCGACAGTTCGGTCCCCACTCGCGCGGTACGGGCGCGCAGCGAGTCCTCGTCGCCGTCGGTGGCCACGGCGCCGAAGTCCTCGGACGCCGCGAACACGGTCGTGGGCACGACGTCGGCCTTGAGGTAGGCGAACATCGGCCGCAGTGCGTAGTCGACCGCCAGCGAGTGACGCGCGGTTCCGCCGGTCGCGCCCAACGCCACCGGCACGCCGGCGATCGTGCCGGGTTGGATGACGTCGAACAGCGACTTGAACAGGCCCGAGAACGACTGGTTGTAGATGGGCGTCACCGCGATAAGCCCATCCGCCCGGCCGATCTCGTCGATCGCCGCGGCCAGTTTCTCCCCGGGGAACCTGGTGAAAGTGGCGTCGACGACCTCGTGCGCCAGTTCGCGGGCCCCGAGGACCGTCACGTCGACCCTCTGGCCGTGCCGCGCGAGCGCGTCGCGGGTCGCGGCGGTGAGTTGGTCGGCGAGCATCCGGGTGCTGGAGGGCACCGAGGTTCCGGCGGCGACGACGACGAGGTTGAGCGGCCGCCCGGCGGAGTGGCTGTCGTGGGAGTCGGTCACTTGGAGTCCTTCCCGGCCGGCGCCTCGGCGAGGCGGGCCTGGTTGCGGCGGGCGCGGGCCAGCGACTGCTCCTGGGCGCGCTGACCGCCCTCGGCGGTGAGGCCCGTCCAGTTGTCGCCGGTGCCGAAGCGGTACGCGTCGGAATAGGTGGGATCGCCGGCGGCGGCCAGGTCGGCGTCGCGGGCGGCCACTCGCCCGGCGTGGGTCGGCCCGTCCGGGACGTGGGCCGGGCGCAGTGCGTCGAGTTCCAGTCGCAGGGTCGGCACGATCTCGGTGCCCAGGATCTCGATCTGCTCGAGAACGGTCTTGCGGGGCAGGCCGGCGTGGTCGATGAGGAACAGCTGACGCTGGTAGTCGCCCACGTGCTCGCGCATGGTCATGTATCGGTCGATGATCTGCTGCGGCGAGCCGACGGTCAGCGGGGTCTGGGCCGTGAAGTCCTCCAGCGACGGGCCGTGGCCGTAGACCGGGGCGTTGTCGAAGTAGGGGCGGAACTCGTCGACCGCGTCCTGACTGTTGGTGCGGGCGAAGAACTGCCCGCCCAGGCCGACGATCGCCTGGTCCGCCGAGCCGTGGCCGTAGTGCTCGTAGCGGCGGCGGTACAGCTCGACCATCTGCTTGGTGTGGTGGATCGGCCAGAAGATGTTGTTGTGGAAGAAGCCGTCTCCGTAGAACGCGGCCTGCTCGGCGATCTGCGGCGAGCGGATCGAGCCGTGCCACACGAAGGGCGCGACGCCGTCCAGCGGGCGCGGGGTCGAGGTGAACTGCTGCAGGGCCGTGCGGAACTTGCCCTCCCAGTCCACGACGTCCTCGTGCCACAGGCGGTGGAGCAGTTCGTAGTTCTCGATCGCGATCGGCAGGCCCTGCCGGATGTCCTGCCCGAACCACGGGTAGACCGGGCCGGTGTTGCCACGGCCCATCGTCAGGTCCACCCGGCCGCCTGCCAGGTGCTGCAGCATGGCGTAGTCCTCGGCGATCTTCACCGGGTCGTTGGTGGTGATCAGGGTGGTGGCCGTCGACAGGATGATCTCGGAGGTCCTGCCCGCGATGTAGCCCAGCGTCGTGGTGGGGGAGGACGTCACGAACGGCGGGTTGTGGTGTTCACCCAGCGCGAAGACGTCGAGGCCCACCTGCTCGGCCAGAGTGGCGTACTCGACGACCGCCTCCAGTCGCTCGTGCTCGGTGGGTATCCGCCCGGTGGTGGGGTCCGGGGTGATGTCGGCGATGCTGAAGATTCCGAACTGCATGATGGTGGCCTCTCGTCTGGTGGTGTCCCCATCCTAACTTGCTGACATGTCAAACAACAGGGCGTGGCGCGGTATTCCCCCTCACATGGCGGGTGTCCGCACGGCCTGCCCCGGTGTGGACGGTTCCGCAGCCGCCCCTCGCGACGGCGTCTGGCCTGCGCAGCGGTGCACGCCAGACGCCATGGCGGGACGCGGCTGCGTCCTGGTCGAGCAGGCGCGGGAGCGACACGCCAGCCTCGCGGGCGACACGCCAGGCGCGGGAGCGGCTGTCGGGGTAGGGCTGCGAGGCGATTCCGGCCGGCCCGGGTCCGTCTGCTATCGTGTCCGGCATGTCGAACGCTCGCGCTTATTGGCGCTTTATGTGGGCTCCGGGTGGAGCCCGCGCCGCGAGCGCACGCGTCCGCTAGACGGACGTCTCGACACCCGGAGCCCAGAGGCGGTGACCACCATGGTCGCCGCCTTCCGCCTTTCCAGACGGCGGATCCGGGTGCGCGAGACACAGGGCACCGAAGAGATCACGGCACCCGGCCCGCCACGACCACATCGCCAGGAGTGCACAGCCGTGACCGTCACCGCCGAGAACCCCACCCAGACCGCCGACAGGCGAGTCCTGTCCTACTCCCCGCTGCCGACGCCGACCGAGATCCTCGGCGAGCTCCCGCTGGGCGAGGCCCGCGAGGCGCTGGTCGAGCGCAGCCGCGCCGAGGTCGCCGACGTGCTCGCCGGGCGCGATGACCGCCTGCTCGTGGTGGTCGGCCCGTGTTCGGTCCACGACACCGAGGCGGCCCTCGACTACGCGGCGCGACTCGCCGCGCTCGCGGAGGAGACGGCCGAGGACCTGCTCATCGTGATGCGCGTGTACTTCGAGAAGCCCCGGACCACCGTCGGGTGGAAGGGCCTCATCAACGACCCCGCGCTCGACGGGAGCTACGACATCCCGCGCGGCCTGCGCACCGCCCGCACCCTGCTGCTCGACGTGCTCGACCTGGGGCTACCCGTGGGGACCGAGTTCCTCGAGCCGACCAGCCCGCAGTACATCGCCGACGCCGTCTCGTGGGGCGCGATCGGCGCCCGCACCACGGAGAGCCAGGTACATCGTCAGCTGGTGTCGGGACTGTCGATGCCGGTGGGCTTCAAGAACGGGACCGACGGCGAGGTCCAGGTCGCGGTCGACGGCTGCCGGTCGTCGGCGGCGCGGCACGTGTTCTTCGGCACCGACGCCGACGGGCGTGCCGCGGTCGTGGAGACCGCCGGCAACACCGACTGCCACGTCATTCTCCGCGGCGGGACCGGCGGACCCAACCACGACGCCGAATCCGTGGCCTCGGCCGTCGCGGCGGTCGGCAAGGTCGGGCTGCCCGGTCTGGTGATGGTGGACGCGAGCCACGCCAACTCGGGCAAGTCGCACGAGCGGCAGGCCGAGGTCGTGGCCGAGCTGGCCGAGCGGATCGGCGCGGGGGAGCAGGGCATCTCCGGACTGATGATCGAGAGCTTCCTCGAGCCCGGCGCCCAGTCCGTCGAGGCCGACGAGCTGGTGTACGGCCGGTCCGTGACGGACGCGTGCATCGGCTGGGACACCACCGCCGACAGCCTGCGCGCGCTCGCCGCGGCCGTCCGCCGGGGCCGACGAGGCTGACCGCCGCCACCCTCGCCGCCGGCCCCGCCGCGGCCCTCGCCGTCGGCCCCGCGCCCCTGTCGGCCCGGGGACGGCGGCCCGAGGGGCACCACTGGGCGGGCGACGCCGCGCGGTACCCTTTCCGCGTGGCCGTCTCCTTCCCCCTGTACTCGCTGTACGAAGCGCGCCTCCGCGCCTCGTTGGACGAGTCGAGGCTGCCGCGGCACATCGCCGTGATGGCGGACGGGAACCGCCGGTGGGCACGCGAGGCGGGGTTCACCGACGTCGCGCACGGTCACCGGGCGGGCGCGGTCAAGATCGCCGAGATGCTGGGCTGGTGTGACGACCTCGGTGTGGACGTCGCCACCATCTACCTGCTCAGCACGGAGAACCTCGGTCGCGATGCCGAGGAACTCGATGAACTGCTGCAGATCATCGCGGACGTGGTGGACGAGATCACCGGCCCGGGGAAGAACTGGGAGGTCCGGATCGTCGGGCGTCTCGAGGTGCTGCCGGACTGGCTCGCGGAGCGACTGCGCCACGCCGAGCAGGTGAGCAGGGGCCGGCCGGGCGTCAAGGTCAACGTCGCGGTGGGGTACGGCGGGCGGCAGGAGATCGCCGACGCCGCCCGCGAGCTGGTCCAGGAGCTGATCGACAAGGGCTGCAGCGGGCAGGAGCTGGTCGACGCGATCACCGTCGACGGCATCGGCGAGCACCTCTACACCTCGGGCCAGCCCGACCCGGACCTCGTGATCCGCACCTCGGGCGAGCAGCGGCTCTCGGGCTTCCTGCTGTGGCAGAGCGCGTATTCGGAGATCTGGTTCACCGAGGCGTACTGGCCGGCGTTCCGGCGGGTCGACTTCCTCCGGGCGATGCGCGAGTACGGAGCCCGCAACCGTCGGTTCGGTCAGTGATGGCCGGCGCGGAGGCGGAGCGCGCGCCGATCACCGTGGGCGAGGGGTTCACCGTCCGCGCCGTGTGCGTGGTGGACCGACTGCTCGAGGTGCCCGGCCGGGTCGGCGTCACCGCGATCGACAAGCGGCCCGTCGACGGCCCCGTCCAGGTGCGCGAGTACGGCCTCCACGGCGACGTCCAGGCAGACCGCCAGCATCACGGAGGGGTGTGGAAGGCCGTCTACCTGCTCTCGGAGTCCGACGTCGAGCAGTGGGAGCCCGAGTTCGGCGGCCCGATCCCGCCCGGGTACTTCGGCGAGAACCTTCGCGTGACCGGCGTCGACACCTCGCAGTTGCAGATCGGCACCGTGCTGGAGGTGGGCCGCCTGCGCATGGAGGTCACGACGCCGCGGATCCCGTGTCAGACCTTCGGCCACCACGTGGGCAAGCCGCGCTGGGTGCGGCGCTTCACCGAGGGCGGGCGACCCGGCGCGTACGCGCGGGTCCTCGCCGCGGGCCCCGTCGAGGCCGGGGATGAGATCCGGGTGGTCGCCGTGCCCACGCACGGGGTCACGATCGGGCGGGTCTTCGCCGGGGTCGACGACGACGAGGCCCGGCGGCTCCTCGACGAGTACGCGCTGTCCGACCTGGCGCCCAGTCTGGTCCGGAAGCTGGATCCGGCCACCGACGACAGGCCCGTGGACGCCGACTGACCGGGGCGTCTGGTGAGGCCGATTAGTGAGGCCGACTGTCTAGCAGGACAGGTGGTCCCACACCGGGCCGGCGGTGCGCCACAGTTCCGGCGCCTGCTCGAGGCCCACGTCAGGCACCCGGAAGGCGCCCCCTCCGCCGGCCGCGGTGACGACCAGCGTGGCCAACCCGGCGCGACGCTGCAGCGGCGAGCGCCGGATGTTCCATCCGAGGATCCCCTCCCGCTCGAGGACGTCGGTGCGTCGCATCAGCGACCCCTTGCGCAACGCCACCACCCCGCCGGTGACCGCGTGCCCGAGTCCGCGCGAGTTGTCGACCGCGATCCAGAGCGCCACTGCCGAGGACAGAGCGAACGCCAGCAGCGGGACCCACCACAGCCACGTCCAGATCACGCCCGGGACGAGGGCCACGGCGGTGACGACGACGACGACCGCGGTCGCCCGTACGATCCTGCGGCGACGCGCGGCGGGCGGATGGGCGGAGAGGTCGCCGGGGACGGGCTCACCGAGCACGGTCTCGGCGACGCCGGTCGGCACATCGAGGGGGGAGGCGGGTACGAGCCCCGGGCTCTGCTTCTGCTTGCCGTCCTCGTCCTTGCCGATACCGACGCCCGAGGCGATCACATCGAGCCGTGCGGCGCCCAGAGCGCGGAACCCCGGGGGTTCGTGGAGTGTCACTCCCCGGATACGCCGGCCATCGAAGGTGGTGTGACGGCCCACCACCAGACCGCGCCGCAGTTCCAGTGATCCGTCCTCGTGCTGGTCGAGTCGTAGATTCCACCAGTTCTCGATGAACAGGGCCACCGAGGCGATCGTGCCCAGCAGGAGCGCGATCGTCAGGACGCCGACCGCGATCACCGGGATCGGCAGCGCCCCGATCCGGTCCCAGATCCACGCGAGTACCCGGGGGACGGCGTTGAACCAGTCGGCGACCTGCACCACGAGCCCGATACCCAGGAGGCCGAACAGCGGCGTCATGACGCTGGCCGGGGCATAGCGGATCCAGCGTGGGTCGAGGCGGAGGATCTCGCTGGTGTCGGTCGTGGCCCGGTCGGCGAGCAGGTGCCGGCGCAGGTCCTCGGCGACCTCGCGGTCTAGCGCAGCCAGGGACATGCGCGAGCCGTCGGTCTCGCCGCTGGCCAGGCGGACCGTGGCGATGCCCAGTCGGCGTTGGATGACGTCCGCGGTGATCTCCACGTTGCGCACCCGGCTCGTGGACAGCGTCGTGGTGGTGCTCGACAGGAACCGGACACGGCGCTCGATGCGGTGGGGGTCGATCCGGTATCGCGTGACGGCCAGGCGGGCGGTCTCCGTGACGGCGGTGGCGGCGGTGCCGACGAGGGCCCCGCCGATCGTCCAGAACAGCACCCACCCGATCCCTAGGCCACTGAGCACCATGCCCAGGCCGATGGGGACGGCCGTCGCGGCGAGAGCACCCGCCGCCACCAGTGTGGTCGCGGGGATCGTCCGGGGGTCCAGGCGTACCCAGCCGTCGTCGTGCACGGTCATGTCGCGTCCCTCTGGTCGTCCTCGGCAAGGATCGTGAGGCGGTCGACCATCTCCTCGGCCAGCGCGGCGTCGAGGGCGCTGATCCGTACCGCGCCCTTCGACGAGGCGGTGGTCACCACGACCGTGGCCAGACCGAACTGCCGCTCGAGCGGCCCGCGGGTCTTGTCGACCGTCTGGACACGGGACAGGGGAGCGGCGCGCCACTCCTCCCAGAACAGGCCACTACGACTGTAGATGGCGTCGTCCGTGGCCTCCCAGCGGTGGATGGCCCACCGGACCCGCGGGACCACGACGAGCGCGGCGACGGTGAGGACCGCCCACACGGCCGCCGCCGCGAGCAGCCACGGGGTGAGCAGCAGGCCCAGTACGACCAGCACAGGCAGGGGCCAGAGCGTCCACAGCGCGACCTGGGTCGTCCACCACCGTCGGCAGCGGGGGTCGACTCGATGCCGGGGCGGACGGAGGCCGAGTTGCGTCGCATTCACGGCTCCACCCTAGGCCGGTTGTGGGACGCTGAACCGCATGGGACTCCTCCGGCGATACCGGGCGACCGGCGCAGACCTGCCCTTCGGCGATCCGCTCCGCGCACACGACGTGGCCATGGAGGGGTACTTCCTCCGCGTCACCGATCGCGAGCGCGGGCGCGTGGTGATCGCCCTCATCGGGGTCAACCGGGGACCCGACGGGCACTGGGCGACGCTCGGGCTCGCCTCCGACGAGGCGCCGATCCCGATCGAGGCCGGTGGATCGCGCCGGGACGGAGACGGGGGCTCTTCGTCGTCGTCATCGTCGTCCACCCTGCGCCTCATGGCCGCGCCCGACGGCTGGGCCGACCCGGACCGGATCGGCGCCCGCTCCGGCGAACTGTTCGAGTACCGACCCGACGGGGTCCGCGTGGACATGGGGGAGGGCGCTCGCCTGCACGTGAACATCACCGACCCGGTGCAGTGGCCGCACCACGCCGTCGGCGGCTCGAGCATCTTCCAGTCCGTCCCCGCCCTCAACCAGTACTGGCACCCCTGGCTGCTCGGCGGCCGCGCGAGCGGATGGGCCGAACTCGACGGCGAGCACTGGGAGTTCGACGGCGCCGAGGTGTACGGCGAGAAGAACTGGGGCGCCGAGGGGTTCCCCGACTCGTGGTGGTGGGGGCAGGCGCAGGCGTTCTCCGAGCCGAACACGTGCGTGGCGTTCGCCGGCGGGCAGATCCACTCCGGGCCGCTGCGCACCGAGGTGACGGCCGTTGTCGTGCGACTGCCCGGAGGGAAGGTCATCCGGCTGGGCAACCCGGTCGTCTCGCCGGTCCGCGCCGAGGTGACCGACGAGCGGTGGGAGTTCGAGGGCCGCGGTTACGGCTGGCAGGTCCGGATCAGCGGGCGTTCGCCCCTGGACCGCGCGCACGTGCTGCCGGTCCCGCTGCCGTCGGAGAAGCGGAACTCCGCCGGGTCGATCGAACACCTCGCGGGCGAGCTCGAGGTGGAGGTGCGCCGGCACGGGCGGCTGGTGTGGTCGGACCGCAGTGCCCTGGCCGCGCTCGAACACGGCGGGCTCGACCGCGCCGAGGCCGAGCTGCGGCGGCGAGGTGTTCCGGAGGGCGAGACGGGCGCGCCGCCGGTGTAGGAGGCTACCTCGCCCGAGGCGTCAGATCTTGCGCAGGCGCAGCCGCTGGATGGAGTGGTCCGAGTTCTTGCGCAGCACCAACGTTGCGCGCGGCCGGGTCGGCAGGATGTTCTCCACCAGGTTCGGGCGGTTGATCGACATCCAGATCTCGCGGGCGGCGAGCCGGGCCGCCTTGTCGGACAGGTCGGCGTAGTGCGCGAAGTGCGAGTTCGGGTTGGAGAACGACGTGCTCCGCAGTTCGAGGAAGCGCTCGACGTACCACTGTTCGATGTCCTCGATCCGCGCGTCGACGTAGAGCGAGAAGTCGAACAGGTCCGAGACCATGAGGCGCGGACCCGTCTGCAGGACGTTGAGCCCCTCCACGATGAGGATGTCCGGACGGCGGACCTCGATGAACTCGCCGGGCACGATGTCGTACTTGGTGTGTGAGTACACCGGCGCGCGCACGACCGGGGCTCCGGATTTGACCTCGGTGACGAACCGCAGCAGCGCGCGCCGGTCGTACGACTCGGGGTAGCCCTTGCGGTGCATCAGTCCGCGCCGCTGGAGTTCGCGGTTGGGGTGAAGGAAGCCGTCGGTGGTGATGAGGTCCACCCGGGGGTGGGAGTCCCAGCGGGTGAGCAGCGCGCGCAGCACACGGGCGGAGGTGGACTTGCCGACCGCCACCGATCCGGCCACGCCGATCACGAACGGCATGGGGGCGTCCACGGTCTCGCCGAGGAACAGATTGGTCGACTGGAACAATCGCTGTCTGGCGGATACCTGCAGGTGGATGAGCCGACTCAGTGGCAGGTAGATCTCCGCGATCTCGTCGAGGTCGAGGTGTTCGCCCAGGCCCCGGAGGCCCTCGAGGTCCTGTTCGGTGAGCACCATGGGCATCGCACGCCGCAGGCGCCGCCAGCTCCGACGGTCGAACTCGACGTACGGCGTGTAGTCGCCGGCTTGTCTGCTCACGGTTCCCGATTGTGGCAGGTGGCCACGGGGGAGGGGGTGTCAGGGTGGCGTGGCACTAGACTGGCGACGACGACGACGAGACGAGCCGTGGCCCCACACGATTCGTACGACGTGTAAAGCCCACGTGCGAGGAGCAACGATGACCGACCCGAACACCGATGTGTTCACCGCCTCCCTGACCGAGCTCGATCCGGAGGTCGCCGAGGCGATGGCCGGCGAGCTCGCCCGACAGCGAGACACGCTCGAGATGATCGCGTCGGAGAACTTCGTGCCGCGCTCGGTCCTGCAGGCGCAGGGCTCGGTGCTCACGAACAAGTACGCCGAGGGGTACCCGGGTCGCCGTTACTACGGCGGCTGCGAGCACGTGGACGTGGTGGAGAACCTGGCTCGTGACCGCGCCAAGGAGGTCTTCGGCGCCAAGTACGCGAACGTCCAGCCGCACGCCGGCGCCCAGGCCAATGCCGCGGTGCTCATGGCGCTCGCGAAGCCGGGCTCCAAGATCATGGGCCTGTCGCTCGCCCACGGCGGGCACCTCACGCACGGCATGAAGCTCAACTTCTCCGGCCAGCTCTACGAGGTCGCCGCCTACGAGGTGGATCCGGAGACCATGCAGGTCAACATGGACACCGTCCGGGAGATGGCGCTGGCGGAGAAGCCGGATGTCATCATCGCCGGCTGGTCGGCCTACCCGCGGACCCTGGATTTCGCGAAGTTCCGCGAGATCGCCGACGAGGTCGGCGCCAAGCTGTGGGTGGACATGGCCCATTTCGCCGGCCTGGTCGCCGCCGGCCTGCACCCGAGTCCCGTCCCGCACGCCGACGTCGTCTCCACGACCGTCCACAAGACGCTCGGCGGGCCGCGCTCCGGCATGATCCTCACCAACGACCTCGAGCTGTTCAAGAAGCTCAACTCGTCGGTGTTCCCGGGCCAGCAGGGCGGACCGCTCATGCACGCGATCGCCGCCAAGGCCACCGCCATGAAGATCGCCGGGACGGAGCAGTTCCGCGAGCGTCAGCAGCGCACGATCGAGGGTGCCCAGATCCTCGCCGAGCGGCTCACGGCCCAGGACTGCAAGGACGCCGGCGTCTCCGTGCTCACCGGCGGCACCGACGTGCACCTGGTGCTGGTCGACCTCCGTGACTCCGAGCTCGACGGCCAGCAGGCGGAGGACCTCCTCCACGAGGTCGGGATCACGGTGAACCGTAACGCGGTGCCGTTCGACCCGCGTCCGCCGATGGTGACCTCCGGCCTGCGGATCGGAACGCCCGCGTTGGCGACCCGTGGTTTCGAGGCCGAGGACTTCCGTGAGGTCGCGGACATCATCGGCACCGCCCTCGCCTCGGGGACGGGCGCCGACGTCACCGCCCTGCGTGAGCGCGTGTCCGCGCTGGCCGCGTCGAAGCCGCTGTACGAAGGTCTCGAGGACTGGAAGATCCTGGGCTGACGCGGAACGAGAGAACGACAGGCGGGGGTCGATGACCGACGAGAACTCGGGCATCGGCCCCCGCCTGCGTGTGGGTTACGTCCCCGGTGTCCAGCCGGACAAGTGGCTCGCGCGGTGGCGCGAGCGGAATCCGCGCGTGCCGATCTCGGCCCGGCGCGCCGGGGACCCGCGCGCGGAGCTCGTGGACTCCGCCGGCGACGACGGCTTCGACGTGATCTTCCTCCGCGAGCCCGACGATGCACCGCGCTCGGCGCCGGCCGGCCTGCTCCGGGTCCCGCTGTACACCGAGACGATGGCCGTTCTCGCCGAGAAGGACCACGAGCTCGCCGCCTTCGACTCGCTGGGGATCGCCGATCTCGAAGGGGAGCGGTGGCTCGAGCCGGTCGACCCCATCGCGGCATCGCCCGACGAGGTGTCCGCCGCGGTGGACCTCGTCGCCGCCGGCGTGGGACTGCTCGTCCTGCCGGCGCCGTACGCGAGGGCGCTGAGTCGGCGGGACGTGGTGGCGCGGCCCGTCGACGGGGTCCCCGCGACCCGGATGGGCATCGCCTGGTCGCCCGCGAGGGAGACCGATGAGTTGATCGACGAGTTCGTGGGGATCGTGCGGGGTCGCAGGGCGGGCACCTCGCGCGGAGCGGGCGAGCCCCCGCGCGAGAAGCGGACCGCGAAGGAGAAGGCCGCCGCCAAGGCGAAGGCCCGCGCCGAACGTGCGCCGAAGCCGGTGGGTCGGGGGCAGCGCAGACGCTGACCGGGCGGGTCTCAGCCGCGTGCGGCGCGGTCGATCCCAGCCGCGTGCGGCGCCGTCGACCTCAGCCGCGTGCGGCGCCGACCATCCCGCGGGCGAACTCGAGGTGTCGGGCGACGACGTCGTCGGCCGACAGCGGCCCGTCGGGCCGGTACCAGGACGCGATCGACACACACAGTGAGGCGATGGCGCGGGCCGCGTCCTCGGGGTGGGCGCAGGAGAACTCCCCGGAGTCGACACCGGCGCGGATGGCGTCCTCGAGCATCTTCTGCTGCGCATCGCGCTGCGCGATGTGGCGTGCGCGCACGTCCGGGTCCATGCTGCGCATCTCGGTGGACGCCACGAACGCGTGGTCGCGCCGCGCCATGTGGAAGCGGGCGAGGCACTCCACGATGTTCTCGAACCTGGTGACGGTGCGGTCGCCGGCGTCGTCGGCCGCGGCCTGCGTGTGCGTGAGCATCTCCGCCATGGCCTGGTCGACGACCGCTGCGAGGATGGCCTGCTTCGATCGGTAGTGATGGTAGAGGCCCGGAACGGACAGTCCGGCGGCCTCGGCGATCGACCGGATCGAGGCTCCGTGATAACCGTGCCTTGCGAAGATCACCAGGGCCGCGCGGAGCGGAGGGGAGAGCTCGTCGGTGCCGAACTCGCGCCACTGCGCCAACGTCGCGGTCTCTGACGTCGCGGTCTCCTCACTCATCGTCACAACACTAGCCACCCTTCGCTTGACACCGGTTGTGGTGTGGGTAACACTATGGCACACCGAGCGATCGATCGGTCGGTGAACCGCACAATAATCGTGAACGAGAGGAGCGAGGATGAGCCAGGAAGACCCACGGCCGTGGCGCACGTTGTACCCACCGGGCCTCGATGAGAGCCTCGTGACGCGGCGGTCGACGCTCGTGGACGCCTGGCGTGAGCGAGTCGACTCCTCGCCGGACAGGGCGGCCGTCGCCTACTTCGACACCACGCTGTCGGCCCGCGAGGTCGACGCGATGGCGGATGCGCTCGCCACCGCACTGCAGGTCCGCGGGGTGGCGCCCGGTTCCCGCGTTGGTATCCACCTGCAGAACATCCCGCAGTACGCGCTGGCGATGCTGGCGCTGTGGAAGATCGGCGCCGCCGCCGTGGTGCTCAACCCGATGTACTTCGGCCGCGAACTCAGGCTGCCAGTGGAGGACTCCGGTGCCGTGGGGATCATCGCCACCGACCGGGACGCCACGGCGATCCGCGACGCCGTGAGCGGTACGGACGTCGCATGGGTCGTCAGTACGAGCGAGCGCGACCTGCAGACCCGGAACGACCCCCGCGCGTTCGGCGACGACCAGCAGGTCGAGCCCTCGCCGGACGGCGACCTGATCTCCCTGATCCGCGAGTTCGAGGGACGCACCCCGGAGCCGGCGGAGGTCGCCCCCGACGACCTCGCGCTTCTCACCTACACCTCGGGAACCACCGGGCCGCCCAAGGGGGCGATGAACTCGCATGGCAACGTCATCGCGGTCGCGCGGAGCTTCGCCGACTTCGTCGGTCTCGTGCCGGGCGACGTGGTGCTGGCGATCGCCCCGCTGTTCCACATCACCGGCGCCGTCATCAACGCCACCGTCGCGCTGGTCACCGACTCCACCCTCGTCTTCGCCGGACGTTTCCGGCCCGGTGTCATGCTGGACGCGTTCCGCGAACACGGGGTGACCTTCACCATCGGTTCCATCACCGCGTACAACGCGCTCATGCGCCTGGACGAGGCGGGACCGGAGCACTTCGCGTCGGTCAAGACCCTGTACAGCGGGGGCGCGCCCATCCCGCCCTCGACGGTCGAGCGCTTCGCGGAGCGGTTCGGCCACTACATCTACAACGGATACGGCATGACCGAGACGACCTCCGGGGTCATCGCGGTGCCGCCCGGGTCGCGGGCGCCGGTCGACGAGACCAGCGGCACCCTGTCCATCGGCGTGCCGCTGCCGGGGATCGGCGCCGAGGTCGTCGGCGTCGACGACCAGCCGGTCGCCCCGGGCGAACAGGGCGAGCTCGTCCTGTCGGGACCGCAGATCGTGTCCGGCTACTGGCGCAACGAGGCCGCTACGGCCTCGACCATGCCCGGCGGCCGGCTGCACACCGGCGATGTCGCTGTCATGGACGCCGACGGCTGGGTGTACCTCGTGGACCGCCTCAAGGACCAGATCAACGCCTCCGGTTACAAGGTCTGGCCGCGGGAGGTCGAGGACGCCCTGTACGAGCACGACGCGGTGTTCGAGGCCGCCGTCGTGGGACTGCCGGACGAGTACCGCGGCGAGAAGGTCGTCGCGTTCGTCTCGCTCAAGGCCGGGCGGACGGCGACCGAGGACGAGCTGATCGCGTTCGCCTCGGAGCGGCTCGCCGCCTACAAGCGGCCGGGCGAGGTCCACGTCGTCGGCGAGCTCCCCAAGACCCAGACCGGAAAGATCCGCCGTCGCGAACTCCGCGACGAACACACCCCCTCCCACTCCTCCACTCCCACCGAAGGGAACTGACATGGCCGAGGCCACCATCAACCCGGACGGCCGCGGGCGGGCCGGCGCCACCGCCGCCACCGCCGCCACCGCCGACACCGCAGCCCCGCACCCGTCCGCCAAGGCGAGCCGCGGCAGCGTCCGCTCGCTGGCCGCCAGTACCACCGGGCAGCTGTTCGAGTGGTACGAGTGGACCGCCTATGCGGTCTTCGCCCCGTACATCGCCGCGGTGATGTTCAACAACGAGAACCCGGTCTCGGCGCTGCTGGCCACGTTCGCCGTCTTCGCGGTCGGGTTCCTCATGCGCCCGCTGGGCGGGATCGTCTTCGGCCGGATCGCGGACGTGCGCGGACGCAAGTTCGTCCTCATCACCACCATGCTCATGATGGCCGGCGCCAGCCTGCTCATCGGCCTGCTCCCGAGCTACGAGACGCTCGGGATCTTCGCCTCGGCGCTGCTGCTCCTGTGCCGCATGATCCAGGGCTTCGCCCACGGTGGCGAGTCGGCCACCGCCTACAGCTACGTCGCCGAGATCGCGCCGCCGCACCGTCGCGGTATGTGGGGCAGCCTCGTGTTCGTCGCCATCATGGGCGGCACCGTGATCGCCTACGGCATCGGCGGCGGCATCACCGCCGTGCTCTCCGAGTCCGCCGTCGGCGAGTGGGGCTGGCGCGTGCCGTTCCTGCTCGGCGCCGTGTTCGCGCTGCTCGTGCTGTACCTGCGGTCCGGCATGGAGGAGTCCGACGTCTTCGACAAGGCCGCCGCGGCCGCCGCCGCCGACCCGACCTCGCCGGTCGCCACGTTCTCGCGCCGCAAGCTCGCCGGCGCCATCGCGCTGGTCGTGGCCATGGTCTCCGGCATCACCGTCGCGCACTACACCTGGAGCTCCTACGCCTCGACGTTCGCCATCACGCAGCGTGACATGGACTCCGAGGCCGCGTTCTGGGCGATCTTCGGCAGCCAGCTCATCGCCCTGTGCACCCTCCCGCTGTGGGGTCTGCTCTCGGACCACATCGGCCGTCGCCCGGTCATCTTCATCTTCGCCATCGGCACGATCATCACCACGCCGATGCTCATGGGGATGATCGACGACCGCCCGTGGACGCTGTTCCTCGCCTCGCTCGTCGCCATGACCCTGGTCGCGGCCGCCGGCTCGATCCTGTCCTCCTTCATGTCGGAGGCGTTCCCCACCAAGATGCGCACGGCGGGCATCGGGTTCGCGTACTCCCTGTCCGTCGCGGTGTTCGGCGGCAGTGCGCCGTACCTCAACGCCCAGTTCATCGAGTGGGACCTGTACTGGATGATCAGCGCCTACATCATCGCCCTCTGCGTGGCGACGATGGTCGCGACCGCCTTCATGAAGGAGACCCGGGGTCACGACCTGCACCGTGTCGGCCACAACTGAGCGTCGGCCACAACTGATCCACCCGAACCGCCCGCCCGGTCGCCCATCAACCGCGAGGATCCACGCCATGACCACTTCATCGTCCGAGTCCACGGGACTGTCCGTCGACCAGTTGCTCCGCCCCGACGTCGTGGGGCCGAAGATCGCCGAGGCCACCGGTGACCAGGCCTGGGCGGACTTCGACGCCGACCTCATCGCCGGTGGCAAGTCCAACCTCACGTTCACGCTCCGCTCCGACGCGGGGGAGCTGATCCTGCGGCGACCGCCGACGGGGGAGCTGCTGCCCAGCGCGCACGACATGGGCCGCGAGGCGCGGATCCAGCTCGGGTTGGCGGACACCGACGTGCCGGTCGCGAAGGTGGTGCTCAACGAGACCACCGGTGAGGACCTGGGCGTGCCGTACTACGTGATGGAGAAGGTGGTCGGCCACGTCATCCGTGACGCGCTGCCGGCGGGCTTCGCCGAGTCCGACGACGACAAGGCGGCCATGGCGGACGCGCAGATCGACGCTCTGGTCGCGCTGCACGCCGTGGACCAGAACGCGGTCGGACTGGGGGATCTCGGTCGCCCGGACGGCTATCTGGAGCGGCAATTGCGGCGCTGGCTCGGGCAATCCGCGAAGGCGTCCGACTCCGTTCGAGCGGACCGGCTGCCCGACCTGGCCGCGCGTCTCGGAGAGAGCATGCCCACCTCGCCGTCGTCGCGGATCATCCACGGTGACTACCGGCTCGACAACTACGTCGTCGACCCCGACGACCCGGGGCGCATCAAGGCGATCCTCGACTGGGAGCTGTCCACCCTCGGCGATCCGGTCGCCGACCTCGCGCAGACGGTTCTGTACTGGGGTGACCCGAACGGGCCGACGGTGCCGCTCATCCCGAGTATCACCACCGAACCGGGCTGGCCCGGCCCGCAGCGGCTGCTCGACCGGTACTGCGCGGCCACCGGCACCGATCCGTCCCACATGCCGTGGTACCTGGCGTTCGCGACGTTCAAGTTCGCGGCGATCGCCCAGGGCGTGGCGACGCGCTCCGAGGCCGGTGACATGGCGGGTCAGGACTTCGGTGACATCGGCCCGCAGATCCGTGAGCTGGTCGACCACGGCCACTCGATCCTCGACTCCAGGAAGGTGACCAACTGATGGCTGAGTCCTCGTCCGCAGCGCCCACCCCGGTCGATCCAAGGACAGGTCCGCAGGCGGCGGTGCCCGTGCTCGACCGCTTCCGGCTGGATGGCCGCGTCGTGGTGATCACGGGTTCGTCGTCCGGGCTCGGGGCCGGCTTCGCGCGGGCCCTGTCCTCGGCCGGTGCCACGGTCGTCCTGGCGGCCCGGCGGCGCGAGCGGCTCGACGCCCTCGCCGAGGAACTGCGTGCCGCCGGCGGCACCGCCTCGACCGTGGCGTGCGACGTCGCCGACCCCGAGGCGTGCGCGGCGATGGTCCGCGACACGATGGAGGCCCACGGGCGCATCGACGTGCTGGTCAACAACGCCGGCATCGGGACCGCCGTGCCCGCGCTCAAGGAGACCCCCGAGCAGTTCCGCGGGGTGGTGGACGTCAACCTGAACGGCGCCTACTGGGCGGCCAAGGAGTGCGCGGCCGTCATGGAGCCGGGCGCGAGCATCGTCAACGTCGCGAGCGTCCTGGGCCTGACCGCCGGCTTCGCACCGCAGGCCGCCTACTCGGCGACCAAGGCTGCCGTGCTCGGGCTGACCCGCGACCTCGCCGCGCAGTGGGGCAGCCGCCGCGGTATCCGCGTCAACGCGCTGGCCCCCGGCTACTTCGCCTCCGAGATGACCGACGAGATCCCGGAGAAGATGCTCGCGGACATCACCGGCAGTACCATCTTCGGTCGCCTGGGGCTCCAGCCCGAGCTCGACTCCGCGCTGCTCTTCCTCGCTTCCGACGCCTCGTCGTTCATCACCGGGACCACGCTCGTGGTCGACGGTGGGATGACTATGCATTGAACCGACTATGCACTGAACCGACTCTGCACTGAACCAACTCTGCACTGACGCAGGCACCACTTCACTCATCCCGCCCGCGGCGGGCCGCCGCGGCACGCTTCTACAGGAGTAAAGACATGGAATTCGCTCACAGTCAGCGCAGCATCGAGCTGCAGGAGAACATGTGGGAGTTCATGCGGGAGCACGTCTTCCCCGCCGAGCCCGTCTGGGCCGAGTACCTGCGTGAGCACGGGGACAACGCCTACCCGCCGGTGATGGAGGACCTCAAGGCAGAGGCCCGGCGCCGCGGGCTGTGGAACCTCTTCCTGCCCGAGTGGTCCGGGATCTCCAACCTCGAGTTCGCCGCCGTCTCGGAGATCACGGGCTGGTCGCCCGTCATCGCGCCGGAGGCGATCAACTCGCAGGCCCCGGACACCGGGAACATGGAGACCTTCCACCTGTTCGGCACCGACGAGCAGAAGGACAAGTACCTCGAGCCGCTCAAGGAGGGCAGGATCCGCTCGGCGTACGCCATGACCGAGCCCGACGTCGCCTCCTCGGATGCCACCAACATCCAGACCGTCATCCGGCGCGAGGGCGACGAGTACGTGATCAACGGCCGCAAGTGGTGGATCACCGGCATCGCCGACACCCGCTGCGAGATCCTCATCGTCATGGGCAAGACCGACGAGTCCGCCGAGACCCACCAGCAGCAGTCGATGGTCCTCGTGCCCCGGGACACCCCGGGCCTGACCATCGAGCGCAACCTGCCGCTGTTCGGCTACCAGGACCAGCACGGTCACTGTGAGATCGTGTTCTCCGACGTGCGGGTGCCCGTGTCGAACCTTCTCGGCGAGGAGGGCGCCGGGTTCGCGATCGCCCAGGCCCGCCTCGGGCCGGGCCGGATCCACCACGCGATGCGCGCCATCGGCATGGCCGAGCGGGCGCTGGCCCTGATGGTCGACCGCGCCAAGTCCCGGCACGCGTTCGGCGGGTCGCTGGCGAGCCAGGGCGTGGTGCAGGAGCACATCGCCAATTCGCGCATCGAGATCGACCAGGCACGGCTGCAGGTGCAGCACTGCGCGTGGATGATCGACACCGTCGGCGCCAAGGAGGCGCGGTTCGAGATCTCCGCCATCAAGGTCATCGCCCCGCAGGTCGCCTGTGCCGTGATCGACCGGGCCATCGAGATCTTCGGCGGCGCCGGCGTCTCCGGCGACACCCCGCTCGCGTACTTCTACGCCTGGGCGCGCGCGCTGCGGATCGTCGACGGACCGGACGCCGTCCACCGCCGCACCATCGCGCGGGGAGAGCTCAAGCGCACTCCGCCGTACGTCGGCTGAGCGTGATGCGCAACACTGACAACACCCGGTCTTCCCGGACCGGATTCTCACCGTTCAAGAGAGGAACACGCACATGGGTGCAGTGATCGTGGAGGCCGTGCGCAGCGCGGTGGGCAAGCGCAAGGGTGGACTGGCCGGGGTGCATCCCGCCGATCTGTCGGGAACCGTACTCAAGGCGCTGGCCGAGCGCGCCGGGATCGACGGATCGATCGTCGAGGACGTCATCTGGGGTTGCGTCACCCAGGCCGGCGAGCAGGCCGGGGACATCGCCCGGACCGCCGCCCTGTCGGCGGGATGGCCGGAGACGGTCAACGGCGTGACGATCGACCGGCAGTGTGGCTCGTCGCAGCAGGCGCTGAGTTTCGCGGTGGCCGTGGTGGAGGCAGGCTTCCACGACGTGGTGGTGGCCGGCGGCGTCGAGTCGATGACGCGGGTGCCGATGGGCTCGCACGTCTCCTCCGACTCGTTCCCGTACGGTCAGGCGTTCCTCGACCGCTACGACGGCACGGCCCCCAACCAGGGCGTCGGTGCCGAGATGATCGCCGAGCGGTGGGGTTTTGACCGCACGCAGCTCGACGAGTTCGCCGTGGCGTCGCACGAGAAGGCCGCCGCCGCGCAGGACGCCGGGTTCTTCGCCGGGCACATCGTGCCGGTGACCACCCCGGACGGTGTCTTCGACACCGACCAGGGCATCCGCCGCGGCAGCACCGTCGAGGGACTGGCCGGACTGAAGACGCCGTTCAAGGAAGACGGCGTCATCCACGCCGGCAACGCCTCGCAGATCTCGGACGGCGCTGCGGCGATCCTCGTGATGAGCGAGGAGGCGGCTGCCAAGTACGGGTGCACCCCGATCGCGCGGGTGCACACCGCCACGCTCGCCGGTGACGATCCGGTCATCATGCTCACCGCGCCGATCCCCGCCACCGCCAAGGCGCTGGCCAAGTCCGGACTGTCCATCGACGACATCGGTGTGTACGAGGTCAACGAGGCGTTCGCGTCCGTGCCGATGGCGTGGCTGGCCGAGACCGGGGCGGACCCGGCGAAGCTCAACCCGAACGGCGGCGCCATCGCCCTCGGGCACCCGCTCGGTGGCTCCGGCGCCCGGATCTTCGCCGACCTCGTCCATCACATGAAGAACGAGGGCATCAAGTACGGCCTGCAGACGATGTGTGAGGGCGGCGGCCAGGCCAACGCCACCATCATCGAACTGCTCTGATCCGAGCCCCCGCCGGGCAGCCGCGCGAGCGGCTGCCCCTGGAGTCACAGCCGCTCCCGACGGTGGCGTCTGGCGTGCGCAGATGCGCAGGCCGGCGTTCAGCGTCGGGGGCGGCTGTGTTGTGGGCGTACAGGCGCTCGTGCGGCTGCGGGCAGGGGCGCGCGCGGATGCCGCCGGGTGCGCGGGCGGCTCAGTCGCCGGTGAGGACGACCGCCCGGCCGAGCACCTCGCCACGGTCGAGGGCCTCGTAGGTATCCGGTGCCTCGGTCAGCGGCACCCGGCGGGAGATCATGCCGCCCAGGTCGAGCTTGCCCGCCGCCAACAGGCGCACGAGTGCCGGAACGTCCTGCCGGGCGCGCGCGCCGTAGGAGCCCTTGATCTGGATCTTGCGACGCACGATGCGGGCCAGGTCCACGTCGAGCGCGGTGCCCGCGGGAGGAATGCCCACGACCACGACCCGCCCGCCCTCGCGGGCGATGTCGGTCGCCTGCCGGGTGGTGGCCGCCGACCCCAGCGCCTCGAAGGCGACGTCCACCCCGCGGCCGCCGGTGATCGCCATGACCGCCTCGGTCGCGTCCACCTCACGCGAATTGACGGTGTGGGTGGCGCCCATGCGGCGGGCGAGGGCGAGCTTGTCGTCGTCCACATCGATCGCGATGACCGACTCCGCGCCACTGACCGCCGACAGCTGAACGATGTTCTGGCCGACCCCACCGACCGCCACCACCGCAACGGATTCCCCGGTCCGGACGTCGCCCACGTTGCGGACCGCTCCGTAGGCGGTGAACATCGAACACCCGAGGATGGCGGAATCGGTGAGGTCGAGCTGCTCGGGGAGGGCGAACACCGCGGTGGCGGGCGTGACGCTGTACTCGGCCAGCCCGCCCATCGAGTACATGGACAACGGTTCGCCGGAGGCCCGGTGCAGGCGCGTCTCGCCGTCGTACAGGGTGCCGCGCAGGCGGTTGTACTCGAAGAACGTGGAGCAGATGTCCTCCATGCCGCGGGCGCAGTTCTCGCACGATCCGCACGGCATGATGAACGAGCCGACCACCCGGTCGCCGGGCCGGACGTGGGTGACCCCGGCGCCGACCTCGGCGACGACGCCGGAGATCTCGTGGCCCAGGACTCCCGGCAGCGGGAACCCGACCTCGCCCTTCATCACGTGCAGGTCCGTGTGGCAGACCCCGCAGGCGTGGTTGTGGACCAGGACCTCGCCGGCGCGCGGTTCCGGGATCGGGATGTCCTCGATCACCAACGGGGACCCGGTCTCGACGCACACCGCAGCTCTCATGGGGCCGACTGTACGCAGCGTTCAGCGGCCGAGGAGCTCGTCCGAGATGATCCGCATCTGGATCTCGCTGGTGCCCTCGAAGATCCTGGTGAGGCGGGCGTCGCGCCAGTGCCGTTCCACCTGGAAGTCGGTGGTGTAACCGGCACCCCCGTGGATCTGGACGCCCTGCGACGTGACCCGCTCGGCCATCTCGGTGGCCACGAGCTTGCACATGGCGGCCTCGAGCGAACACCGGCGTCCCGAGTCGATCGCGGTGGCCACCGAATACATGAGCTGACGGGCCGCCTCGATGTCGGCCGCCATCTTGGCGATCTCGAAGCGCAGGTACTGGAACTCGCCGATCGGGCGGCCGAACTGCTCGCGGGTGGCGACGTAGGCGATCGAGTCCTCCAGCGCCGCCCGGGCCAGACCGATCGCGCGGGCCGCGGTGTGCGCCCGGCCGACCTCGAGCCCCGAGACGGCCATGTAGAAGCCCCTGCCCTCCTCGCCGAGCAGCGCGTCGGCGGGGATCCTGAAGTCATCGAAGGACAGCTCCCAGGTCTGCCACCCGAAGTAGCCGATCTTGCGGACCGGAGTGCCGGTGATGCCGGCGGGAAAGGAGCCGCGCTCCTTCTCCACCAGGAAGGTCGAGATGCCCCGGTGCGGCTTGTCCGGATCGGTGCGGGCGAACAGGACGAGGTAGTCGGCCTGGTCCGCGTAGGTGCACCACATCTTGGTCCCGTTGATCACCCAGGCGTCGCCGTCGCGGACGGCGCGGCACGAGATGTTGGCGACGTCGGACCCCGCCTCCGCCTCGGAGAGCGAGTAGGCGCCCAACCACTCACCGCGGGCGACGCGGGGGAGCAACCGGGCCTCCTGCTCGGCGGTGAACCCGCCGCCCATGCCGTTGCCCCGGGCGAGCAGACCCGACACGGACAGCCACCCGCGGGCCAACTCCTCGGCGACCAAGCAGTACTCGAAGACTCCCAGTCCCAGGCCGCCGTGCTCCTCGTCGATCATGATCCCGAAGAAGCCCATGTCGGCCATCTTCTGCCGTAGCTCGTCCGGGATGTCGCCCTTCTCCGGGTCCAGGCGGTTCGCGACCGGGAGGACCTCTCTGGCGGTGAACTCGCGGGCGAGGTCCCGGATCGCGAGCCGGTCCTCCGTGAGGTAGACGGGAACGTCCTCGCGGGCGGTGGGTTTGTGGGTCATCCGGATCGTCCTCCCGGTGTGAGTCGGTCGTTGTCCGCGCCGAGGGAGGGCGCCGGTCCGGTGCCGAGGTGGTCCCCGTCGAACGTCGCCGGGTACGCGGCGGCCAGATATGGGCCGATGCCGGGTTGGTCGAGGCGGGAGAAGAGGGGGTTGGTCTCGAGTTCGCCCTCCGAGACGACCTCGGCGAACGTGCGGTAGCGCTCGTGGAGCACCACCGAGTCGGCGAGGGCGCGCGCGACCTCGTCGGTGGTGCGGGCGGAGAACCAGCGGGCGAACAGTGCGGCGAGGACCTCGCGATAGGAGTAGCGGTCGGACTCTTCCGTGAAGTCGGCGCCGGTCGCGGTCTCGAGCGCGTCGACGGCCTCCCGGGTGCCCGTGAGGCGGGCCAGGTCGTGGAAGTGCCGGGTGGTCAGGGCGACGATCATGAACCGACCGCCGTCGCAGGTGGTGAAGTCCGTGCCGAACGTCCCGTAGACGTGATTGCCCACGGCAGGCCGCGACGACCCGTCGAGCTGTGGTTCGGTGAGGTATCCGAGCGTCCCGGCGGTGGCCAGGGCGACGTCATCGAGGGGCAGGACGATCCGCCGCCCGCGGCCGGTCCGCTCACGTTCGCGGACGGCGGCCACCACGGCCAGCGCCGCGTGCAGTCCGGCGGCCACGTCCCAGGCCGGCAGGGCGTGGTTGACGACGCGGCCCGAGCCGGGGCCGGTGATGGCGGGGAAACCGAGGGCGGCGTTGACCGTGTAGTCCACCCCGGGCCGGCCGTCGCGGCGGCCGAGCAGTTCGAGGGTGATGACGTCCTCGCGGTCGGCGGCCAGGACGTCGTGACTCATCCACGACCGCCCGCCCGAGTTCGTCACGAGGATCCCCCCACCCTCGCCGGGCGCGGTGACGAGCTCGCGGAACGCCCGCCGGCCGTCGTCGGAGCGCAGATCGAGAGTGACCGAGGCCTTGCCCCGGTTGAGCCCGGTCCAGTAGATCGACGTCCCGTCGGGCGCCAGGGGCCACCGGTTCACGTCCGCCGCGCCACCCACCGGATCGACCCGGATGACCTCGGCGCCGAGCTGCGCCAACGTGAGTCCGCACAAGGGTGAGGCGACGAAGCTCGAGAGTTCGACGACGCGTATCCCGTCCAGCGGTCGGGACGCGGAGGGCTCTGTGATCAACGGCTCCCGGTGGTGCGGCGGGCCGGTTGCCCCGCAGTGCAAATCATGATAATAGTTTGAAGCATACAGCGTGGATTGTGTTCCGCGACACCCATCGCCGGCGGACAGGGGCGAGACCATGAGCGAGCAGCCGAGCAGCGCGACCCCCGTGGTCGACACAGACACGGAGAGCGACACGGAAGTCGGCGCGGAGGACTTCGCGGACATCCTCGCGACCACGCGTGAGTACATCCGTTCGGTGGTCGTGCCCCGCGAGCGGGAGATCGCCGACACCGACGCGGTCCCGGACGACATCCGTGCAGACCTGGCTGACATGGGCCTGTTCGGCTACGCGATCCCGCAACGGTGGGGTGGGTTGGGCCTCGACCTGACCCAGGATGTCGAACTGGCGATGGAGTTCGGCTACACGACACTGGCCATGAGGTCGCTGTTCGGGACCAACAACGGGATCGCCGGGCAGGTCCTCGTGAACTTCGGCACCGATGCCCAGAAGGCCGAATGGCTCGAGCGGATCGCCTCCGGCGACGTCATCGCCTCCTTCGCCCTGACCGAGGACGGCGCCGGCTCGAACCCCGCCGGACTGGCCACGAAGGCCGTGCGGGACGGCGGTGCGGGCAGTGAGGGCGGTGAGGGCGGTGACTGGATCATCGACGGCACCAAGCGCTTCATCACCAACGCCCCGCTGGCGGATCTGTTCATCGTGTTCGCACGTACCCGTCCCGCCGACCACAGCGGGACGGGGATCGCCGTGTTCCTCGTCCCTGCGGACGCCCCGGGCGTGAGTGTCGGCCCCAGGGACAAGAAGATGGGGCAGGAGGGCGCGTGGACCGCCGAGGTGGACTTCCGCGGCGTGCGCGTGCCCGCCACCGCCCTGGTGGGTGGCGACGAGGAGGCCGGATACCGCGCGGCGATGACCTCCTTGGCCCGCGGCCGCATCCATATCGCCGCCGTCGCCGTGGGATCGGCGCAGCGGGCGCTCGACGAGTCGCTCGCCTTCGCGGCGACCACCACCCAGGGTGGCGAGGCCATCGGCGGATTCCAGTTGGTCCAGGGGATGCTCGCCGACCAGCAGACCGGCGTCATGGCGGGCCGTGCCCTCGTCCGCGAGGCCGCCGCCAAGTACGTCTCCGGCGAGGACCGACGGATCGCCCCCTCGGTGGCCAAGCTGTACTGCACCGAGATGGTCGCCGATGTCGCGGACAAGGCGGTCCAGATCCACGGCGGCACGGGCTACATGCGGGGCGTGGCGGTGGAGCGGATCTACCGTGACGTCCGCCTGCTCCGCCTGTACGAGGGCACGAGTGAGATCCAGCGCCTCATCATCGGCGGTGGCCTCGTGAAGGGTGCGCAGCGGGACGCGGGTGCCCGATGACGGACCCGACGCGCGGAACGCCCACCGGCGAGCCGCTCCCGCTCGAGGGCATCACGGTGATCGCCGTGGAGCAGGCCGTGGCCGCCCCGCTGGCGACCCGGCACCTGGCCGACCTCGGCGCGCGCGTCATCAAGATCGAGCGCCCGGGGGAGGGTGACTTCGCCAGGGCCTACGACGCCACCGTCCACGGGCAGGCCTCCCACTTCGTCTGGCTCAACCGGGGGAAGGAGTCGATCGAACTCGACCTCGCCTCGCCGGGCGGCAGGCAGACCGCGTTGGCCCTGGCCGACCGGGCGGATGTGGTGATCAGCAATCTGGCCCCCGGGGCGATGGACCGATTGGGACTCGGGGCGACCGCACTGCGCGAGCGGCGGGACGACCTCGTCGTCGTCACCATCTCCGGCTACGGCGACACCGGCCCGTACACCGGTCGCAAGGCCTACGACATGCTCGTGCAGGCCGAGTCCGGGCTGTGCTCGATCACCGGCACCCCCGAGGCCGCCACCAAGACCGGGGTCCCGGTGTCCGACATCGCGACCGGGATGTACGCCCTGTCGGCGATCCAGTCGGCGCTCTTCCGGCGGGAACGGACCGGGCGCGGGGCCACCGTCGAGGTGTCCATGTTCGAGGCCACCGCCGAGTGGATGGGCCACCCCATGTACACCTGGATGTATGCGGGCAGGCAGGTCGAGCGGATGGGACTGTCCCACGCGTCGATCTGCCCGTACGACGCGTTCCCGACCCGCGATGGGCAGGTGCTGATCGGCGTCCAGAACGATCGCGGGTGGGCCGCACTGGTGCGCGACGTGTTGGGGCGGCCGGAGCTGGTCGACGACGAGAGGTACTCCACCAACATCGCCCGCGTCGCCCGGAGGGCCGAAGTGTACGCGCTGATCGCCTCCCTGACCGGGGAGTTCGGCTCGGTGGAGCTGGCCGAGCGACTCGACGAGTTCGGCGTCCCGGCGGCCCGGCTCAATGACGTCGCCGGGCTGGTCGACCACCCGCAACTCGCGGCGCGGGACCGGTGGCGGGACGTCGAGACGCCGGCGGGTCCGGTCCGCGGCCTGCTCCCGCCGATGACCTTTACCGATGTAGAGCTGCCCATGGGGCCCGTTCCCGCACTGGGGCAGCACACCGACGCGATCCTGGCGGAGCTCCGGCGTGACGGAGCGCTCGGGACCACCACCGACCACGACACACGACACGAGGACACACACCATGGGCCTGCTCGAGGGTAAGACCGCAGTCGTCACCGGGGCCGCGCGCGGCATCGGGTTGGAGATCGCCCGGACGTTCGTCGACCAGGGCGCGCGGGTGGTGATCGGC
This sequence comes from Dietzia sp. Die43, assembly GCF_024519835.1. Classification (NCBI taxonomy): domain Bacteria; kingdom Bacillati; phylum Actinomycetota; class Actinomycetes; order Mycobacteriales; family Dietziaceae; genus Dietzia; species Dietzia sp. Die43. Next base: position 206,327 of record NZ_JALJRF010000002.1, on the reverse strand, counting down.
GACATCGACGACGAGGCGGGCGCCGCGGCCGTCGCCGACCTGGGCGGGCAGGACTCCGCGCGCTACGTCCACTGCGACGTCCGGGACGGGGCGGCGGTCGAGGCGATGATCGACGTGGCCGAGAAGGCGTTCGGGCCGCTGGGGGTGTTCGTCAACAACGCCGGCGTCACCCGTGACGCGACCATGCGCAAGATGACCGAGCAGCAGTTCGACGACATCATCGCCATCCACCTCAAGGGCACGTGGAACGGCACCCGCGCCGCCGCCGGCCGGATGCGCGGGCACGGGGGAGGGGCGATCGTCAACATCTCGTCGATCTCCGGCAAGGTCGGTCTCGTCGGCCAGACCAACTACTCCGCAGCCAAGGCCGGGATCGTGGGGCTCACCAAGGCGGCGGCCAAGGAGGTGGCGTTCGCGGGGGTGCGCGTCAACGCGGTCCAGCCGGGGCTCATCCGCACCGCCATGACCCTGGCCATGCCCGAGCACGTCTGGGAGGAGAAGTTGGCCGAGATCCCCATGGGGCGCGCAGCCGAGCCGAGCGAGGTCGCGCAGGTGGTGCTGTTCCTCGCCAGCGACATGTCCAGCTACATGACCGGCACCGTCCTGGAGATCACGGGCGGGCGGCACATCTGAGTGCGCGGCCCGCGGGCCATGCAGAGCCGCGCAGGGCCACGCAGAGCCACGCAGGTTCCTGTAGCGCTGGTCGCTCAGCCGAGGTCCCAGCGGATCGGCTGGGCGAGCTCGGAGTGGAACCGCTTCTCGAGGTACGTGGTGTGCTCGTCGATGTGCACGGACATGAGCCGGGAGGCGGTGTCCGCGTCGCGATCGGCGATCGCGGCGTAGATGTCCCCGTGGATGTCGCAGGTCAGCTCGCGTTGGCGCTTCGGGTAGCTGATCCCCATCGAGGCGCCGGCGATGAGGCCCGTCAGCGCGTCGAAGAGGTACCCGAAGAGGGCGTTGCCGGAGCTCCAGGCGATGAGTTCGTGGAACCGCTCGGAGTGGGCCGAGAAGGCCGCCGGGTCGCCCAGTTGGTCCCGGGTCTGACGCAGGTTCTCCGCGAGTCGCTCCAGGCCGCCGTCGTCGATCCGCGTGGTGGCCAGCCGCGCGATACCCGGCTCGAGCGCCGCGCGGGCCTCCATGATCGTCGAGAACGGGGCGCTGCCGAACTGCAGGAGCAGGCTCAGGGTGGCGGCGAGGGTGCCGCCGTCGGGCTGCTGCACGACGGGGCCGCCGCCCGGGCCGGGCTTGAGCATGATGACGCCCTGGAGCTCCAGGTAGCGCAGCGATTCCCGGAGGGTGCCGCGGCCGACCCCGTACTCCTCCAACATGAGGTGCTCGGGGGGCAGCCGGTCGCCGACGGTGTTCCCGCGGCGGGAGATGTCCTCGACGATCTGCTGGGCGACGAGCAGGGCCGTCTTCTTGGGCCTGCCGACCCCCGGGCGGACGCCGCCGCTGCCTGAACTCATGACAACCATCATCCCCGTCTCCCGGCTCAGGGCATGAGCACGGTGTAGGTCCAGTCCAGGACGGGCGCGTCGCCGTCCTGCCGGTGCGCGGTCACGAGCGACCGGAGGTCGAGCGCCGTGCCACCGCCTGCCAGCTCCACCGCGGCGCCCACCACGATGTCACTACTCAGGGTGTCGCCCTCGCGGACCGGACCGACGTGGTCGCACGAGTGCCACCCGAGCACCGTGAGCATGGGCGGCAGGGCGCGCGTGGCCTGCGAGAGCGCGAGTCCGATGGTGTGGCCGCCGTAGACCAACCGACCGGAGCCCGAGGCGCGTTCGTCGTGGTGGGTCTGCGCGATGTTCATGGTCAGTCGCGCCAGCTCCGGCGCGTTCGACACCACGTCGGCGCCGGCGCGCAGGACGGTGCCGGCCGCGGGGATCGCCGTGAGTCCGCCCGGGAGCGCGGCGCGGTAGGCGTCGAGGTCCCACCCCTGCGGCATCGCCCACGGCTGCCCGTGGTCGGCGCCGATGGCCGACAGGTCGTCGTCGTGGACGCAGGACCCGGGATCGACACCCGGCGACAGCGGCAGCATCGCGCAGCGGTGGAAGTCCAGGACGGTCCGGCGGTCCTGGTCGGTGGTGGTGATCCGGAGGGCTGCCAGCCCCGTGGCCGCGCGGCCGGGTCTGGGGGAGTTGGTCCTGAGACCGACCACCTCGGTCCGCGTCGAGAGGGTGTCACCGATCCGGGGAGCCGCCAGTAGGCGCGGGCCCCGATAGAACAGGTTGGCCTTGACCCGGTGGGTCACCACGGTGGACTGACCGATCGCGATGTCGGTCACCAGCCCGGGGTGCGCCACCGCGGCACCGGTGACCGCGTGGGACAGGTGACGGTCCAGGGGAAGGCGCAGGCGGTCGCCGAGGATGGCCTGGTGCGCGGCCGCCAGCCCGTCGGTCAGCGTGACCGCCGGGGCCGTGTCGACGACCTGTCCCACCTCGAGCTGGTCGAAGTAGGGGCCGCCGATCTCCACGACGGGTCCCTGCGGGGCGGGGTGCTCGGTCATCGCGGCCTCCTTCCGGCGCGGGTGGCGTGCGTCGCGCGGCCGCGCGCCGACGGCTGACCGATCACACTCTACACAAAACCATGCGCATCATTATTGACTATTGGGCGATGCGTTGCGACGATGAGGTCCGGAGCCCGCCTGACCGGCGGATCGAGATGACGACGACGACGACGAGGTGTTCTGCGGTGCCGGACCTGAACGATGACGAGGCCTACCTCGTCGCGACCGTGCGTCGGTTCATCGATCGCGAGGTCAAGCCGTCCGTGCGCGAGATGGAACACGCGAACGAGTACCCCGAACGCTGGATCGAGCAGATGAAGGCGATCGGCATCTACGGTCTGGCGGTGCCCGAGGAATTCGGGGGGACGCCGGTCTCGATGCCGTGCTACGTGCGGGTCACCGAGGAACTCGCCCGCGGGTGGATGTCACTCGCCGGCGCCATGGGCGGGCACACCGTGGTCGCCACACTGCTCGCCGAGTTCGGCACCGAGGAGCAGAAGGCCACCTACCTTCCCCGGTTGGCGACCGGTGAGATCCGGGCCACCATGGCGCTGACGGAGCCCGGCGGGGGATCCGATCTCCAGGCGATGACCACCACCGCCACGACTCAGGGCGAGGAGCTCGTGATCACGGGCACCAAGACGTGGATCTCCAACGCGCGACGCTCCGGCCTCATCGCGCTGCTGTGCAAGACCGACCCGTCCGCGACGCCCAGACACCAAGGCATCTCTATCGTCCTGGTCGAGCACGGTCCCGGACTGACGGTCTCCGAGGACCTGTCCAAACTCGGGTACAAGGGAGTCGAGACCTGCGAACTCGCTTTCGACGGGTACCGCACCCCGGCGACCCGGATCCTCGGCGGCGAACCGGGAAGGGGCTTCGCGCAGATGATGAAGGGCCTGGAGACCGGCCGGATCCAGGTGGCCAGCCGCGCGCTGGGCGTCGCGGCCGCGGCGCTCGAGGACTCCCTCGCGTACGCGCAGCAGCGCGAATCCTTCGGACAGCCCATCTGGAAGCACCAGGCCGTCGGGCATCACCTGGCCGACATGGCCACCAAGCTCACCGCCGCCCGCCAGCTCACCCTGTTCGCCGCCGCGAAGGCCGACGCCGGCGAGCGCTGCGACATGGAGGCGGGGATGGCCAAGCTCTTCGCCTCGGAGGTGGGGATGGAGATCGCGCTCGACGCCGTCCGGATCCACGGCGGCTACGGGTATTCCACGGAGTACGACATCGAGCGGTACTTCCGCGACGCCCCGCTCATGATCGTGGGCGAGGGGACCAACGAGATCCAGCGCAACGTCATCGCATCGCAACTGGTGGCACGTGGCGGGTTGGAATGAGGAGAGGACTGTCATGAAGGTGTTCGAGGGGCTGGAGCAGCTCGAGGCCGAGCTCGGCCGGCATGTCGGGTACAGCGACTGGATGGAGATCACCCAGGAGCGCATCGACGCGTTCGCCGACGCCACCGGGGACCACCAGTGGATCCACGTCGACCCGGCGCGGGCGGCCGAGGGACCGTACGGCCGCACCATCGCGCACGGGTACCTCACCCTGTCGCTGCTGCCGGTGCTCGGCGCCGAGGTGATGGAGATCCGGGGCTTCGCCATGATGATCAACTACGGGGTCGACAAGGTGCGGTTCCCCGCGCCGGTGCCGGTCGGGTCACGTATCCGTGCGGGGATCGAGTTGACGTCGCTCGAGCGGAAGTCGTCCGGAGTCCAGCTCAACAGTCTGGTGACCGTCGAGGTCGAGGGCTCCGACCGGCCGGCGGTCGTGGCCGAGACCGTCCGGATGATGGTCGAGTGAGGCGACAGGCCCCGGTGCCCGGATCCAGGATGGCCGAGGCGCTGGCCGACGTGGTGGTCTGTGAACCCGTCCGGACCGCGGTGGGCCGCCGGGGCGGTGTCCTGGCGCCACTGCAGGCCGCCGACCTCGCCGCGGCCGCGATCGCCGGACTCGTCGACCGCACCGGCCTCGGAACGACGGACATCGACGACGTGATCCTGGGCCAGTGCTACCCCAACGGCGAGGCGCCCGCGATCGGGCGGGTGGCGGCACTCGACGCCGGACTCGACATCAGCACGCCGGGGATTCAGATCGACCGCCGCTGCGGATCGGGTCTACAGGCCGTGCTCAACGCCGCCATGCAGGTCGCCGTCGGCGCGAGCGACGTGGTGATCGCCGGAGGCGCCGAGTCGATGTCGAACAGTGAGTTCTACTCCCTCGGGCTGCGCGGCGGGGTCCGCGGCGACCGGGTCGAGTTCATCGACCGCATCGCCCGCGGCCGGGTGACCTCCGGCGGCCGCGACCACCCGGTGGCGGGCGGCATGCTCGAGACCGCCGAGAACCTCCGTGCGGAGTACTCCATCTCCCGGACGGAGCAGGACGAGCTGGCCGCGGAGAGTCAACGCCGCGCGATCGCGGCTCAGGACTCGGGGGTGTTCGACGAGGAGATCGTGTCGGTGCAGGTCCTTCAGCGGAAGGAAGAGCTCGTCGTCGTCGACACCGACGAACACCCCCGGCGAGGCGTCACGGCTGCCTCCCTCGCCGACCTGCGACCCATCCGCTCCCGCGTCGACCCCGACGCGACGGTGACGGCCGGCAACGCGTCGGGGGAGAACGACGGCGCGGCGGTGTGCGTGGTGACCACCCGCAGTCGCGCGGAGGAGCTGGGGCTGCGCGCCTATGTCCGACCGCTCGGGTGGGCGGTGACCGGCGTCCACCCCGCGCGGATGGGCATCGGCCCCGTTCCCGCGACGGCCCGGTTACTCCGGCAACTCGACCTGCGGCTGGCGGACTTCGACCTCATCGAACTCAACGAGGCGTTCGCCGCGCAGGTGCTCGCGTGCCTGCGGGAGTGGGAGTCGGGCCACGGGTTCACCGCCGCCGATCGCGAGCGGCTCAACGTCCACGGTTCCGGGATCTCGCTCGGGCATCCCGTCGGGGCCACCGGTACGCGCATCCTCACCACCATGGCGCGCGAACTGGCGCGCCGGGAGGGCCCGCTCGCCCTGGAGACGATGTGCCTCGGCGGTGGGCAGGGGCTGGCCGCGGCGTTCGAGCGGGTGGCGTGACGGGTCACCTGATAGTTCACCCAGACTTAACTACAGGGATGTGATTCGGGCGTAGCGTCATCGGCAACGGTCGGTGGGGAAGCCGACCGTCGGGAGGTCCCAGCCAATGATCGTCTGTCTCGATCGGGAGGGGGCCGGCACCCGGCCCCGTCACCACCAGGTGACCTGGGCCGGCCGGTCCAACCCAACACGCTCGCGGGTGCCGCGGGCGAGGAGCGCGCCGTGACCGACACCGTACGTACCTACGTCCTCGACACCTCGGTTCTGCTGTCCGATCCGTGGGCCGTCACCCGCTTCGCCGAGCACCGCGTTGTGCTCCCCATCGCGGTCATCAGCGAGCTGGAGGGCAAACGCAATCATCCCGAGCTGGGCTACTTCGCCCGTGAGGCCCTCAGGCTGCTCGAGGACCTGCGGCTGCGGCACGGGCGCCTCGACGGCGACATCACCGTCACCGACGTCGGCGGCACCCTGCGGGTCGAGCTCAACCACACCGACCAGGCGGTGCTGCCGTCCGGATTCCGCGACACCGGCAACGACTCCCGGATCCTGGCGTGTGCGCTCAACCTGCGGGCCGGGGGCGCCGACACCGTGCTCGTGTCCAAGGACGTCCCTCTGCGGGTCAAGGCGGGTTCGGTGGGCCTGCCGGCCGACGAGTACCACGCCCAGGACGTCGTGCTGACCGGGTACAGCGGGGTCGCCGACCTGCCGGCCACCCAGGACCTCGTCGACACCCTGTTCTCGGAGGGCCGCGCCTCGGGCCTCGCAGCCCGGGCCGCGGGACTGGAGAGCGGGACCCCGGTGCACTGCGGCGTCCGCGTCCAGACAGAGTCGTCGTCGGCTCTGGCCCGCGTCGCCGACGACGGCGGGCTCCGGCTGGTCCGTGGAGACGTCGAGGTCTTCGGCCTGCGCGGCCGCTCGGCCGAGCAGCGCATCGCGATCGACTGCCTGTTGGACGAGTCGATCGGGATCGTGTCCCTCGGCGGCCGCGCGGGCACCGGCAAATCGGCGCTGGCGCTGTGCGCGGGCCTCGAATCGGTCCTGGAGCGGCGTCGTCACCGCAAGATCGTCGTGTTCCGCCCGCTGTACGCCGTGGGCGGGCAGGAACTGGGGTACCTGCCCGGCAGCGAGTCGGAGAAGATGTCCCCGTGGTCCCAGGCCGTGTTCGACACCCTCGAGGGACTGGTCAGCGAGAACGTCATCGACGAGGTCATGGACCGCGACATCCTCGAGGTGCTGCCGCTGACCCACATCCGCGGCAGGAGTCTGCACGACTCGTTCGTGATCGTCGACGAGGCGCAGTCACTCGAGCGGAACGTGCTGCTCACCGTGCTCTCGCGGCTGGGGACCGGGTCGCGGGTCGTGCTCACCCACGACGTCGCGCAGCGGGACAACCTCCGGGTGGGGCGCCACGACGGCATCCAGGCGGTCGTGGAGAAGCTCAAGGGGCATCCACTCTTCGCGCACGTCACCCTCAACCGCTCGGAACGTTCCGCCATCGCCGAACTCGTCACCACGATGCTGGAGGAATTCCACCCCGAGGGTTCCTCCGGGGAGCTGCGACGGATCCACGCCGCCTGACTTCAGGCTCCGGGCAGCGTGGGATGATACGGGTCCGGGCGAGCGAGCCCGGGCCCGCATCGTGCATGCCGTTACGGAGGTTCCCCATGTCCCGACGCTCGTCGCCGGCGCCCGCGCTCTGGCTGCTCACCGCCTGCGTCCTGGGGCTGGCCGCGTGTGGCGAGCAGGTCCCCGGTGGCATGCCGGCCGAGGCGCAGTCCCAGACCGCTGCGGGACAGGCTGCTACGGAGCAACCTGCTACGGACCAGATCGGTGGGGACCAGGGCGCTGGTGACCAGACCGGTGCGGGCCCGGGCGCGATCGGCCCCGCCGCCGGGTCCGACGCGGACGACCCGATCGTGGTGAAGATCGGCGAGGACGAGTTCCTCACGAACATGGCCATCTATCGCCGGTACGACGATGCCAAGGAGACCGCGCTCGCGCTCGGGGCGCCGGTGGCCCCGGCAGAGGTGCTCGAGGGTGGCAAGAAGCAGGACTTCGCCGACGGGGCCATCTACTGGTCACCGCAGACCGGTGCCCAGATCGTCCGCGGGCAGATCCTCGCCACCTACCTCGACAACGGCGGACCCGCCGGCCGGTTGGGGTGGCCCGTGAGCGACGAGCTCGTCGAGGACGAGGTCATCTACTCGGACTTCCAACGCGGACAGATCCGCCTCGAGGACCAGGCCATCCGGGTGGTCGAGCACTCCCGCTGACCCCGGAACGCGACGCGCCGCGGGCCGGGCGCGCCGAGCCCGGTCCGCGGCGCACATCGCGGTGCGCACTCAGGGCGAGACCGTCGGGTCAGCGCTCGCGGTCGAGGCCCGTCATCCCCAGGACGTCGAGGCGCCGGTCGAGCTCGGACTCGGACAGTGGATCGGGGACGAAGCCGAGCGCGATGACGGCCTCGCGGATGGTGATCCCCTCGGCGAGGGCGTGCTTGGCGACCCGGGCGGCCTCCTCGTAGCCGATCGCCGAGTTCAGCGGCGTGACGATCGAGGGGGAGGACTCGGCGAGCCGTCGCATGCGATCGGTGTCCGGCTCGATCCCGTCGATGCAGCGCTCGGCGAACAGCGTGGACGAGTTCGCGAGGATCCGGACCGACTCGAGCACGTTGCGCGCCATCACCGGGATCGCGGTGTTGAGCTCGAAGGCGCCGCTCGCACCGGCCCACGCCACGGCCGCGTCGTTCCCCACGACCTGCGCGGCGACCTGCGCGACCGTCTCACACAGCACCGGGTTGACCTTGCCGGGCATGATCGACGACCCCGGCTGCAGGTCCGGAAGGTGGATCTCCGACAGCCCGGTCATGGGTCCCGACCCCATCCACCGGACGTCGTTCGCGATCTTGGTGAGCGAGACGGCGACGGAACGCAGGGCCCCGGACAGCTCGACAAGGCCGTCGCGGGCGGCCTGGGCCTCGAACGGATCCGCCGCCAGACGGAGCTCCTCCAGGCCGGTGAGGGAGCGCAGCTCCTCGACCACAGCGGAGCCGAAGCCGTCGGGGGCGTTGAGGCCCGTGCCGGCGGCGGTTCCACCGATCGGCAACTCGCCGACACGGGGCAGCGTCCCGCAGACGCGCTCGACCCCGGCGCGGATCTGCCGGGCGTAGCCGGCGAACTCCTGTCCGAGCGTCACCGGCACGGCGTCCATCAGGTGGGTGCGCCCGGGCTTGACCACCTCGCGCCACTGACCGGCCTTGGTCTTGAAGGACTCGGCGAGGGTGTTCAGCGCGGGCACGAGATCGGCGATCACGACCTCCGTGGCCGCGACGTGGGTCGCCGTCGGGAAGGTGTCATTGGACGACTGTGACATGTTCACGTCGTCGTTGGGGTGCACGGTGACGCCCTCTGCCGCGCAGAGCGAGGCGATGACCTCGTTGGTGTTCATGTTGGAACTCGTGCCCGAGCCGGTCTGGAACACGTCGACGGGGAAGTGCTCGTCCAGTTCACCCTCGGCGATGCGGCCGGCTGCGGCGACGATCGCGTCGACCTTGTCCCGGTCGAGAAGTCCCAGCCGACCGTTGACCGTCGCACAGGCGGACTTGAGCAGACCGAGCGCGCGGATCTGCGCTCGTTCGAGCCCGCTGCCCGAGACGGGGAAGTTCTCGACGGCACGCTGGGTCTGTGCCCGCCAGAGAGCGTCGACGGGGACCCGGACCTCGCCCATCGTGTCGTGTTCGATACGGAATTCAGTTTGATCGGCCATACCGGTCAGACTAGGCGCGCCCGCCGCACCGTGCAGGAGGACGGAAGCGGCGGGCGCGGGGTGCCGGGAGGGATCAGTTGCCGCCGGCGGCCTGGCCGTAGTCGACGGCGGAGAACTCGCGGAGCTTCTCCATCTTGTGGCGCCCCTCGACGTGGCGGACGGTGCCCGACTTGGACCGCATCACCAGCGAGCGGGTGACGGCGCCGTTGGCGCGGTAGCTCACACCGCGGACCATGTCGCCGTTGGTGATGCCGGTGGCGGCGAAGAAGCAGTTGTCGCCCTTGACCAGGTCGTCCGTGCCGAGGATCGCGTCGACGTCGAGTCCGGCGTCGACCGCCTTCTGGCGCTCCGCCTCGTCCTGCGGCCACAGCTGGCCCTGGATCTCGCCGCCCATGCACTTCAGCGCGCACGCGGTGATGATCCCCTCCGGGGTACCGCCGATGCCCATGAGCATGTCCACCGAGCTGTCGTCGGAGGCCGCCGCCACACCGCCGGCGACGTCGCCGTCCATGATGAGCCGGACCTTGGCGCCCGCGGCCCGGATCTCGGCGATGAGCTCGGCGTGACGCGGCCGGTCGAGCACGCACACCGTCATGTCCCCGACATCGATGTTCTTGGCCTCCGCGACCGAGCGGATGTTCCACTCGGTGGACTTGGCGAGGTCGATCCTGCCCACGGCGTCCGGGCCGACGGCGATCTTGCGCATGTAGAACACGGCGGACGGATCGAACATCGACCCGCGCTCGGCGACCGCGATCACCGCGATCGAGTTGGGCCGGCCCTCCGCCATGAGCCGCGTGCCGTCGATGGGGTCCACGGCCACGTCGACGGCCGGCCCCTCGCCGGTGCCGACCTTCTCACCGTTGTAGAGCATGGGCGCCTCGTCCTTCTCGCCCTCACCGATCACCACGACGCCATCCATGTCGACGGTGGAGATGAGCTCGCGCATCGCGTCCACCGCGGCGCCGTCGCCACCGTTCTTGTCGCCACGCCCGACCCACCGCCCGGCGGCCAGGGCGGCGGCCTCGGTCACACGGACCAGCTCCATTGCGAGGTTTCGATCGGGACGCTTGGTGGGTGACATAGGTGGTCTGGCTCCTAGTGAACGGTGGCTGGGGTTGTCAGTGGCATGTGCGCGACGGTGGCGCGCACGGCCGCGGTGGGGTGTCGGCGCCCATTGTTCCACCTCGGCCACCCCGCCGGGGGCCACGCGCCGGACTCGCCCCGGCCGGGTGGGATACTCGCAGGCGTGGCCGAGGCGAAACCGAGAATCCTGCAGGGCAACCGCGACATGTTCTGGTCGGTGGTGGTGCTCATGGTGATCTGTGGCGTCTTCGCCGGAGTGGCCGGACTGTGCACCTTCAGCCCGTCCGGCCCGCAGCAGGGACAGATCCCCGACTTCGACGCGCGGGCCTCGCTGGAGCAGGACGCCCGGAGCCTGGACTTCCCGATCCGCTCGCCCGAGGTCCCAGAGGGGTGGACCCCCAACTCCGGCCGTGTCCAGGGCTTCGCCGGGACCACCTCCAGCCACGTCGGCTGGGTGACGGGCGAGCGCAGCTACATCGAGCTCGTCCAGTCCGACGCTCCCGAGGACGCGTTCCGGTCACTGGGTGGCGGGCCGAGGCCCAGTCGCACCGTGGTGCCCATCTCCGGGCGCGAGTGGGCCGTCCTCACCGGGGACGACGTCCGGCCGGTGTGGGTGCTCGACCTCGACGACGTCCGCGTGGCCGTCACCGGCTCCGCGCCGACGTCCGACTTCGAGTCACTCGCCGCCGCCGTACAGGACGTCGAGCCGCTGCCCGCGCCGTAGACGCCCGGCGTGCCGTGCCCGCGGTGATCGCATCGGGGCGGCGGTAGGTGTTCGCGCCCGGCCGGGCGACGGGATCACCCCCGGCCGGAGTCGCCCTCGTCGTCGTCACCAAGGACGGCGTCGATACGCGCACGCGCGCCGTCGAGGTGTTCGGTGCACCGCTCGGCGAGTTCCTCGCCCCGCTCCCACAACGCCAGTGAGGCGTCCAGGTCCTGACCGCCGGCCTCGAGGATGCGGACCACCTCGATCAACTCGTCGCGGGCCTGCTCGTATCCCAGCTCGGAGACGGGGGTCTGCTCGTCGGACATCAGGACTGCTCCTCGGTCGGTTCGGTGGAAGGGGTGGGTCGGCCGGCGGCGGGTGTCGACCCGAGTGCGGCCGCGGAGATGGAGCCGTCGGAGACGCGGATCCGCAGCTGCGATCCGGGTGGGGCGTCGGCGATCGACGAGACCACCCGGCCGTCGTGGCTCCCGGCGACGGACTGCACCACGGCATAGCCACGGGCCAGGGTGGCGGCGGGACCGAGCGTGGTGAGACGCGCCGACAGGTGGCCCAGCGACGTGGACTCCGAGTCGATGATCCGGGTGATGTCGCGTCGGGCCGCGCGCAGTGCCTCGGCGACGATCTCCGCCCGCGACTCGACGATCCCGTACGGGTTCGCCATGCACGGCCGCGACCGCACGGCCGCCAGCTGGTTGCGCTCCCGGTCCACCCAACCGCGCAGCGCCCGGGCGGTACGGGACCGGGCCTCGGCGATACGACGACGCTCCTCGATCACGTCGGGCACGACCCGTTTGGCCGCATCGGTCGGGGTGGCCGCCCGCAGGTCGGCGACGAGATCCGACAACGGCGAGTCGGGCTCGTGGCCGATCGCGGAGACCACCGGGGTGCGGCACCGCGAGATCGCGCGGATGAGAGCCTCATCGGAGAAGGGGAGCAGGTCCTCGACCGACCCGCCGCCGCGGGCGAGGATGATGACGTCGACGACGGGGTCGGCGTCGAGCTCGGCCAGCGCGTCCAGGATCTGGGGCACGGCCGACACCCCCTGCACCGGGGTGTTGCGCACGGCGAAACGCACGTCCGGCCAGCGGCCGCGGGCCACCTCGACGACGTCGCGTTCGGCGGCGCTCGCCCGGCCGGTGATCAGACCGACGCACGTGGGCAGGAACGGCAGGGGCCGCTTGAGTCGGGGGTCGAACAACCCCTCCGCCGACAGCGCCTGCTTGAGCCGCTCGATGCGGGCGAGGAGCTCGCCCACGCCGACGGGCCGGATCTCCGAAACCTGGAGGGAGAACGACCCGCGGCCCGTATAGAAGCGGGGCGTCCCCCGCACGACCACCCGGCTGCCCTCGGTGACCGGCACCGGCGACTCCGAGATGAGCCTGGGTGGACACGTGAGCGTCAGCGAGTTGTCGACGGAGGGGTCACGCAGGGTGAGGAACGCGGTGCGGGTGCCGGGGCGCAGGCTCAGCTGGGTGATCTGACCCTCGACCCACACCGCCCCGAGTCGGTGGATCCACGCGGCGATCTGGTCCGAGACCACCCGGACCGGCCACGGCTGCTCGGCGCTGCTCGGCGTGCGCGGGGACGAGGCCGTCACGCGTCGCGGGGGGCGACGCGGCCGGTCGGCACGTCGGGGTCGTCGTCCCGGTCGCGGGCGGCTCTCGAGGACGACCCGTAGACCCGGTAGGACACGTCCAGGACCTCGTCGGGGTCGGCCTCGTCCTCGTCGAACGTCGCCCACTCCGGCTGGTCGGACCGCGCCGGGAACACCGAGGCGAGCACCTTGTCGCCCTTGACGGCCAGGTCCGTGAGGGTCTGACCGGCGTGGAGATAGGACTGGACCAGGCCGCCGGCGACCCGCACGGGGATCGCGGGCAGCGTGGTGACCGCCTCGACCGCACGGCCGGGCAGGGCCACGACACGCTCCACCGCGGTGGCGGCGAGACCGATCGAGGCACGGGTCAGGAACAGGGGTCGGAGCATGCGGACCTCTCTGCCGGGGGGCGTGAAGGGAGGCGTAATGGTCGAAATCCAGTATGAACCGTACCCTGGGGACATGACCGAGCAGACCGACATGATCGCCGAACCGGCAACCAAGCGGGTACTTCTCGCGGAACCGCGCGGCTACTGTGCCGGCGTCGACCGAGCCGTCGAGACGGTCGAGAAAGCCCTGGCCAAGCATGGGGCGCCGCTGTACGTCCGTAAGGAGATCGTCCACAACAAGCACGTGGTCGAGTCCTTCACCGACCAGGGCGTGATCTTCGTCGACGAGACCGACGAGGTCCCGCACGGCGCGAACCTGGTGTTCTCCGCGCACGGCGTCTCGCCCGCCGTCCGGGAGAGCGCTCTCCAACTCGAACTCAAGACGTTCGACGCCACCTGCCCCCTGGTGACCAAGGTCCACACCGAGGTCAAGCGCTTCGCGCGCGAGGGCTACCTCATCCTGCTGGTGGGCCACGAGGGCCACGAGGAGGTCGAGGGGACCGCCGGTGAGGCGCCCGACGTAGTGACGCTGGTCGACGGTCCCGAGTCCGTGGACGCGCTGGACATTCCCGTGGACACCGAGAAGCTGATCTGGCTCTCGCAGACCACGCTCAGCGTGGACGAGACCATGGAGACGGTGCGCCGTCTCAAGCAGAAGTACCCCACGCTCATCGACCCGCCGTCTGACGACATCTGCTACGCCACGCAGAACCGTCAGGTCGCGGTCAAGACCATGGCCCCGCAGTGCGACCTGGTGATCGTGGTGGGGTCACAGAACTCGTCCAACTCCGTGCGACTGGTGGAGGTCGCGCTGCAGGCGGGAGCCCGCGACGCGCACCTGGTGGACTACGCCAAGGAGATCGACACGTCCTGGTTCGAGGGCGTCACCACCGTCGGCGTGACCTCGGGCGCGTCCGTGCCGGAGATCCTCGTCCGCGGGGTGGTGGACCTGCTCGCCGACCACGGCTTCGGCGACGTCTCCACCGTCCGGACGGCGCAGGAGACCATCACGTTCTCGCTGCCCCGCGAACTGCGGGTCCCCAAGAAGGTCTGATACGCGCCCCCGCCCGCCGGTAGGTGGCGGGGGAGGACGCGGTAGCCGTCAGCGCCCCGGCGCACCCCGCCTCAACGGCGGGCGTGTGCCGGGGCGCTGCGCTGGACGGGCGGCGCCGCGGGGCGGGCGACCCGCGGCCGCGGCTCCAGCACCAGGGCACGGATCAGGGCGATCGCCACCACCACGACGGTCGAGGTGATCATCAGCGGGAAGCGGGTCGCCAGCGGCAGGATGATCGCCACGAGCTGGGACCGCGAGAAGACGTCCGCGCCCGAACCGACCCCGGAGACGACGTAGACCAGCGGGACCAGCAGGGCCATGATGATCGGTGGCTGCACCCCCGCGACGAACACCGAGCGCCGCGCGACCGCGAGCACGGACACCACGCAGCCGAGGAAGAACGCCACGGTGAAGCCCGCGCCGAGGTCCCCGGAGACCGAGTCGATGGCCACGCCGGTCAGCGAGATCGCCACCGCCAGGAGGACCGCGGTCCAGGCCGGCAGCCCCCGCGTCGAGGACAGCACGGACCGCTCGTCCGCGGGTACCCGCCCACTCCTGCGTCTAGTCACGGGAGAAGACTCTAACCTCCCAGTCGGCGGGCGAGGAAACGGCCGAACCGCCGTAGCGGGTTGGGCTTCTCCGCCTCCTGCTCCTGCGAGGACGGGCGGTAGCCGTCGACCGCCTTCGGATCGACGGGGCCCGCCGCCGGCGGGGGTTCATCCGACAACCCCGGTGCGGCGGTGGTGGAGCCGCCGCCCACCTCGTCGTCGTCGGCCTCCACGGTGACCCCTGCACCCGCACGGGTGGGGACCGGGCGCCGGGGCCCGGCGATGTCGGGGCGCTCGTCGATCATCCCGGCCATGATCGCGGTGCTGCTCTTGCGCAGAGGTGCGAAGCGCGAGCTCGACAGCTCGGCGAGCCACGCTGTCAAACGTCCCTCGTCTGTCGCTGACGCCAGATCCGACGCGGTCACATCACCGGTACGCAGATCGATCTGCTCGTTGATGTAGCGCAGCGCGACCGCCAGTACCGCGAGGAGCGGGACGGCCAGGAACGCGCCGATGATGCCGAACAGCGTGCTACCCGCGGCCACGCCGAGCAGGATGACCCCAGGGTGCAGGTTCATCGCGCGCGACTGGACGATCGGCTGGAGAACGTTGCCCTCGAGTTGCTGCACCAGAATGATCACGACGAGGACGATGATCGCGGTCGTGAAGCCGTTGGCGACCAGGGCGATGAGGACCGCGAGCGCACCCGCGGTGAAGGCGCCGACGATGGGGATGAACCCGGCGATGAACGTGATGACGGCCAACGCCCAGGCCAGCGGTACGCCCAGGATCACCAGAGCCAGACCGATGAGCACCGCGTCGACGAACGACACGATCGCCTGGGCGCGGATGTAGCCGCCGAGGGTGTTCCAGGCGCGGGTCAGGACCTCGGTCAGGTGACGGCCGGCGGTGCGCCCGGAGATGCGGCGGACGAACGGGAGGAACCTCGGCCCGTCCTTGATGAAGAAGAACGTCAGGACCAGAACCAGTACGAGGGTGATCACGAAGGACCCCACCGCGCTGACACCGCTGAACACACCCGAGGCGATCTGGTCACCGCGGTCCTGCAGGGTGGAGCTGAGCTGCTCGAGGACCCCGTCGAGCTGCTCGTCCCGGATGTTCAGCGGCGGTCCGCGCAACCAGTCCTGGACCTGGGTGATCGCCTCCGAGGTCTGGTCGGCGAGCTGCACGCTCTGCTCGACGATCGACGGGGCGATGAGGGCGACCACGCCCGAGACGAGGCCGAGTGACGCGATGATGGACAACAGCGAGGCCAGCGTCTTGGGGACCCTGTGCCGCACCATCCACCCCGTCGGCGGCCACAGCACCGTGGAGACGATGAGCGCCAACAGGATCGGGAGGATGCCGACCCACAGGGCGCCACCGATCCTCGATACCAACCAGCCCGCGACGAGAAGGATGGCCAGTCGCAGGGCCCAGTCGGTGACCCAGCGCCCGCCCAGTCCGATGAGGACGGAACGGTCGACGTGCTGCTCCTGGTCCTCGACGGGGGGACGCGGTTTCGGCTCGTCGGTCATGGGTCACATGATGTCAGAGGTCACGGTGGTGTGCTCCCTGACGAGGCGCCCGACGGCCGCGGGGGAGGAGCCGGGGTGCTGTCCGTAGACTGTGCCCTCGTGAGCCTCACCCTCGGAATCGTCGGACTGCCCAACGTCGGTAAGTCGACCCTGTTCAACGCCCTGACGAACAACGACGTCCTCGCGGCGAACTACCCGTTCGCCACCATCGAGCCCAACGTCGGCGTGGTCGATCTGCCGGACCCACGCCTGAACCGACTCGCGGAGATCTTCGGCTCCGAGCGGATCCTGCCCGCCGTCGTGTCGTTCGTCGACATCGCGGGCATCGTCAAGGGCGCCAGCACCGGTGAAGGGATGGGCAACAAGTTCCTCGCCAACATCCGTGAGGCCGACGCGATCTGCCAGGTCGTCCGCGTCTTCGACGACCCGGACGTCATCCACGTCGACGGCAAGGTCGACCCGATGGCCGACATCGAGGTGATCGCCACCGAGCTGATCCTGGCCGACCTGGAGACCATCGAGAAGGCCATCCCGCGGCTCGAGAAGGACTCGCGCAAGGACAAGTCCCTCGTGGCGTTGTTGGACGAGGTCCGCAAGGCGCAGGCCGTGCTCGAGGACGGGCGGACCCTGTTCAGGGCGCAGGACGAGGTGGACCGCACCCTGCTGCGTGACCTGCACCTGATGACCGCCAAGCCGTTCCTCTATGTGTTCAACGCCGACGAGTCCGTATTGACCAGCGAGGAGCGTCAGGCCGAACTCCGCGCCGCGGTCGCCCCCGCCGACGCGGTCTTCCTCGATGCGAAGGTCGAGGCCGAGCTCCTCGAGCTGGAGGAGGACGACGCCATGGAGCTGCTGGAGTCGATCGGCCAGCACGAGCCGGGCCTCAACTCGCTCGCCCGCGCCGGGTTCCACACCCTGGGCCTGCAGACCTACCTCACCGCCGGTCCCAAGGAGTCGCGCGCCTGGACCATCCGCAAGGGCGACACCGCCCCCAAGGCCGCCGGCGTGATCCACACGGACTTCGAGAAGGGTTTCATCAAGGCCGAGATCGTCTCCTTTGACGACCTCGACGCCGCCGGGTCGATGGCCGCAGCCAAGGCCGCCGGCAAGGTGCGCATGGAGGGCAAGGACTACGTGATGGCCGACGGCGACGTGGTGGAGTTCCGCTTCAACGTCTAGGGACTGCCTGCTAGGCGGGGCTTGTCGGCTCTACTGACTAATCTCAGAGAGCGGTGGGCGCGTGCGGCTCGTGCATCCGGACGGCGTGAACTCGCCTGCGCTAGGGCTTTCTGGACTCGTTCGTGCTGGCGAGGCTGTCCGTGGGCGCTAGGAGTTTCTCCACAGGCGAGTGCGATCGACACTTCCTATCCACAGATCGGTCGTGGGGGGTTATCGGGTCCCGCGTGGAGGTCGATGCTGGGTGCATGGGAATCAGGTACTACGCATACGCATTCGACAGCGAGATCACACAGGTGGTGCTCGCCGATCCACGCGCCTACATCAGCGCGGACCCGCTCGCGGACGCCTTCGGACTGCCGCACGGCTTCGCAATGGGGACGACCGACTTCCAACAGGGGCCACCAGTGGAGGACATGCTCTACCTCGACAAGTCGTGGAGAAACCTGCAGATGATGACGCAGCCATCCGATCCGGATGAGCGAGCGCGCCCCGCCTACCGGATGTTCGAAGGCGCCGTGACTCCGCTCGGGAACTGGGAGGGCTGGTTGCCGTGGGTACGGGCGATACCGCCCGAAGACGTCGCTTGGATCGCGGACGATCTGGACGCGATCACCCGCGCAGACTTCGTTCCCTGGTTCAGTCGGCACAGCGGACCGTTCGGGGAAGACCACGAAGCGGAAGCAGACTACGTCGACCACTTCTTAGGCCGGGCGAGACATTTTCTCCGCGGGCTCGTTACATCCGGTCGAGGATTCGCGTACTTGATCGGGTGACAGCACGGCTGGCCCCTCGTCGTCGCATCTGGTCGCGGGGGGGATCATGGAGAAGGGGTGGATCACGGCGGCGTGAGCCGCGATATCAGGTGCGCGACGCGTCGCTCGAGGGCATCCTCGTTCGTAGCCGTGAGCAGTGGGAGGAGCGCGCTGAAGCGCTCGGGCCGGGTGAGCCGGGAGAAGGCCGCTTTCGCGGCTGGTGCCGCCTCGAGGGCAGTGCGAAGAGCATCCGGAGGCTGCGCGGTCGCTTGCCCGGGGTAGGCGCGGTCCCAGCGTCCGTCGGATCTCGCCCTCTCGATCTCGGCGATGCCCCGCGGTCGAAGTCGACCATCGGCGGCGAGGCGCTCCGCGATCTCGACGTTTCGCCGTGACCAGAGCGAACGCGCCCGGCGTGGGGTGAACCTCTGCAGGTAGGTCCGCTCGTCATAGCCGTTGCGCTGGCCGTCGATCCATCCGCTGCACCGAGCCTCGTCGAGAGCCTCCCCATAGCTGAGGGAGGTCGGAGTCGTCACCCCCTTCTTCGCGAGCATCAGCCAGATGCCGTCGGAACTGTCCTCGTTCGTGCAGAGCCACTCGCGCCATTGGGCTCTGCCGGCCAAGACGACAGGGGACGCCGGGCCTTCCTTTGCGCTCATGGGCCCAGCCTTTCAGGCACTACGGACGCACGCTGTCCTCAGGTGGAGACGGTGGTGAGTCTGTCCGACCCCGCCGGTCGAGATCGCGGGGATCTCGTCGCGCTAGCCTCCTCCCATGGTTGAGAAGGTGAAGAGGGGCGAAGAGTGTCGGGGTGCGCTCGACGTCGGCACATCGTGACCGGGGTACCGCGGCGGCCCTCACCTCTGGGTGGTCGCCGCCCGAGGCGGGAGGAACTCGCCGCATTCGCGACCGATGATCCGAACGGTGTCGACGCCGTCCTCCCCGCCGATCCCGGCCGGCTGCGCCTGCTCATCGTGGGAGTCAATCCGGGATTGTGGACCGCGGCCGTCAATGCGCCGTTCGCGCGGCCGGGAAACCGATTCTGGCCCTCACTGCACCGGGCCGGGCTGACCAACCACCTCGTGGACGCCTCGACAGGATTGTCGGCGGAGGATGAGGCGCAACTGCTCTCCCGCGGGATCGGCATGACGAATCTCGTCGGAAGGGCCACCGCGCGGGCCGATGAGCTCTCTCGCGACGAGCTTCGCTCAGGTGCCGAACGCCTGGCCGCGCTGGCCGGGGAGCTGGGGCCCGCAGTGGTATCGGTCGCAGGAATCACCGCCTTCCGTACCGCCTTCGCGATGCCGAAAGCGACGTACGGAGAACAGGACACCACCCCGGTCCCAGGGTGGCCCGACGATGTCGCACTCTGGGTAGTGCCCCAGCCGAGCGGGTTGAACGCTCACGAGACCATCGACTCGCTGGCCGACCACTGGCGTCGGGTCTGGGAGGCGGTCGAGGAGCGTCACGGGTCGAGCGACGGCTGACGAGCTGCACGTTCAGCGCGGGGGTGGGCCGGTCACCGCGGAAGGACGTTCCTCCTGTGCCTGCTCGCGCGCTACGCGAGGAGATAGGATCCGGGGCCATCGCGACGACGAGCCCGGCGTTCGCCCGGGCCATCTGGCGCTCCCGGGACGATCGGTAAGCGCCGCGACTCCGTGCGCGACGCCCAGGGATCACAGCAGACCGGACCGAGGAGCGACGATGTTCAGATTGTTGATGGCGAACTGCACGGTTTCCGACGAATCGGTGGGGGACGCGTGGTACTCCCGCCATCTCGACCGGGGGCCGGACAGCCGGCCGATGCCGGAGTTGCTCGAATGGCATCTCGGAGACGGTTTCGGGCTCCAGGTCTGGGCCGAACCGGATCGGGCAGGGCACTCGTCGGTGGTGATCGAGGTCGACGACCTGGACTCGGTGGTCGGTCGCCTCGTTGCGGCCGGGGTCGACAATCACGGTCCGCAACCCGGCGGCGGTCGGAGGATTCTCGTGGTGGAGGACCCCGAGGGCAACCGCGTCGTCTTCGCAGGAGACTAATCGCGCGCACGACGCGGGGCCGGGCGCCTGGTCAGAGGAGAGTGACTCGTCGGGACCGTTCCGCAGTGCGTCCCCCGCGGAAACGCTTCCCGGATGGGCATCTTCCTCGGAATACTCAACGGCGCGGCCGACCTGGCGACCGAGCCTCAACTCACCGAGGCGGAGCAGGCAGAGTTCATGGCGGCGTGGTCCCGGTGGGCGGAGGAGGCGGGCCCGGCGCTCGTGGATCCCGGACGTCCGCTGTACCGCAAGCGGCGCGTCACCAGCCAGGGTGTCGAGGTCTTCGAGGACGACAGGGTCGCCTACATGCTGCTCTCAGCGCCCTCGCACGAGTCGGCGGTCGACCTCGTGCGTGGGCACCCGTTTCTCGCGCTGTTCCCGGGCAACTCGATCGACGTCATCGAGTGCCCCGACGTCCCGTGACCGTCGACGGCCCCCAGCCGCTCGCCGTCGCCCCGGACCCGTGAGCGCTATGAGCCGGCTATGCGGGACGCGACCCGGCCAGGGCGTGGGGATACTCGGTGTCACGGCCCTGGAAGCTCAGGATTCTCGGGTTAACGATCACCCCGCCACGGATCTCGATGGCGCGGGAGATGGTGAGGTTCTCGTCCCACGCGGCGGGGCCCTCCATGACGGTGCGCAGGAACGGAAGTAGTGCCTCGCTGATCTCCCACGTCGCCGAGTTCCACAGGTAGGAGGGGCTGTGGTCGACGGCGTAGTAGTGCACCCCGTGGCCGACAGTGAACATCGGGTCGTCGAACCCGGTGGGTTCGGCCCACTCGAACCCCATGCCTGCGTCGCACGAGACATCGATGATCAGACTGCCCGGGGCGAACCCCTCCAGGTCGCGGGTGCGCAGGTAGGTCATCGGCGCGTCCACGTCTTGGAGGGTGCAGTTGACGACGATGTCGTGTGCGGCGAGGAATACCGGGAGAGGGACGTCACCATCCTCGGTGGGCACCGTGCCGAGGTGGGCTGGACCGCCGCCGGTGTGGAGCTGGGTGATGTGAGCGCTGTGGATCGGTGAACCGACTGCCGTCGCCCCGCGCTGTGTGAGGACCTGGATGTCGTGGATCCCGTGGGCGCTCAGTGCGGTGACGGCTCCTCGGGCCGTCGCGCCGAAACCGATCACGACCGCGCTGCGACGGGGGCCGTAGTCTCCGGTGGTCCCCGTGAGACTCAGGGCGTGGATCACGGAGGAGTACCCGGCGAGCTCGTTGTTCTTGTGGAGCACGTGCAGGCTGAAGTCACCCTGCCGTGTCCAGTGGTTCATCGCCTCGAAGGCGATGAGGGTGAGTCGTCGATCGATCGCGGTCTGCGTCAGCTCGGTGTCCTGCACACAGTGGGGCCACCCCCAGAGGGTGCGACCGGCAGGGATCTCGTTCACGTCCGCCGCCTGGGGCTTGGGGAGCAGGAGGAGATCGGCGGCCTGGATGACTTCCGACCGCTCTGCGACCCTGCCCACCCTCGACTCCACGTACCCGGGTTCGAGCTGGAAGTCCGCAGCGTACCCGCGTTCGACGACCATCCGAGCCCGAACGTCCGGATCGATCCGATCCAGGTGATGCGGATGAAGGGGCAGGCGCCGCTCGTTCTCCATCGTGGAGGTCGCGAGGACTCCGAGCGTCAGGAGGGGTCGCGCCCCGGTCTCCGGGGAGTGTGGGGAGTCCTTCGGATCGGAGGGGAAACGGGACGGTTGAGCGGTGCCGGACATCCGGGCTCCCATCATCGGGGAACCGGGACCAGCTCCGACTTGAGTGTAGGCCGATACAGCACCGCACCCACCAGCCGACGGCCGGTGGGTGCGGTGTTGTGGGCCGGGTGGGTCAGGCGCGGGTGTCCTCGAGAGCGGCGTTGAGCGTCTCGCTCGGCCGCATCGCCTCCCTCAGCTTGTCGATGGCGGGCTGGAAGTAGCCGCCCAGCTCGACCGGGGTGCCCTGCACCGCGAGCAGCTCGTCGAGGATGGTGTCCCGGTCCGCGGTCAGCTTCTCCGCGAGCGGGCCGAAGTGTGCTGCCAGCTCCGCGTCGTCGGACTGCTCGGCCAGTTCCTGCGCCCAGTACATCGCGAGCCAGAACTGGCTCCCCCGGTTGTCCAGCTCACCGGTCGTGCGGGACGGCGACTTCCGGTTCTCCAGCAGCTTCCCGGTCGCCGTGTCGAGCGTTTTGGCCAGGATCGTGGCCTTGGGGTTGTCGTACTTCCGCCCGAGATCGTCCAGGCTCGCCCCTAGTGCGAGGAATTCACCGAGCGAGTCCCAGCGCAGGTGGTTCTCCTCGACCAACTGCTGGACGTGCTTCGGTGCCGAGCCGCCCGCACCGGTCTCGTACAGTCCACCGCCGGCCATCAGCGGGACGATGGACAGCATCTTGGCGCTGGTCCCGAGCTCGAGGATCGGGAACAGGTCGGTGAGGTAGTCGCGCAGGATGTTGCCGGTCACCGAGATGGTGTCCAGGCCCCGCCAGGCGCGCTCGAGCGTGTACCGCATGGCGCGCACCTGCGACATGATCTGGATGTCCAGACCCTCGGTGTCGTGCTCGGCGAGGTACTTGTTCACCAGGGTGATCAGGTTGTTCTCGTGGGGCCGGTACGGGTCCAGCCAGAACACCGCCGGCATCTCGGAGGCGCGGGCGCGGTCCACGGCCAGCTTCACCCAGTCGCGGATCGGCGCGTCCTTGACGGTACACATGCGCCAGATGTCACCGGCTTCGACATCCTGGGACAGCAGGACCTCGCCGGTGGCGGCGTCGACGATGTTGGCCACACCGTCGTACTGGACCTCGAAGGTCTTGTCGTGACTGCCGTACTCTTCGGCCTTCTGGGCCATGAGGCCGACGTTCGGCACAGTGCCCATCGTGGTCGGATCGAAGGCCCCGTTGGTCTTGCAGAAGTTGATGATCTCCTGGTAGATCCGCGCGAACGTGGACTCCGGGATGACGGCCTTGGTGTCCTTCTTGCGGCCGTCGGCGCCGTACATCTTCCCGCCGATGCGGATCATCGCGGGCATCGAGGCGTCGACGATGACATCCGAGGGGGAGTGGAAGTTGGTGATACCGCGCGCCGAGTCGACCATCGCCAGCTCCGGCCGCTGCTCGTGGCAGCGGTGGAGATCCTCGATGATCTCCTCCTTCTTGGAGCTGGGGAGATTCTCGATCTTGTTGTACAGGTCGGCCATGCCGTTGTTGACGTTGATGCCCAGCTCGTGGAACAGCTCCTCGTGCTTGGCGAAGGCATCCTTGTAGAAGACCCGCACGGCGTGGCCGAACACGATCGGGTGGCTCACCTTCATCATGGTGGCCTTGACGTGGAGCGAGAACATGACGCCGGTCTCCTTGGCGTCATTGAGCTGCTCCTCGTAGAAGTCCATGAGCGCCTTCTTGCTCATGTACATCGAGTCGACGACCTCGCCGGCCTCGAGCGGCACGGTCTTGAGCACGTGGGTCTCGCCGTCCGGGGTCACGACCTCCATGCGCGCGTCGCACGCGCGGTCGAGGATGATCGACTTCTCGCCCGCGTAGAAGTCGCCGTGTGTCATGTGGGCGACGTGGGTCTGTGAGGCCATCGACCACTTGCCCATGGAGTGCGGGTTGGCCCGGGCGTACTCCTTGACCGCCTTCGGGGCGCGGCGGTCCGAGTTGCCCTGGCGGAGCACCGGGTTGACGGCGCTGCCGAGGCAGCTGCCGTAGCGCTCGACGATCTCGACCTCGTCGGGGGTCTTGGGTTCGTACGGGTAGTCCGGGATGTCGTATCCCTTGGACTGGAGCTCGGCGATCGCGTTGGTCAGCTGGTTGACCGAGGCGCTGATGTTCGGGAGCTTGATGATGTTGGTGTGCGGGTCCTGGGTCATCCGGCCCAGTTCACCGAGGTTGTCCGGGACCTTCTGCTCATCGGTGAGCCGCTCGGGGAAGGCTGCCAGGATGCGAGCGGCCACCGAGATGTCGCTCGTCGTGACGTCGATGCCGGCCGCGTCGGCAAAGGTGCGCACGACCGGGAGGAACGCCTCCGTCGCCAGGCGCGGGGCCTCATCGGTGAGCGTGTAGATGATCGTCTGTCTGTCTGAGGTCATGGATGTCGACTCTTTTCGTCTCGTGGCTGAGCGAGTTCTTGTGGAACGGGGTCAATTCGCCGACTCCATCATCACCCGAGTCGGACACCTGTGCGCCGTTTCCCGGAGTCATCTACCCCGGTCGGGCGGACCCGGGGCCGGCCTGGGATGTCGCGGACGCCCGGGAGGCCTGCCCCTGCCGGCCGGCGGACCATGCCGACCACTGACGGGCGTAGATGCCGTCCCGCTCGATCAGCGCGGCGTGCGAGCCGCGTTCGACGATCGCGCCCCCGTCCATCACGAGGATCGTGTCGGCGCGTGACGCCTGATCGAGGCGATGGGCGATGACCAGGGCCGAACGATCACGGGTGATCTCGTCGGCGGCGAGCTCGAGTGCCCCGGCACCCGCGGACCCGGCTTCCGCGGTGGCCTCGTCCATGACGATGACGGCAGGGTCGAGCAGCAGCACCCGGGCCAGCGCAAGCTGCTGGGCGGCGACGGGGTCGAGTTGGATGCCGCGTGCCCCCACCACGGTGTCGAGCCCGTCCGGCAGACGGCGGAACCATGCGGTGGCATGGACGCGTTCGAGGACGAGACGCAGTTCCTCGTCGGTGGCGGCTGGTTTGGCCAGCGTCAGGTCCTGGCGCAGGGTGCCCGAGAAGACGTGGACCTCCTGGCTGACCGTGGCCAGGCGGGCGATGCGCTCGGAGTCGGACAGCGATGAGACCGGATGGCCGTCGACCAGGACCTCGCCGGCGTCGGGGACGAGCAGTCCGGCCACGAGCGCCGCGACGGTGGTCTTCCCCGCCCCGGACGCGCCGACGACCGCGACCGTCTCACCGGGCGAGATGGCGAAGTCGACGTCGCGCACGGCCCAGGACCCGCCGTAACTGAAGCCGACGCCGCGGAGTTCGACGCGACCCTGCGGCGCGTCCACTCCGCTGTCGGGTACGGACACGGGCGGGTCCACGACGACGCCCACGATGCGGGCGAGCGAGGCGTATCCCGACTGCACAACGTCCAGGATGCGCATGAAGGTGTTCAGCGGCCCCCGCAGTCGGATGATCATGAGGACAGCGCCCGTCACCGCGCCGACCGTCAGGGCTTCGGTGGCGACGAGGTGGTACCCGACCGCCAGCGCTATCGCCAGCATGAGGAACTCGCCGATGAGCATCCACACGTTCAGCACGAGCATGGTGGTCCGGGCCCGGATCCCCTTGCGGACCACGTCCCAGGACGCGTTCCCGGTCAGGGTGTGCATCCGGTCCTCGAGGGAGAACGCGCGCACCGTCGCGCGACCGCGGATGGCCTCGAGCACGCGCCGGGCCCGCTCGGCCATCGCGGCCCGCTCCGCGGCGTAGCGCTGCGGGGCCTTGGCCAGGTAGCGGCGTGCGGCGACGTAGTACAGAGGCGCGACGACGAGCGGGATGACGACGAACTGCCAGTCCAGTGCGAACAGGGCGATCACCGTGGCCACGACCGTCAGAACGGACGTGGACAGTGTCGGGACGGTTTCCGTGACCGCCGAGGACAGTTCGGCGACGTCGTCGGTGGACCGGCTGACCAGGTCTCCCGACCCGGCGTCCTCGACGCGGTGGGAGGGCAGCCCCAGTGCGGTGCCGACCATGTCCTGGCGCAGAGTGGCGATCACCCGCTCGGACAACCTGGCCACCAGATAGAAGCCGGCGGCACTCGACACCGCGCCGACGACGGCCGCGGCTAGCAACTGCGCACCGATATGCCACAGCGAACCCGAGGCCTGTCCGGAGACCAGGTCCACGATCCGCCCCATCAGCTGGGGGATGAGCACCCCCGCGTAGGCACCGAGGCTGAGCAGAACCACGGCCAGAGCCAGCCACCGCCTCGCATGGCGGACCCCACGCAACTGCCGGGCCACCTCGCGGCGGACCTCGCCCGCGGAGGCGACCGGGAACCTCAGGCCGCTGTCGGTCTTGACGGGGGGTGTCGGGATCGTCGTCGTCATCTCCCGGCCCCCACGAGCAGACCCTCCGCCACCGCGCGGAGCCCGTCCACGGTCAGACGGGAATCGGCCACCGCGCTCCATGCGGGGGCCTGGCTGAACACCAGGGTCCTCCGGCCGGCCCGGTGACGGGCCACGTTGTCGGCGAGGTTCTGCTCGGTGACCGAGTCGACCGCGGTGGAGGGGTCCTGCAGCACGAGGACCTCCGGGTCCCAGGCGACGGCGCGGGCGAGGGCGACGCGTTGGCGCTGGCCTCCGGAGAGCATCCGCCCGCTCTCGCCGACGCGCTTGTCGGGGCCCTCGGGAATGTCGTCGCAGCAGGCCACGTCGAGCGCCCGCTCCGCGATGCCCCGGTCCGGGTGGACGTTGTCGGCCACGCTGCCGTCGAACAGGTCGGCCGCGTGCGGCGCGACCACCACCCGGGTGCGGGGCAGGGATTCGAGCAGGTGGACCAGTTCGTGATCCGTGCCGTCGACGGCGGTCAGACCGGACGGTAGGGCGTCGATGAAGTGCTGGGTCGTGGTGGCCTCGACGTCCGAGAGGCGTTCGAAGTCGGCGCCGAGGACCTCACGGATCCGCCTGCCCGACGCCTCGGCCGAGGCCCACCGGGAGGCGAGGTTGCGGCCGAACATCGTCATCGGCACGACGAGGAACTGGGTCAGACCGACGACCGTGATGAGTTCGCCGATCGTGATACGACCCGCAAGTGCCAGCGCACCGGCGGAGATGCCGAGCGTGGAGACGAAGAGGGCGCCCGCGGCCTCGGTGGCGCCGTTGAGGCGGGCCTCGGCGGCGTCGGCGTGGACCGTCTTGCGGTACGCGGTGCCGGAGACCTCGTCGTAGCGGCCGCGAACGGTGACGATGGCACCCAGTCCCTTGAGGATGCGCAGGCCCTGCACGACGTCGGTGGCGGTGGCGGCGGCCCGGGCGATCGCGTGTTGCCGCTCGACCGACCGCTCCTGCAGCGGGCGCGCCACCCACAGTGCCACCACCACGAGCAGCGGGCCCCCGATCAGCGTGGCGAGGCTCAGCCACGGATTGATGCTGAACATCATCGCCGCGCCGTAGGTGATGGCGGCGGCCTCGGCCACCGGCATGACCGTCATCATGACGATGTCGCCGACCCGGGTGGTGTCCGAGGACGCGACGGACAGCAGGCCTCCGGCGGTGCGATCGCGACCGGCGAACCCGCGCGGGTCCTGGATTCGGTCGGTGACCGCGGTCCGCAGGTCGTGGCTGACCAACTGCTGGCTCCGCACCAGCATGAAACGGGCGGTCCAGTTGGCGGCGATCGCCATGAGGAACACGCAACCCAGGATGGCGATCCAGAACCACAGCCGGTCGGCGGAGGAAGCGGCGACCGCATCGTCGACCGCCCGCCCGACCACGACCGGGGTCAGTCCGTTGCACAGGAACGCCACGGCCATGGCGCCGGAGGCGATGAAGCTCCACGGGCGCTGCGCCAGCGCGACCTTGAGCGTCCACCGGGGCGCGTCGACGGCGGGGAGCCTCGACCTGCGCCCGCCCGGCCCGGGAAGCGCCGAATAGTCGACGATGCTGCCCGGCTCCGGGGTGGGTGAGTTGTCGGGCACGAGGTGCGATGTTACCCGGCAGCAGCAGCACCGGGACTTCCGTTGCGAGCCGCCCGTCCACCGACGATCTCCACCCCGTCGAGATCAGCCACCCCGAATGCGAGCAGGGCCTGGCCGGAGGCGTCGAGCTCGTCCTCGACCGTCCGCAGCCAGCCCCGAACGATCTTGTCGGGCAGACGGCGCCCGGCCGACAGGCCCACGACGAATCCGGGTACGGGGATCTGCGACAGCACGGACATGGACTCGCGGCGGTGACGGGAGGATGTCGTCCACTCGGTGTCACTGACGAGGATTGGTGAGGGCAACGCGACGTCGTACTCGTCGCAGGGCAGGATGAGCAACGTGTCGCGGTGGCGGTCGTGGTGACCGATGACGAGGTCGATGACGCCGGCGGCCAGCGGCGCGTCGTCGAGCGGGAGATCGGACCAGTTCTCTGGGAGTTGTTCGAATCGCATGGCCCTGAGTCTTCGGCACCCCGCCGCCCGGGAACAGGCCTGGTCAGGGATCCGTGGAATGGCCGTTCTCGCCTGTGGAGGGAGAGAGCCGGGGGATCCGGACGGCCGCCCGGGACGTCGTGAACGCGTGTGGCGGGACGATTCCGGGTGCGACCGACCGGGCTCAGGACTCGTGCCGGAACCCCACCTTGATGGTGACCTGCCAGTGGGTGACCTTGTCCGCGTCGAGTTTGCCGCGGACGGACTGCACTTCGAACCACTCGAGGTTCCGGAGCGTCCTGGACGCTTCCGCGACCGCGTTGGCGATGGCCTGGTCCGTGCCGTCGGGGGATGAGCCGACGATTTCGGTGATGCTGTAGACGTGATTCACGATGACCTCCTTTTCGTGTGACCCGCATCACTCTACGGTGGTCTGGTGGAGGGGTGCATCCCGTAGGGTCGGGGCACCAACGTCACCAGGAGGTCCCCATGACTGATGTCACCGAGCGCGCGAGCGAATTCGCTGAACGGCACGGATCCGGCGACCTGCTCGTCCTGCCGACGGTCTGGGACGTGTGGAGCGCCCGGATCGCGGTGGACGCGGGTTTCGGCGGCCTCACCGTGGGCAGCCATCCTGTCGCCGACTCCCTCGGCAGCGCCGATGGCGAGAACATGGATCTCACCGAGTACCTCGGTGTGGTCAAGCGGATCACCGACTCGGTCGACGTCCCGGTGAGCGTGGATATCGAGTCCGGGTACGGGCTGGAACCGCGTGAGTTGATCAACCGCCTGATCGAGGCGGGTGCGGTCGGCGCCAACATCGAGGACGTGGTCCACGGTGAGGGCAAGCGCGTCCGTGAGCGGCAGGAGCACGCCGACTACATCGCCGGCGCCCGACGCGCGGCGGACGAGGCGGGGGTCCCGTTCGTCATCAACGGGCGTACGGACGCGGTCAAGCTCGGCACCGACGTGTTCGCGGACCCCCTGGAGGAGGCCGAGGCGCGCATCCGGCTGATGGAGGACGCCGGGGCGCGTTCGGTCTACCCGGTCGGGCTCTCGACCGCTGACCAGGTCGGGCGACTCGTGCAGGCGGTGACCATCCCGCTCAACGTCACCGCTCATCCGGTCAAGGGCAACGGCGCCGGTGACGCCTCCGCGCTGCGGGGCCTCGGGGTGCGACGGGTGTCGTTCGGCCCGCTGTGGCAGATGTGGCTCGCGGAGGTCTCGGCGAAACAGCTCGCCGAGTGGAGCCCTGTGAGCTGAGGCCTCACCGTGGCCGGGCGCTGGTCGACCGCCCCTCATCGCCGGACCTGGCGGACGGGAGCCACCCATGAACCCGCAGTATGACGACCTGACCATCGAGAGGGTGATCCGGGCATCGCGCCGGGCCGTCTGGGACGCCTGGACCACCCCGGCCGCGTTCGCGCAGTGGTGGATCCCCGATCCGTACCTCTGTCGGGTGGACCACTTCGCCCCGCACGCCGGCGGCGGCTTCATCACGTCGATGAGCGAGGACGGGTCGCACTTCTCGCCTCACATGGACGCCGCATTTCTGGTTGTCGACGAGTGCGAACGTCTGGTGTTCACCAATGCAGTGGACAGCACCCTGCGTCCGACGACTCCGGCACCGGTGGCCGTGACCGGAGAGGTGGCTCTGCTGGACCATCCGGACGGCACGACATACCGGATCACCGCGCGCCACGCGGACGAGGAGGGGCGCGCCACACATGACGAGCTCGGTTTGGTGGAGGGCTGGACCCTCGTCACGGGACAACTCGCGCGATTCGTGGAGTGAGGGGCCGACCACGCCTTGACGCCCCCGGGAATCGGCATACGATCGAGCGATGACGGTCGCGGACGGACCCGCATCGAGGGTGCGGGTCCACAACTTCTCGGTCTCGCTCGACGGGTTCGGAACCGGCGAGGGGCAGAGCCTCGAGGCGCCGTTCGGCCACGCCGACCACCGCCTCCTCGAGTGGGCCCTGCCCACGCGGACCTTCCAGGAGATGGGCTTCCACGACGCCCAGTCGCCCACGGTGGGCGTGGACGAGGCGTTCGCCAGCCGGTGGAACACCGGCGTGGGCGTGGAGATCATGGGCCGCAACAAGTTCGCCCCGTCGCGGGGGCCGTGGGACGAGCGGTGGCGCGGATGGTGGGGGGACGATCCGCCCTTCCACACCCCGGTGGTCGTGCTCACCCATCACCCGCGCCCGGTCCTCGAACTGGACGGCGGGAACAGCTTCCACTTCCTCGACGCCTCGCCCGCCGAGGCGCTGGACTACGCCCGCGGTCTGGCGGCGGGAGGCGACGTGAGGATCGGGGGCGGCACCACGACGATCCGGCAGTTCCTCGAAGCCGACCTCATCGATGAGATGCACGTCGCGGTGGTCCCGGTCCTCCTGGGCAGGGGCGAGCGGTTGTGGGACGGACTGGAGGGGCTCGAGGAGCGGTTCCACATCGAGGCCGCCGCGTCGCCCAGCGGCGTCATCCACCTGAGTTTCCGGCGCGACCGCTGACGGGGGCGTGGCGCAGGGTTCGCCGGGTGACGAACCGCCGCGGTGCGCCCGTGACGGGATCGGTGAACTCGAGTGCGCTGGCGAGCAACTGCAGCGGCAGGTGAGGGTCGTCGGGCGATTCGGGGAGTAGGTCGGGTAACGCCGGTCACCGAGGATGGGGATGCCCAGCGCCGCGAGGTGCACCCGCAGTTGATGCGGCCGGCCGGTGCGCGGCCGAAGGATCGTGTGCAGCACTTGTCGGCCGGTGACACCGGGCCCGGCCGCGAGCACGTCGATGAGGGTCTCGGAGTTCGTCGGGAGTGAGGGGTCGACCGTGACGCGCAGGTCGCCGCGCCGGGAGCGGATGTGGGCCCGGTGGATGATCGGCAGCGGGCGGCCCCCGATCGTCGGGCCGCGAGGGTCCCATCCCCGCGGCCGTGCCGATACCGCCTCGTAGACCTTGGCGACCTCGCGTCGTTCGAACATCGACTGGTACGCGCCGCGGGTGTCGGGGCGGGCGGAGAACATCACCAGGCCCGCCGTCTCGCGGTCCAGCCGGTGGATCGGTGTCAGGGCGTCGTTGCCGAGGCGGGTTCGCAGCCTCACGAGTGCGGTCTCCCGGAGGAACCTCCCCGACGGGGTGGTGGGGAGGAAGTGCGGTTTGTCGACGACGACGAGGTGGTCGTCGCGGTAAAAGATCTCCTCCCGGTACGGCAGAACTGTCTCCTCCGGCAGGTCGCGGTGGTACCAGACGAACTCGTGGGTGCCCAGTGGGGTGTCGAGGGCGATCGCCCGGCCGTCGGCACCGACGATCTCGCCGGCCTCGATCCGGCGGTGCAGTTCCCCCGGGTCGAGGTGGTCGAACCTGGCCACGAGGAACCCGGGGATACCCGCCCAGGGGCCGGTGGTCGGCACCCGCAACCGCGTGGGTCCCACGCCGTCCCTGACGGGCAGGGGCGGCTGCGTCGACATGCGGTCATCCTCCCACCCGCGTCGCCGTGGACGCGATCTCGTGCCGCCCCGCGACCGGTCCGCGCCGGCCTGCGCGCCGAATACAGTGGGAGAAACGATCCCGGCCATGTCCGATCGACGGCGAGAGCGGAGGACGTCCGACATGCCACCGCACGGCTCCGCATCCGCCCCGGACGCCGCGCGTCCGGGGCTGACGCCTGTCCTCGGCCGGGTCGGGGCGCCCGGGATCCACGTCATGAGTTGGAACATCCGTCGACCGGTCCCCGCCGCATTGACCCGTGCGGCCGACCGGTGGACCGCCCGGGCCCCGCGAGTGCGGGCGCTGCTGAGCGCCGAGCAGCCGACCGTGCTGTGCGCCCAGGAGGTGGTCGCCGAGCAGATCACGGACGTCCGCGACGGGCTCGGCCAGCGGTTCGACCACCTCGGTCGGGGTAGGGGAGCGAACGGCGGCGGCGAGGCCTGCCCGATCTTCTACGACACGACCAGGCTCGACCTGCTGGGGTGGGATCAGTCGGCGCTGTCGGACACCCCGGGCCGCCCCGGATCGATGTCCTGGGGCAACCTGTTCCCCCGGGTGCTCGTGTCGGCGCACTTCCGGGATCGCGACACCGGCCACGAGTTGCTGGTGGTCAACACCCACCTCGACCCACTGTCACGACGATCCCGCGTCCGTTCGGCCCGGGCGGTCCGCGATCTGGTGGCCGCGCGCGACGTACCGGCCGTCGTCGCGGGGGACCTCAACGCGGGCCCGTCCGATGCCGCGGTGCGAACCCTGCTCGCGGAGGGGGCACTGGTGGACAGCTGGGGCGCCGCGGAGAACCGGCGGACCGACCCGTGGGGCACGTACGCCGCGTACCGCGAGCCGCGCAGGGACGGCACCCGGATCGACTGGATACTTGCCACATCACGGGTTAGGGTCACCGACGCCGCGATCAACCCGCTGCGGTACGGCGGTGCTTGGCCGTCGGACCACCTGCCTGTGCAGGCCGTGGTCCGTCCGGACCCCGGGCGGGACGAGCCGCGAGACCCGGGACGAGACCAGGAAGGGGCCGGTGCGACGTGATCGACAACTTCCTCCGGCCCGCCGAGACCGGGGCGCAGCGAGTCGCGGACGCCCTGCGCCTCCTCGGTGTCCTCAGCGTCCTGCTGGCGCTGCTGTTCCACGAGCTCACCGATGCGGCCATCGTGGCATTCACGCTGCCGGCGCTCATGTTGCCCAGGTTCATCGGGATGCGCGCGTGGGCCGACATCTCCGTCTCGACCGCCCTGCTCGTGGCGGCGTGGAGCAACGTCGTCGACCTGTACCGGGTCCTGCGGTGGTGGGACGTGCCCGTCCACGTCGTCCTCGCAGGCTGGATGGCGGTGGTGGCCTATCTGTTTCTGGCGCACCGGGGGATCGTGCGGTCGCCTGACGCCCGCGGGTTCACCACCGCCGGGGGGATCGTGTTGACCACGGTGCTGGGGCTTGCGCTGGGCGCCCTGTGGGAGATGGTCGAGTGGTTCGGCTACGCCTTCCTCACCGACGACATCTACGTGACCTACGGGGACACCGTCGGCGACATGGCGGCAGGCGGACTGGGCGCCCTGGTCGCCGGCGTGCTCATGGCCCGTGGGCCTCAGCTACTGACGCCGACCGCCCTGCGGACGAGGGAGTCGTCCGAGACCACCTCGAGCAGGTAGGCCGGCCAGCACGACCTTCATCAGCAGCCGTAGCGGCAGCGGCAGCTGACTCCCGGAGTCACCGGCACCCAGGGAGGACTGCACCACGAGCCGTCGGGCCCCGGTGGTGGCCGTCAGCTTCACAGGTACCTCACCTCGTCGTCGTCTCCTCGGTCTCTTTGGTCTCCTCCGTCTCCGTGGTCGTCCCGGCGCGCACCAGCTCCGCCAGCAGCGGGAACAGCAGCACGGTGACCGCGCCCGCGGCCACCAGCACCGAGGAGATCCTGGCGGCCATGAGGCCGTTGTCCACGGCGACCTGAGTGACGGCGACGATGATCGGCAGGCCCGTCGCCGCGTAGAGGCCCACCCTGGCGCGCTCGCGCGTCGTGGTCAGGCCCGGGCTCGTGCGCAGGACGCGCTCGGACAGCCACACCCCGCCACCACGGATCACGAGCATGCTCGCCACCGCCGCCACCAGGATCCACGGCGCATCGGCGACCGCGGCCACGCTGATCGCCATCCCGGAGACCACGAAGAACACGGGGATGAACACGCTGTAACCGACGGTCTCCAGCTGGTGCGTGAGCACCTCGGCCAGGCCTCGGTCGGGGTCCTCGTCGCTCGCGCGGAGCTGGTCGGCGAGCACATCTACCAGCCGACGCAGGATGATGCCCGCAGCGAACGCACCCAGCACCACGTCCAGCCCGAAGACCGTGGCCACGACCATCATCGCGGTCAGCAGCAGCAGGACGGTGCGCATCGCGAGCTGGCTCGTCGTGGAGGTACCGCGAACCAGTGCCCGACCCAGGCCGCGCACCCGGAGCAGCCGGGCCGGCACCACCAGGACGACTAGCGCGGCCGCGAAGAACAGACCCACCGCCACCAGGGAGGAGCCGATGCTGCGGGTGCCGAGCAGGACGGCCATCACCAGGACCGGCCCCAACTCTCCGATGGCGCCGTGCGTAAGGACGGCCCTGCCGACCGGGGTGGTGTCGTGGCCCGCTCCCTTGAGGATCGGCAACAGGGTGCCGACCGCCGTGGACGTGAGCAACAGGCCGATCGCCACCGCGGTCTCCCACCGCCCCGACACCAGCCACCCCACGCCCGCGGCCAGGACCATGCTCACCAGCCATGTCCCGGCGGCGCGTCGACCACCCCGGCCCGTCACCGACGACACCTCCAGCTCGAACCCGGCCAGGAGGAACAGCATCCCCAGGCCCAGCTCGGCGAGCATCGCCACCCCGCCGCTCTCGACCGCCAGACCGAACCCGTTCGGACCGACCAGCATCCCGCCCACGAGGAGCACCACCACGCCGGGGACCAGCGACCGCGTCAGCGAGGACAGCAGCGGGGCGGCGAAGACGACCAGGACGACCCAGAACAGCGAGATCAGCTCGGTCGAGGAGGCTTCCGCGGCCAGCAGGGTCGTGGTCAACGCTCAGCCTTCCGCTCGACGGATGAGGGAGATCTTAGTCGAGTAGCCCCGGGTGCGGCGGGCAGGGGGCCGGCGGCGGAGACGGCGTGCGAGGGTGGAGGGCATGACCGACTCGCCGTGCACCCGCTCCGACGGCGACCCACGCGAACTGCCGGGATTCCGGCGCACGTACGCGCCCGGCCGCCTCACCCTGGGCCTGGGATTCCCGCTGCGGACCCGGGCCGACGGCGACGAGGTGGGCGACCCGGCCGTCCAGGCGCGGATCGCGCAGGCGGCCGAGGCCGGTGGCTTCGCGGCCCTCTACGCCCGTGACATCCCGCTGCGGGTACCGTCATTCGGCGACGTCGGTCAGGTCTACGACCCGTGGGTGTTCCTCACGCACATGGCCGCGCACACCTCGCGGATCGCGCTGGGCACCGCCGGCATCGTCCTGCCCGTCCGGCATCCGCTCCACGTTGCCAAGTCCGCCTCCAGCCTCGACCGGATCTCCGGGGGGCGGTTCCTGCTGGGCCTGGCGTCGGGCGACAGGCCCGAGGAGTTCCGGGCGTTCGGCCTCGAGCAGGGTGAGCGGGGCGAGCGGTTCCGTGAGAACCTGCGCGTGGTGACGCACGCGTGGACCACCGAGATGCGGGGGATCCGCTGGTCCGGTGGGTGGATGCACAGCGCGGACGTGGTGCCCAAGCCCAGCGCCGCGTCGGTGCCGACGATCATGGTCGGCTCGTGTCAGCAGAGCGTGGCGTACCTCGCCGCCCACGGCGACGGCTGGATGACCTACCCGCGGGACTTCGACGTCCAGCGGCGCACGGTCGAGCAGTGGCGGGAGATGGTGGTCGCCGCGGCCGGGGGAGCCGGGAGCGACGGCGCCGCGGCCGGGGGAGCCGGGAGCGACGGCGGTGGTGGGAACGAGGGCGGTGGGAACGACGGCGAGGTGTTCAAACCCTTCGCACAGTCGCTCCGCATCGACCTGGCGGAGAACCCCGACGAGACCGCCTCCCCGATCGACTTCGGTTTCCGGATCGGTCGTCGGCGACTGGTCGACCACCTGGAGGACCTGCGGGGGATCGGTGTCAACCACGTACAGCTGGGGCTGGGGGCCTGCCGCCGACCGGTCCTCGAGGTGATCGCCGAGTTGGCCGAGTACGTCGTGCCCCGTTTCCCCGCGCTCGACTGAACGGGATCCCCGGCCCGGGTCTGCCACACTCGGGAGATAACTGCGCCGCCCGCCGCCCCGGGGGCGGTCGTGCCCGTCGACGAGGGAGGCCCTGTGGGGATCTCGATCCTGTGGTTCCGACGTGATCTGCGGCTGACCGATCACCCCGCCCTCCTCGAGGCCGTCGCCTCCGGGGACGAGGTCCTGCCGGTCTTCGTCCGGGACCCCGCGCTGCTGCGGCGGGCCGGTGTACGGGCGGGGCGGTTGGCGGCCTCCCTCGCCGCGCTCTCGGGGGACACGGGCGGTGCACTGGTCGTGCGGACCGGAGACCCCGCCGAGGTGATCGCGGGGCTCGCCCGCGAGGTCGGCGCCGGCCGCGTCCACATCAGCCGGGAATCCACCCCCTACGGACGATGTCGCGACGACCGCGTACGCGCCGCACTCGACGCCGACGGTCGCGAACTGGTGACCACCGGGTCTCCCTACGCCGTCGGTCCGGGCCGGGTCCTGAGCGGCAGCGGGGAGCCGTACAAGGTCTTCACACCGTTCTCCCGCGCCTGGCACGAGCACGGGTGGCCCCCGCCCGGCGAGCGGCCCGACCACATCCCGTGGACCACCGCGTCCGGGGAGGGCCCACCTGAGGTCCCGGCACGAGCGGGCGGGACCGCCGCAGCGGGGGAGGCCGCGGCTCTCACCCGGTGGCGGGAGTTCCTGCGCGACGATCTCGAGGCGTACGACGAGCAGCGGGACCGACCGGATCTCGACACCACCAGTCGGTTGTCCGCGTACCTGAAGTACGGGGAGATCCACCCGCGCACGATCCTGGCCGAGCTCGCGGACCACCCGGCCGCGGGCGGGGAGGGAGCCCGCCGCTTCGTCACCGAACTCGCGTGGCGTGAGTTCTACGCCGACGTCCTGTGGCACCGGCCACGGTCCGCGTGGCGCGACCTGCGCGACTCGCTGGCGGGCATGTCCTACGACCACGGCCCCGGGGTGGACGACCACGTCGAGGCGTGGCGACAGGGCCGGACCGGGTACCCGTTCGTCGACGCCGGGATGCGGCAACTCCTCGCCGAGGGGTGGATGCACAACCGGGTGCGGATGGTCACGGCCAGTTTCCTCGTCAAGGACCTGCACGTGTGGTGGCCGGTCGGGGCGCGGCACTTCCTCGACCACCTCGTCGACGGCGATCTCGCCTCCAACAACCACGGGTGGCAGTGGGTGGCCGGCACGGGAACCGACGCCTCCCCGTACTTCCGGGTGTTCAACCCGGTGACCCAGGGGCGGAGATTCGACCCCGACGGGGAGTACGTCAGGAGATGGGTTCCCGAACTCGCTCACCTGCCCGGGGCCGCCGCCCACGAGCCGTGGCGCGCCCCCGGCGGCTACGACGGCGGGTACCCGTCGCCCATCATCGACCATGCCGAGGAACGCCGCGAGGCCCTCCGTCGGTACGAGGTGGCCAGGGACGTCGATCACTGACCGGACCGTGGGGCCGCCGGCCGTCACGGCCGATCCGGGCCCTGCTCGATCGTCGGCCCCCGGGAGGGTCCGAGGGCGCCGACCGCGGCGAGTGCCTAGGCTGGCCCCATGACCTCCGGCACCGACACCCCCCGCTCCGAGAACCCGACCACCGGCCGTGAGGCCGACATCAAACCCCGAAGCCGCGATGTGACCGACGGTCTGGAGAAGACGGCCGCCCGCGGGATGCTGCGCGCCGTGGGTATGGGCGACGACGACTGGGTCAAGCCACAGATCGGCGTCGCGTCGTCGTGGAACGAGATCACCCCGTGCAACCTCTCGCTCGACAGACTGGCCAAGGCGGTCAAGGAGGGCGCCCACGCAGGCGGCGGTTATCCGCTGGAGTTCGGGACGATCTCGGTCTCCGACGGGATCTCGATGGGACATGAGGGCATGCACTTCTCGCTGGTGTCCCGCGAGGTGATCGCCGACAGTGTCGAGACGGTGATGAGCGCCGAGCGGCTCGACGGCTCTGTGCTGCTCGCCGGCTGCGACAAGTCCCTGCCCGGCATGCTCATGGCCGCTGCGCGGCTGGATCTGGCGAGCGTGTTTCTCTATGCCGGGTCCACCCTTCCCGGCTTCGCCAAGCTCTCCGACGGAACGGAGAAGCAGGTCACGATCATCGACGCCTTCGAGGCCGTCGGGGCCTGCTCGCGGGGCCTGATGAGCCGCGAGGACGTCGACACCATCGAGCGCGCGATCTGCCCGGGCGAGGGCGCCTGTGGCGGCATGTACACCGCCAACACCATGGCCAGTGCGGCCGAGGCACTGGGCATGTCGCTGCCCGGGAGCGCGTCGCCGCCGGCCCCGGACCGTCGGCGTGACGATTACGCCAAGGCCAGCGGTGAGGCAGTGGTGGAACTACTGCGCAAGGGCATCACCGCGCGCGACATCATGACCAAGGAGGCGTTCGAGAACGCGATCGCCGTGGTCATGGCCTTCGGCGGGTCCACCAACGCGGTGCTTCACCTGCTCGCGATCGCCAGCGAGGCCGAGGTCGAGCTCACCCTCGATGACTTCGCCCGCATCGGCGCCAAGGTCCCGCATCTGGCGGACGTCAAGCCGTTCGGCGCCCACGTCATGACCGACGTGGACAAGATCGGTGGCGTCCCCGTGGTCATGCGGGCCCTGCTCGACGCCGGTCTGCTCCACGGCGACTGCCTCACCGTCACCGGCCGCACCGTCGCCGAGAACCTCGCCGACATCGCCCCGCCGGACCCGGACGGCAAGGTGCTGCGCGCCATGGGGGAGCCCATCCATCCGACCGGCGGCATCACCATTCTCCACGGATCGCTCGCCCCGGAGGGCGCCGTGGTCAAGTCCGCCGGCTTCGACTCCGACGTCTTCGAGGGCACCGCCCGCGTCTTCGAGCGGGAGCGCGCCGCGATGGACGCACTCGAGGACGGGACCATCACCGCGGGCGACGTGGTGGTGATCCGGTACGAGGGTCCCAAGGGTGGCCCCGGCATGCGCGAGATGCTCGCCATCACCGGCGCGATCAAGGGCGCGGGCCTGGGCAAGGACGTGCTCCTGATGACCGACGGCCGGTTCTCCGGCGGAACCACCGGACTGTGCGTGGGCCATATCGCGCCCGAGGCCGTGGACGGCGGGCCGATCGCCCTGGTGCGGGACGGCGACCGGATTCGGCTCGACGTCTCGCAGGGCACCCTGGAGCTGCTCGTGGACGAGTCGGAGCTACAGACCAGGCGTGAGGGCTGGGAGCCGCTCCCTCCGCGCTACACCCGCGGTGTCCTGGCCAAGTACTCCAAGTTGGTGCAGTCGGCGTCCACCGGGGCGATCTGCCGCTGACCGGGACGGCGTCGACGGGGGCGGTGCCGACCGTCGACGCCCGCGGGGGCGGTCTCGGGTGGGCCGAGGTCGTCCCCCGCGGGGGTCAGGCCTCCTCGCCGGCCCGGGGGTCGGGCTGGTGGAGACCGAACACATTGCCCTCGGTGTCGAGGAAATACCCCTGCCACGCCATGCCGGGGAGGGCGTGCTTCTCCAGGGCCACCTCGCCCCCGGCGGCCAGGATCCTGCCGGCGGTGACGTCGAAGTCCTCGCACCCCACAGTGAGCACGGCGCCCCGGACGGGGGAGCCGGGCTCCGGCGCGTCCCCCGGCCGGGCCATGATGGCCCCGTTGATGCCGGGGGCGTCCTCGGGTCCGGTGGTCACCCCGAAGTAGGGGCTCCCGGCGTACTCGCTCCAGTCCTCGAACGTCCAGCCCAGCGCGTCACCGTAGAACGTGCAGGCCCGGGCCGGGTCGGAGGCGTGGATCTCGAAATGGACCGGTCGGGACATGGCGGTCTCCTCATCGGGTCGCGGGACCCCAGGATATCGCCGCGCGGAACCGTCCGGCAGTACTCAGTCCAGAACCGTGCCGTCATCGAGATGGGACAGCGACCCGCCCTCGGGGCGCTCGCCGGTGGCCAGGTACACGACCCGGTTGGCGATGCTCACGGTGTGGTCGCCGAAACGCTCGTAGTAACGGGCGAGTAGGGCCAGGTCCACGGCCGCCACCGAACCGTGCGGCCAGTCCTCGGCGGAGATCTGCTTCATGAGGTCCGCGTGGAGGCGGTCGACGGCGTCGTCCTCGGCGTCCAGGGTGCGGGCCCTGTCCGCGTCCTTCTCGACGAGCAGGGCGGTGAGCTCGCGGGCCATCCGACCGTCGTGCTGCGACAGTTCGCGGATGAGCGGGACGAGCGGGGCGGGCACCACGGACTGCGGGTGGCGCCGTCGGGCGACCCGGGCGATGTGGCCGGCCAGCGCGGCCATGCGGGTGAAGTGCTCGACGATGTAGATCCCCGAGACCACCTGACGTAGATCGCCGGCCACCGGGGACTCGAGCAGGAGGAGCTCGAACGCGTGCTGCTCACTGGCCTCACGGAGATCCTCCAATTCCGCGGCGCCGTCGATCACCTCGATGGCGGCGAGTTCGTCGCCGTCGAGCAGTGCCGCGGTGGCGCGGTCGAGCAGGCGGATGTTGGTCTCGCAGAAGCGAACCAGCTGGTCCGAGAATTCGTCGAGCTTGGAATGGAAGACAGTGCGCATGCCATGACTGTAGTGCCGGTGCGGTAACGGACGGCTTCCGTTCTCCCACTGTTCACCGCGCCGCCCTCCGGAAAGGGGGATACAGCGCGGGAATGAATAGACAGAACGGTCTGTTCTTACTAGCGTCAAGCCATCACGAGACGTCCCGAAAGGACTTGTTCATGACCCTCTTCCTCTACGAGACCACCCCGTCACCGGAGCAGCAGGCCGACCCCTCCGGTCTCGTCGACTCCCTCGCCACTGCACTGACCGCGGGCGGCGCCGAGGTCATCGAGACCCAGGTCACCAAGGGTGCCGCACGCGTCTTCACGATCGTCGAGCTCGCGGACGGCCCGAACGGCGCCTGCGACACCGACGCCCCCGTCCTCGACGCCGGAGCGATCGGAGCCACCGAGGTGACCGCGCCCGCGCAGGTCCGCCTGGTCGGCACCGACCTCGACACCATCAAGGCCGCGCGACCCGACGCCGGCTACCTGGTCGAGTGGGACATCCCGGCGGAGATCGACATGGACACCTACCTCACGCGGAAGAAGGAGAAGTCCCCGAAGTACGCCGAGATCCCCGAGGTCTCCTTCCTGCGCACCTACGTGCGTGAGGACACGGACAAGTGCCTGTGCTTCTACAACGCCCCGGATACCGACGCCGTCGTCCGCGCGCGTGAGATCGTGTCCACCCCCATCACGCGCCTGCACGAGCTGTCGTGAGCACCGCCGCGACGCACGCCCCCGTTCTCGGTACGTCCCGAGCCCGGCTCACCGCCGGTGCACTCGGTGACGTCGACGTGGCGGAGCTCGTCGCGGTGATCGACTCGGTCGCTGCGCGGGCCTCCGCCCTGGACCGCGACGAGGCGGACCTGCGGGAGGACATCGCAGCACTCGCCGGGCTCGGCCTCTTTGACGTCGACCGCACGCCGGTCGCCGTCGCCGCCACGATCATCGAGGCCGTGGCCACGGAGAGCCTGGCGGTTGCGTTCGCCGCATGGGCGCAGCGTATGACCGCCGCATACCTCCGCCACGCGGCGGACCGTTCCGATGCCGCGGGCCGGACCTACCGGGCCGTCGCGGACGGCAGCCGCCCCGGTGTGACGGGTATGGCCGCCGCCCAGCGGCAGGTCGTCGGGCTGGGCAAGGTCCCGATCACCGCCACACCGGTGTCGGGCGGCTACAGGATCGACGGTCCGATCGCGTGGGCCTCCAACGTGTATCCGGACAGCACCATCGTGCTCGCCGCCAACACCGAGGACGGGCGCAGCCTGGTCCTCACCTTCGAGGCCTCGGCGCCCGGCGTCGAGATCCGCAGCGCCCCCGACCTGCTCGCACTCAACGCGACGGCCTCCACCATGATCGGCCTCGACGGCGTGGTGGTCCCGGATGACCAGGTGCTGGGGGAGGACCTCGCGGACTTCCTGTCCGGCGTGCGTCCCCAGTTCCTCGTCCTGCAGGCGGCGTTCTGCTCGGGCGTCGCCGCGCGGTCCCTGACCGAGGCAGAGGGCAGGCTCGAGGGCCTCGGCGCCTTCTACTCCGACGAGCACGGCGAGCTGGCGGCACGGCACGAGCACATGCACGCCGAGCTGCACCGCCTGGGGGCGACGCCGACCGAGGCCACGCTGGGCGATCTGCTCCTGCTGCGCCTCGACGGCGCGGAGATCGCGCCGGCCGCGACCCGGCTCGAGGCCGTCCTCTGCGGCGGCATGGGCTACGCCCAGGCTGCGCCGGCCAATCGCCGCATGCGGGAGGCTGCTTTCCTCCCGGTGCAATCACCTTCGCAGTCGCAGCTGCGGTGGGAGCTCGACCGACTCGGGGTGCCCGCGTGACAGCCGGCGTCCTGGCCAGGCCCGTCGCGGTGAGCGTGTCGGGCCTGCAGCACCGGCTGCCCGGCGGGAGGGTGCTGTTCGACGACCTCGAGCTCCGGATCCGAGCCGGTGAGTCACTGGTCCTCCTGGGGCCGTCCGGGGTCGGCAAGTCCACGCTGCTGAGGCTGCTCGCGGGCCTCGAGGAGCCCGCCGCGGGCGAACTGCGGGTGGGCTCGACGGACACCGGGGACGACCGGGCGCACTCGTACGCGGTCGTCTTCCAGAAGCCGCTGTTGTATCCGTGGCTGTCGGTCCGCGAGAACGTGGCGCTGGGTGGGCGGTTCCGGGCCCTGCGCGGCCGTGTCGACCGCGCCCACGTCGACGGTCTGCTCGAGCACTTCGGGATCGCCGAGTTGGCCGACTCCCGTCCGGACCAGATCTCGGGCGGCCAGGCGCAGCGCGTGGCCGTCGTCCGCGCCGCGGCCACCCGTCCGGAGATCCTGCTGCTCGACGAGCCGTTCAGTGCGCTCGACCCCGTCACGCGGGCGGACTCGCAACGCTGGCTGGTCGGGGTGACGGCCGAGCTCGGGGTCACCACGGTCATGGTGACGCACGACGTGGACGAGGCGCTCGTCGTCGGCTCCCGAATCGCGTTGTTGGGATCGTCGGGCCGCGTCCAACAGGAGTGGACGAACCCGTCCCATGGTTCCACGGAGTTCGATCCGGCCCTTCGCGACAGCATCCTCGCCGCGTACCGGACGGCCTGATCGGACGATGACGAACGGACCCGGGGCCCGCGGCCCCCTCCTCGACCGGCGCGCGCTGCTCAGGGCTGGGGGCGCCCTCGCCGTGGGCGCAGGTGCGGTCGGAGGCGCCGCGGCCCTCGGCAACCTGGTCACGACGGCCACCGCCCCGAGGGGTGTGGCCACCGATGATCTCCGCATCGGCTACCTCCCCATCACCGATGCGGCCCCGTTGCTGGTGGCCCACGGAGACGGCTACTTCGAGCAGCAGAGACTCACTGTCGGGCGGCCGGTGCTCTTCCGCTCCTGGTCCTCGCTCATGGAGGCGTTCCTCACCCGGCAGGTGGACCTCATCCACCTGCTCATGCCGTCCGCGATCCAACTCCGGTATGTCGTCGGAGCCGACGTCAGAGTGGTGGGTTGGAACCACACGGGTGGAGGCGCCATCACGGTGGCGCCGCACGTGACGGATGTCGCCCAGCTCGCGGGCACGCAGGTGGCGATCCCGGGATGGTGGTCGAT
Organism: Dietzia sp. Die43; assembly: GCF_024519835.1. Lineage (NCBI taxonomy): Bacteria > Bacillati > Actinomycetota > Actinomycetes > Mycobacteriales > Dietziaceae > Dietzia > Dietzia sp. Die43. The sequence continues at coordinate 162,693 of NZ_JALJRF010000002.1, read as the reverse complement.
CCACAACATCCTGCTCCAGCGGGTACTGCGCGCGAACGGCCTCACCCCGGTTGCGCGTCGCGCCGCGAGCCGATCCGAGGGGACCGTCGAACTCGTGGTGATGGGGCCCTCGGACATGATCCCCGCCCTGGCCGCCGGGTCGATCTCCGCGTTCACGGTCGCGGACCCGTTCAACGCCGGCGCGGTCGCCCAGGGTGTGGGTTCCCTGCACATGCTCCTCGACCAGGTGTGGCGGGACCACGCGTGCTGCGTCACCGTCGTCCACCGGGACCTGATCGACACCCGCCCCGACACCGTGCAGGCGCTGGTCGACGCCGCCGTCGCCGCGCAGCTCGGCATCCGGGCGGACCGCACCGAGGCGGCGGCGATCCTGTCCGGGAAGGGATACCTCCCGCAGCCGCCGAAGGCGGTCGAGGTCGCCATGGCCGGGACCGTGCCGGACCCCGACGGCGGCCCCAGGCGTCACCGGATCGACTTCCACCCGTACCCGTTCCCGAGCTTCACCTCCGAACTCGTCCGCCAGATGCGGACGACGGTCGTCGACGGGGAGACCCGTTTCCTCGACGGTCTCGACCCCTCGGGGGTCCACGACCAACTCGTCGACGACCGGTTCGTCCGCGCCGCGATCGCCCGCCACGGCGGCCCCGCGGCCCTCGGCCTCCCCGCCTCACTGACCCGACACGAACGGCTGATCTAGATGACGCGCACCGACTCGACCCCGGATCCGGCCACCGACCCCGTGTCAGCGGACGCGGTGGTCGCCGACCCGTCCGCGCCCGGCTCCCGCCGGGGCCGCAGGGCCACCGGGGCCGGGCCGTCGGGTCTGCTCACACGCTGGGCCGCGGGTCTGCTGGGGTTGCTCATCGGCCTGGGCGTGTGGGCCATGCTCACGTCCGGGCTCGTCACCGACGACCCGGTGATCGGCGGGATGTCGCCGGTCGAGACGTGGTCGGGCTTCGGCGACTTGCTCGACAGGGGAGTGCTGCTGTCCGACGCGGCGGTCAGTCTGTACCGGCTCGTCGCGGGCCTCGCGGTCGCCGCGTTCCTCGGGGTGCCACTGGGGCTCTGGCTGGGGCTGCGCCGGACCGCGGAGGCGGTCGCGGGACCGCTCGTGCAGTTCCTGCGGATGATCTCGCCGTTGTCCTGGGCTCCTGTGGCCATCGCGGTGTTCGGGATCGGCAACGAGCCCGTGATCTTCCTCGTCGCCGCCGCGGCGGTGTGGCCGATCATGCTCTCGACCTCGGCAGGCGTCAACGCGATGGATCCCGGGTACCTCGACGTGGCCCGGACCATGGGCGCCAGCGGCTGGGAGCGCCTGACCCGGGTCGTCATCCCCGCGGTCCGGCCGGCGATCCTGGGCGGCATCCGCCTCGCGCTCGGGACGGCCTGGATCGTGTTGGTGCCCGCGGAGATGCTCGGCGTGCGGTCCGGCCTGGGTTATCAGATCCTCAACGCCCGCGACCAGTTGGCCTACGACCAGGTCATGGCGGTGATCCTCGTGATCGGCATCCTCGGATTCGCACTGGATGGGCTGTCACGGCTGGTTCTGCGCGACCGCGCCGCGCGCTGACGCTCGCGGGGGGCCCCGGCGGACCCCGGCGGTCGGGGATCGCTCAGCGCCCGGATCAGATCGTCCTTCCTCGTGTCCGACAGGCCCTGTGCTGCGGTCTAGGCCCTGCGCAGCTCGGAACGCAGGTGGTGGGTGAGGGGCTGGCCGACCGCTGCCATGGCGAACGTGGTGGTGATCCGGTCGCCGACGGTCTCGTAGCGGCGGTGCGTGGTGTCGACCTGCTTGGCGCTCGCACTGTTGTGCACGCGTGAGTGGAACTCCAGCACCAGGGCGTCCGCCTCGGCGACGAGCGTCCCCTCGCAGAGTTCGGTCTGCCCGGTGGGCTGGGCCAGGACGAACTCGGCCGTACCGTCACCCGGGACCCGGAGGTACCCGGTCTCGGTGTGCATGGGGGATCCGGTGGGGCTCCACGTGCGCTGAACGTAGTGCAGGAAGGGCTTGCCCACGTCGGTGAACGTGATCTCCTCGGTGTAGGTGAAGTCGTCGATCGTCGGGTACGAACCGGCCCCCTCGCCTCGCCAGGTGCCCAGTAGGGCGGCGACGGGGGTCAGGTTGGCGGCGGGGGTCGAGGCGGGATCCATGGCGCGAGACTAGGCCATCGGTGACGCGGGCCGCGCCGGGTCAGCCATCCCAGACCGGTTCGCCGTGCTCGTCGAGCCGCAGGCCCTCGCTCGGGCTGTGCTCGGTGATCTTCCCGGTGTGCATCAGGTGACCCACGGGCAGTTCGTGGACCGTGGCGACGACGTCGGCGACGATCCGACGATGGCAGCGCCACCACACCGACTCCGAGCACATGACCGCCACCTGTCGCCGCCGGGCGTCGGCCACGACCCGATCCAGGGCGGCGCGGAATGCAGGGTCGCGGGTCCAGGCGCTGTAGGCGCGGAACGCCTCGACCCGCCACCAGGTGTCGGGGGAGGCCCGGCGCCGGTCGGCGGTGAGGCTGCGGCGGCCGCCGAGGTCCTCTTCCCAGCGGTAGTCGATCCCCGCCTCGCCGACGATCTCGGGCACCGCGCCCTTGGCTGCGGCGGAGTTCGCGCGGCTCCCGGGGAAACGCCGGATGTCCACGAGGAGTTCGACGCCGGCGCGGGTGAGCAACTGTGCCATCTCGTCGCGATCCAACCTGCCGTGCCCCACCGTGTACAGCATCAGTGGCCGGTGTCCTCTCCCGTCCTCGTTCGGGTCGCCCCGCCGTGGTCACCGCGCTCGCCCCCGGTGTCGGTGCCGGTCCCGGCGTCGGAGTCGGAATCGGAGTCCGCCCCGGCGTGCGACCCGGAGCTCCGTCGCGGGAGCAGGTGCATGATCGCCACGACCACCGCGCCCACCGCGAGGCCGAAGACCAGTGCGCACGCCGTGTCGACGAGCCAGGCGAGTACCGTGCCGACGCCCGCGACGCCCGCCGCGGGTTCGGTCAGGACGTGTACGAGGTGGTACGGCGCCGTCACTCCGAGTTCGTCGAGCCCCACGAGGAGGATGTGGCCACCGACCCACAGCATGGCCAGCATGCCGACGAAGGAGATCACCTCGAGCACCGTCGGCATGGCCTTGACCAAACCGTGGCCGAGCCGCTGCACGCCCGGGGACTCCTTACCCGCCAGGTGGAGGCCGACGTCGTCCATCTTCACGATCACCGCGACGACGCCGTAGACGAGCGCGGTGATGCCCAGACCCACGACGACCAGGATGATCGCCCGGGACCAGAAGGACTCCGACGCCACCTCGTTGAGGGAGATCACCATGATCTCGGCGCTGAGGATGAAGTCCGTGGTCACGGCGCCGCGGACCATCTTCGCCTCGGCGTCCGGGCCCCGGTCCACCACGGGGGCGGCCTCCTCGTGGTGCCCGGAGACCCGCTCCCAGACCTTCTCCGCCCCCTCGAAGCAGAGGTAGAGGCCGCCCAGCATGAGGATCGGGGTGAGGATCCACGGTACGAACTGGCTGAGCAGGAGGGCCAGGACGATGATGATCGCCTTGTTCCCCAGTGAACCCAGAGCGATCTTGCGGATCATGGGCAGTTCGCGGGACGGGTCGACGTCGCGGACGTACTGGGGGGTCACGGCGGTGTCGTCGACCACCACGCCGGCGGCCTTCACGCCGGCGCGGCCGGCGGCGGCGGCGACGTCGTCGGTACTGGCCGCTGCCATGCGCGCGAGCACCGCGACGTCATCGAGCAGGGCGGCGAGTCCACCGGCCATGACAGACCTCACTTCTCAACGGGCGGGGGGGAACCCGCGGACGACGGGGCCGACCCCGGAGGGTCGGATCGTCACAGGGTAGCGCCGCGTCACTCGACCGCGTCGAGGACCCAGCGCAGTGAGGAGACTCCGGCGCGTCCCAATGTCCGTCCGAGTCCGCTGGATCCGAGCGGCCCGTCGGGGAGTTCGAGCATCGTCCGGGCCCACCCGGGCAGCGCCGCGACGGCGCCCTCTCGCAGCAGCGCGTAGGCGGGTCTGTCGGCCAGCCCCATCGGTGGTCCGTCGAGCAGGAAGTGGCGCGCGTCGAGCGCGGCGGGCGAGGCCTCGAGTTCGGGCCGGTACCCCTCCAACGCCTCCTCGAGTTCGCGCACGGTGAGGGGGACCTCCCCGGCGCCCATCATGAGGCCGGTCCTCGACGCCTGTCGCACGTACTCGTCGCGTTCGGCCGGCGTCAGAGGGTCGCGCCCGTAGAGACGGTGGCACTCGAGGAAGCTCCAGATCTCGGCGACGTGGACCCAATGCAGCAGGTGGGGGTCGCGGGCGTCGTACGGGCGCCCCCGGTAGTCGGTGCCCACGACCGCGCGGTGCGCACCGTTGATCGCCCGGATGAGACGGGAGGCGTCGGTGATCGTGCCAAAGGTCGTGGTGGCGATGAACTGCGAGGTGCGCTGGAGGCGCCCCCACGGGTCGCCCCGGTAGTCGCTGTGGTCCGCCACCCCGGCCATGGCGAGCGGGTGCAGGGACTGTAGGAGGAGTGCGGTGAGTCCGCCGGCGAACATGGAGGCGTCCCCGTTGACGCGGCAGATGGCGTCGTCCGGGGAGTTCCAGCGTTCACCCTCGGAGTGCCAGATCTGCTGGCGTCTCGCGGCGGCGTCGTCGCCCGCCACCCGGGAACGGACCACGAGGCCCACCCTGCGGCGGGCGCCGGTCAGGGCGCGGGACGCGGTCGTCGTCACCGTTGCCATGGTGGACACCCCCATCACGTGACGTGGTCGTCCGAGTCACCATACCCCTGGTACGGACGGGGTGCGCGGTATCGTCGCGACTGATGACCACGCAGTTGACGTCCCTGCCCGGCCGCTCCCGTCTGCGGGGTGTGGCGGGCGTCACCGCGGTCCTGGCCGCGCTGGTCGCGATCAATCTCACCGCCAACCTGGCGGGTCTGCCCTTCCGCGAGTGGATCGTGCCGCTCGCTGTTCTCGTGCTGGTCGTGGTGGCCAAGGCGCGGTGGATGCGGTGGTCGGACCTGGGGCTGGCGGCGCGGCACATGCCCCGCGGGCTGGCGTACGGTCTCGCGGCGACGGTGCTGGTGGCGGCTGTGGTCACGGCCGGGTGCCTGATCCCGGTGACGAGCCCGTTCTTCCTGTCCGAGCGCTATTCGGATCTGCGGATTGCGGTGTTCTCGGCGCTGGTCCTGATCCCGCTGATGACGGTCCTGCCGGAGGAGTTCGCGTTCCGTGGGGTCCTCCAGGGCGCTCTCGAGCGGACCTTCGGCACCACCGGGGTGTTCGTGATCGGGTCACTGGCCTTCGGCCTGTGGCACGTCACGTCGTCGCTGGGGCTCACGGCCGGCAACGCCGGGCTCGCGGGCGTGCTCGGCACCGGGGTGGTGGGTCAGGTCGCGGGGATCGGACTGGCGGTGGTCGCGACCTCGGTGGCCGGGGCGGGGTTCATCTGGATTCGCCGCCGCAGCAACAGTCTCCTGGCCCCGATCGGCCTGCACTGGGCGTTCAATGCCGTGGGGGCGCTCGCCGCCGCGCTCACGTGGCGCGCACTGGCCGGCTGATCACCGCCCACGTCGCCGCGACGACCAGGGCGGCGTTCACCCCCATCACGACGAGCAGCGGGATCGCCGAGTGCGGTCCGGCGAGTCCGGTGAGAGGGGAGACCACGGCGGCGAGTCCGAACTGGGCGGCGCCGAGGAGCGCCGATCCGGAACCGGAGTGGCCCCGGGTGGCCTGCATGGACAGTGCCGCGGCGTTGGGCAGGATCAACCCGACGGACAGGGTGAGCAGGACGAACCCCACGGTGACCGGTGCCAGCCCCAGGGTGCCGGCGGGGGAGAGGGTGACGACGACGACGAGGTGGACGATCGCCGTCACCATGCCCACCACCCCGGTCAGCAGGATCTTCTCGGGCGCGAACCTGCCGACGAGCCGGGCGCCCGCGAGATTCGAGACCAGGATCCCCAGCGCGTTGACGGTGAACGCCACCGAGTACGCGGTGGGGGACAGGCCCACCATGTCCTGGTAGAGGAACGGGCTGGCGGAGATGTAGCCGAACAGGACCCCGAAGGTGAACACGAACACCGACACGCGCGCGATGAACGGGCCGTGGGTGGCCACGACCCGCATGTCCCTCAAGGTGGACAGCACGCCCCCGGTACGGCGGGACGCGGCCGGGAGTGACTCCGGCACCGCGACGAGGACCCCGACGACCGTGATGGCGGACAGGCCGGCCAGCAGCCAGAACACGCCTCGCCAGCCGCCGAACGGCACGACCGCGCCGCCGATGAGCGGTGCGATGACCGGGGCGACGGACTGGATCGCCATGAGGGTGGCGAACGCCTTGGCCACACCTGGCCCGCGCCCGACGTCCACCACGACGGCCTTGCTCAGGACGATCCCGGCCGCACCGGCGAAGCCCTGCGCGACGCGTCCGAGCACCAGGATCCAGATGGACGGGGCCAGCGCGCACACCACGGCGGCGATCGCCGTGCCCACCGAGCCCAGGATGAGCAGCGTCCGCCGCCCCACCCGGTCCGAGAGCGGTCCGATCAATAGTTGCCCCACCGCCAGCGAGACCATGAACGCGGTGAGGGTGAGCTGGGCGGTGGAGGCCGTGATCTCGAACTCCTCGACGATCAGCGGCAGCGCGGGCAGGTAGGTGTCGGTGGCGAACGGCCCGATCGCCCCGGTCAGCGCGAGCGCGAGGAGCATCGTGGCGGGCACTGACGCGGTGGGTGCGGGGGTGGGTGTGGGCGTGGGGATTGGCGGCGAGGTGGGCGCTGCGGTGGGTGGGCGGGTGGGTGGTGTGGGGGGCGCGGCGGAGGGTCGTCGTTCCGCGGACCTCATTCCCGCACCCCTGCGGCCTCGGCGGCACTGTCCGCCAGACCGACCCCGGTGCCCTCGAAGATGTGGAAGGCCACGTCCGCTCCCCGTGCGATGAGTTCGTCCCTCTCGTCGTCGTACTGGGCGACCACCGCGACGGTGCCCTCGAAGTCCCGCGCGTCCACCTGCTCGAGAGCGATGAGGTTCGAGCCGTGGAACGGCATGGCCAGCACGATGATGTCCACCTTCTCGTCGTTCACGCAGCGGTCCCAGAAGTCGTCGTCGGTCGCGTCGGCCTCGATCACGTGGACATCCTGCTCGCGGAGCCTGGCGACCTTCACGGGGTCGTTCTCCACGCCGATGACCGTCAGACCGTACTCCTCGGTCAGACGGTCCCGCACCGCGCGGCCCACCCGGCCCACCCCCAGGACCAGCACCCGGGCGTGACCGATGTCGAGCGGGGCGTCCTCCGGGTGGGTGCGCTCGTCCCGCAGGGTGGGTACGAGCGAGGACAACCGCGCCACGAGCCGCGTCCCGCGGTGGTTGACCAGCGTCGAGATCACGAAGCTCGCGGCGACCGCGACCGACACCACCACGAGCCAGTCCTGCTCGACGAGACCCGCCTCGACCCCGGTCGCGGTGACGATGAGCCCGAACTCCGAGAAGTTGGCCAGCGCGAGGCCCGCCAGGATCGAGGTCCGTTTGCGCAGCCCGAACGCCGCCAGCACGAGGGTGAACACGGCGGCCTCCAGGGGGAGCAACACCACGAGCAGGAGGCCCAGCAACAGGGTCTCCGGGGTGGGCGTGACGTGGAGGCCGATCGAGACGAAGAAACCCACGAGCAGGAGTTCACGCAGACCGAAGAGGGTCCGGGACAACTCGGCGGCACGCGGGTGCGAGGCGAGGAGGACTCCCACCACCATTGCCCCGAAGTCACCCTTGATGCCGACGCTCTCGAACAGCCAGTACCCCGGCACCAGCGCCATGGTGATCCCGAACAACGCCTGCAGTTCGCCGTGACCCAGCCTGCTCCAGGCCCGGCGGACGAGCCACACCGCGGGGAGCAACAGTGGCAACGCCAACGCCCATGGGCTCGGCGGGGCGCCCGTCATCGCGGTGAGGAACGCGACCGCCACCACGTCCTGCAGGACGAGGATACCGATCGCGACCCGACCGTAGAGGGTGTGGGAGTCGGACCGCACGTCGAGCACCTGGACGACGAAGACGGTGCTGGAGAACGACAGCGCGAAGCCCAGCAGGGCCACCACCTGCCAGTCCGCCCCGGCCAGCAACCGCACCCCGATGATGGACAGCATCCCCAGGAAGCCGGCGGTCAGTCCCGCGACGGCCAGGAGGTTGGCGGCCGTCGTGGCCAGCACCTCGCGACGCAGAAGCATCCGCACGTCCAGTTTGAGCCCGATGGTGAAGAGCAGGATCGTCACGCCGAGGTCGGCGAGTGAGTCCACCACCGGCAGGGCCTCGATGCCGGGCGCGTGCAGGATGAACCCCGAGGCGAGATAGCCGATAAGGGTGGGCAGGTGCATCAGCCGGGCGACGAACCCGCACCCGAACACCACGACGAGGTAGATCGCGATGGTCTCCACGGGTGCTACTCGCCCGGCGCGGTGGTCGTCACCGCACCTCGACGACCGGCCGACCGTCCAGGAAGGCGATCGTGCCGTTCTCGAACGCCGAGATCCACCTGCCGTCGGTCGTCGTCTCGTCGGAGACGGGGAAGCCCAGCTCACCGGCGGGGCCGCCCGCCTCGCGATAGGCGGCGAGGATCTCGCCCTGGACCACGAACGCGTTCCCGGACGGCGTGAGCACGATCGCCCCCCGCTCGAAGTCGGTGACCGAGCCGCCCTCCACGGCCGTCGGCGGCCCTGTCACCCGGCCGAGATCGCCCTGTTCTCCGCCGAGTTCGTTCCACCGGTCCGCCACGGACACGGGGATGTCGACGCCCGAGTCCGCGGGCCCGGGGACGGGTGTCGACCTCGTCGTCGTCGCCATCTCTGTCGACGACACCGGAGGGGTGGGCTCACCGGCACCGCCACCGTCGTCTGCGGAGCAGGCGACCAGACCGGCGCCGAGAGCGGCGGCGAGGGCGAGGGGGGCGAGGACACGCGTGATCCTGTCCATGCGGGAGATTCTAACCGCCCGCCCGTCGCGGCCGTCGTGGCCGAACCGTGACGCCCACGGCCTTCCCTGGAACGACGGGCCGGAGAACACTGTGGAGACGGGCGGCCCGGGCGGTTCCGTGGGCCGCGGGGAGGGGGTCGTGATGGCCGAGATGACCACGTGCCTGTGGTTCGCCACCCAAGCGGAGCAGGCCGCGGAGTTCTACTGCTCGGTGTTCCCCGACTCGAGGGTGGTCGCCGTGGACACCAGTCCGGTCGACACCCCGGGACCGAAGGCGGGGGACGTGCTCACCGTGGAGTTCGAGCTCGACGGGCGGCCCTTCATCGCCCTCAACGGAGGCTCGGACCCCGAGTACACCGACGCGGTCTCCCTGGAGATCCGGTGCGCCGACCAGGCGGAGATCGACCACTACTGGAACGGTCTGCTCGCGGGAGGGGGCCGTGAGGTGCAGTGCGGGTGGCTGATCGACCGCTACGGTGTGCGGTGGCAGGTCGCGCCGCAGTCCCTCTACGACTTGTGGCGCGGCGAGGACCGGGAGGCGGCGGCGCGCGCGTTCGCGGTGATGATGGACATGGTGAAGCTGGACGTGGCGGCCATCGACGCGGCGGCTGCGGACGCCGACGCCTGACTCGGACTCCCACCCGTCGCCCCTACGGAATCCGCTATTCGCATTCCGGATCCGCTACTCGAATTGGAGTAGCGGATCCGGAAAACGGGTAGCAGATCTGCGGGAACGCGGGAACGCGGGCAGGTCAGAGGCCGGGGCGCTTGCCGATCGTCAGCGTGACCTCGCCGGTGTGGGCGAAGAAGTCCTCGCCCTTGTCGTCCACCACGATGAAGGCGGGGAAGTCCTCGACGTCGATCTTCCACACCGCCTCCATGCCGAGCTCCTCGTACTCGAGGATCTCCACGTGCTTGATGCAGTCCTGCGCCAGACGCGCGGCCGGACCACCGATCGAGCCCAGGTAGAACCCGCCGTGGGTCGCGCACGCGTCGGTGACCTGCTTGGAGCGGTTGCCCTTGGCGAGCATCACCATGGATCCGCCCGCCGCCTGGAACTGCTCGACGTAGGAGTCCATCCGGCCGGCGGTGGTGGGCCCGAACGACCCCGACGGCATGCCCTCCGGCGTCTTGGCCGGTCCGGCGTAGTAGACGGGGTGGTCCTTGAGGTACTGCGGCATCTCCTCGCCGGCGTCGAGCCGCTCCTTGATCTTGGAGTGCGCGATATCGCGGGCCACGACCAGCGGACCGGTCAGGGACAGGCGGGTCTTGACCGGGTGCCTGCTCAGCTCGGCGAGGATCTCCGGCATCGGCTTGTTGAGGTCGATCCGCACCGCGGCGCCCTTGCCGGTGCCGGAGATGCCGTCGGTTGCGGCGTCGAGCTCCGCGTCCGTGGTGGTGGGCAGGAACCGGCCCGGGTCGAACTCGAGCTGCTCGAGGAACACGCCCTCCGGGGTGATCTTGGCCCTGGCCTGACGGTCCGCCGAGCAGGACACCGCGATCGCGACGGGCAGCGAGGCGCCGTGGCGGGGCAGGCGGACGACGCGGACGTCGTGGCAGAAGTACTTGCCGCCGAACTGCGCGCCGATCCCGATCTGCTGGGTGAGCTCGAAGACCTTCTCCTCGAGCCCGACGTCGCGGAAGCCACGCCCGGTCATCGCGCCCTCGCGGGGGAGCTCGTCCAGGTAGTGCGCCGAGGCTAGCTTGGCGGTCTTGACCGCGAACTCCGCCGAGGTGCCGCCCACGACGATCGCCAGGTGGTACGGCGGGCACGCGGCGGTGCCGATGGAGCGGATCTTCTCCTCGATGAACTGCATCATCCGGTCGGGGTTCAGGATCGCCTTGGTCTCCTGGTACAGGAACGACTTGTTGGCCGACCCGCCGCCCTTCGCCATGAAGAGGAACTTGTAGGCGTTCTCGTCGCCCGGGGTGGTGTTGGCGCCGATCTCGATCTGCGCGGGCAGGTTGGACCCGGTGTTCTTCTCGTCCCACATGGTGAGGGGGGCGTTCTGCGAGTAGCGCAGGTTGAGCCGGGTGAAGGCGTCGTACACGCCGCGGGCGACGGCCTGCTCGTCCGGACCGGGCGTGAGAACGTGCTGACCGCGCTCACCCTTGACGATGGCCGTACCGGTGTCCTGGCACATCGGGAGCACCCCACCCGCGGCGATGTTGGCGTTTTTGAGCAGGTCCAGGGCGACGAACTTGTCGTTGTCACTGGCCTCGGGGTCGTCGAGGATCTTGGCGACCTGGGCCAGGTGGTCACTACGGAGGTAGTGGGAGATGTCGTGCATCGCCGTCTCGGTGAGCAGACGGATCGCCTCGGGATCCACCCGGAGGAACGTCAGGCCGTCAGGACCCTCGACCGTGGAGACGCCCTCGGTGGTGAGGAGGCGGTACTCGGTGGTGTCCTCCCCGACGGGAAGAAGGTCCTCGTAGAGGAAGTCGGCCATCAGGGGCTCCTGGTTCTGGAGGTGGACAAACTTCCCCCAGGATAGTGGCCGGGGTCACGGGGTCAGAATCGGGTGTGGAGGAGGGGGACGAACCGGTACCCGCCGTGCTCGGTCACGTCGATGCCGTCATCGGTACGGCGTACGCGGTGCATCACCCCGGCCCAGGGCGCCACCATGACCCCGTTCGCGGTGAGCTGCTCGACGAGCTCCGAGGGGAGGTCGTCGGCCATCGCGGAGACGAGGATGCGGTCGAACGGGGCGAGGGAGGGAAGTCCCAGTGTCCCGGGCTCGGCGGGGTGGACTCGCACCCACGGTTGACGTATCGCCGCCCGGGAGCGTTCGACCAGCTCGGGGACGAGTTCGACGGCGGACACGGAGGAATCCGGCCCCCCGAGTTCGCCGAGGATCGCCGAGGTCCACCCGCTGCCCGAGCCCACGTCGAGCACCCGCATCCCGGGGAACGGCTCGAGGAGCGAGAGCATCGCCGCGACCGTCGACGGCTGGGAGTTGGTCTGCCCGAACCCGATCGGTAGCGGGGCGTCGAGTTCGTGATCGGCCACGACCTCCGGCGGGAGGAATCGGCGGCGATCCTGCGCGCGCATCGCCTCCGGGATGCTCGGGGTGCTCACCGCGAGACCTCCTCCCGCCGGGGCATGGCGGCGGGGCTGATCGCCCCGCCCGGGCTCTACGCCTCGCCGAGGACGCGCGTCTCGCCCTCGGGGTCGAGGTCGTCGATCTGGTCGTGGGGCTCCTCGGCGACGCCCTTGTCCTCGCGCTCCGCGGCGTCGACGTCGGGGCGCTCGGCTGACAGCTTCTCGTCGAGGGTGTCGTTCTCCTCGACGGGCTTCCACGACTCCGGCGCGTCGACGGTGAGGTCCTCACCGTCGGTCGAGATGGTGTCGGCGTCGAGACCCTCGCTGCCGTCGAGCGTGTTCTCGTCGTAGTCGCCGTCGGTGTCCTGGTCGTACTCGCGTTCGGTGCTCATACCGTCGATTGTGCGTCGTCCGCCGGCCCGTCGCATCCGGTCGCCCCGCACCCCGGGGGAGCCGGAGAGCCACCCGGTACTCGGGGACTGTGGAGCGGACAATGCTTTCCAAGTGAGGTAAGCCATACTTAAGACTTGCCCAGGAGCCGCGAGGGTGTTTAAGGTGAGCCTAACCTACCGAACTGACCTTGGAGTGACATGAAGCGATTCCCCAAGTTCGTCGCAGCGACGGCCGCCATCGCCCTGACCGGTGGCGCACTGACCGCCTGCGGGAGCTCGGATGCACAGTCCGCCGGGAACGAGGGGGAGGGGCCGACCCGCGTCGTGCTCACCAGCCACGCCGCGGCCGATACGCTGGATGAGCTCGATCTCGAGGATCGCGTGGTCGGCCTGGTCAAGACCGGGGTCTTCCCGGAGGCGCTGGACGCCTACGCGAGCGACGAGTACACGGACATCGGCAGCCTCAAGGAGCCGAAGATGGACGTGATCGCCGAACTGGGGCCCGACCTCATCCTGTTCGGCAACCGCACCCGCGCGATGGAGCCCGAGTTCGCCAAGATCTCCGACCAGGTAATCGCCGGCGACCCGGACACCGCCGAGACGATCGCCTCCAACCGCGCCAAGGTGGAGGAGATCGCCGCGCTGTTCGGGGCCGAGGACAAGGCCGCGGACGAGCTCGCCGAGATCGACGAGATGGTCACCGAGACCCGCGCCAAGGCCGAGGGCGCGGGCACGGCGCTGGTGCTCATGACCTCCGGTGGCAAGGTCACGGGGTACGGACCGGGTTCACGCTTCGACCTCATCTTCAACGAACTCGGCATGACGCCCGCCGGTGAGCTCGAGTCCGAGGGCAGCCACGGCGCGCCGCTGAGCTGGGAGCAGATCGCCGAGTTGAACCCCGACCACGTCTTCGTCATCGACCGCGACGCCGCGATCGGTGCCGAGGGCGAGGCGGCCACCGCCCTGCTCGACAACCCGCTGTTCAACCGGACCAACGCCGCGACCAACGACAACGTCCACTTCCTGGACGGCCAGAACTGGTACCTCGTCGGAGGCGGCATCGGCGTCCTCGAGTCGATGATCGACGAGATCGACTCCGCCGTCTCCTGACGGTGGGAGTCCACTTCTCATGACGACGACCCTGGTCGAGCGCCGACCGCAGCGCACCTCGCTGTGGCCGGCGCTCGGCGTCGTCGCGCTCGTGCTCTCGCTCGTCGCGAGCGTGTTCGTCGGCGCGGCCGACATCACCGTGTGGGACGCGCTCACCGGCGGGCTCACCGAGGCGTACCGCGTCTATCTCGTCGAGGCCCGTCTGCCCCGCACCGCCGCCGCCGCCCTCGCGGGGGCGTCGCTGGCGATCGCCGGTCTGCTCATGCAGTTGCTCACCCGCAACCGCTTCGTCGAACCGTCGACCGCGGGGACCGTCGAATCGGCGGGGCTGGGCCTGGTGGTGGTGGCGATCATCGCGCCGGGCGCCCCGATCGTGGCCAAGATGCTCGTGGCCATGGTGTTCGCGCTCGCCGGGACCGCCCTGTTCCTCGCCTGCATCCGTCGCGTCCCCGTGTCGGACTCGTTCGTGGTGCCCCTCATCGGCATCATGCTCGGCTCCGTGATCGGGGCGGTCGCGGCCTTCCTGGCCCTGTCGCGCGACCTTCTCCAGATGCTCAACTCGTGGATGCTCGCCGACTTCTCGGCGGTCCTGGCCGGGCGGTACGAGCTGCTGTGGCTGGTGGCGGTTCTCGGTGTCCTCGCCTACATCGCCGCTGACCGCTTCACCGTGGCGGGCCTGGGTGAGGACGTCTCGACCGGTCTCGGGCTCGACCACAAGACCGTCGTCGCCGCCGGGATGGCGATCGTGGCGGCGGTCGCCGCCGTAGTCGTGGTCACCGTCGGTGCCCTCCCGCTCCTCGGGCTCGTCGTTCCCAACGTCGTCTCACGACTGGTGGGTGACGACGCCCGACGGGGCCTGCCCCTCGTGGCACTGCTCGGGGCGGTCACCGTCCTGATCTGCGACATGGTGGGCCGGTCGCTGCCCGGGCTGTTCGCCGGCGGCGCCCCCGGTGCCGGCGAGGTCCCCGTCGGGACGATCGTCGGGATCCTCGGCGGCGCCGTGTTCCTGGCCATGATGCTGAGAGGGGTGCGCAATGCCTGAGACCGCCATCCTCGTCGCACCGCCGGAGAGCCTCACCCGGGGGCGGACGAGAGCGGAGGCCGACCGCCGTCGACGGTGGATCGTGACCCTCGTGTGTGCTGTCGCGGCCATCGCGGCGCTCGCCGCACTCGTCCTCTCCGGGTTGCCGGACACCGTCGGTTCGAGGGCGTGGTCCTACTCCCTCGACCGACTGTCGCGCCACGCGGTGGCGATCGTTCTGGTCTCGGTCGCGGTCGGGGTCTCGACGGTGATCTTCCAGACCGTCACCGGCAACCGGATCCTCACGCCGGCGCTGATGGGTTTCGACTCGCTGTACCTGCTTATCCAGACCATGCTCGTGTTCTTCATGATCCCGCGCGATGCCGCCGTCATCGGGGGCCTGACGAGCGGCGGTCTCTCCGGGTTCCTCGGTCAGACCGCGATCATGGTGGTCGCGTCGACCTCGCTGTACCTGTGGCTGCTCGGCGGTCGGAGGACGGACATCCACCTGCTGCTGCTGGTGGGTGTGGTGTTCGGCGTGTTCTTCCGCTCCGCCTCCTCGTTCTTCCAGCGCCTGCTGGACCCGGCTGCCTACCTGCAGATCCAGGACGCCATGTTCGCGAGTTTCCGGGGCGTCCAACTCGACGTGCTCGTGGCGTGCGGGGTCATCGTGGTGGGCGGGCTGGTGGCCGTGGCGATCCTCGGTCGTCGGCTCGACGTGATGCTGCTGGGGCGCGATCCCGCCGTCGCGCTCGGCGTCGACCACCGCCGGGTCACGATCGTGGTCCTGGTGGTGGTCTCCTTCCTGGTGTCCGCCTCCACGGCCCTGATCGGGCCGGTGATGTTCTTCGGGCTCATCGTCGCCAACGCGGCGTACGCCCTGCTCGGCACCACCCTGCACCGGTTCACCCTGCCGGTGGCCTCGCTGCTGGGCGTGATCGCCCTGGCTGGGGGCGAGATGGTCCTCGGCGCCCTCGGCGTCGAGTCCGCCCTGAGCATCGTCATCGAGTTCGCCGGCGGCCTGCTGTTCCTGTTCCTGCTCCTGACCAACCGCGCACGCTGAAAGAGAGGCACATCATGTCCCTTCTCCCGTTCCGACGCCGTGACGACCGATCCGGTGAGAACCGGTGGTCGGCCGGGTGCGGTATCGAGGCGCGGTCGGTGTGTTCGTCCTACGGCGACACCCGGGTCCTGCACGACGTGACCGCGTGCTTCGCGCACGGTGGCGTGACGTCTCTCATCGGACCCAACGGCGCAGGGAAGTCGACGCTGCTGGGTGTCATGAGCCGGCTCCAGGCGGCGGATTCCGGAACGGTGCTCGTCGACGGCGTCGACGTGTCGGTCAACGGTGGGCGTGAGCTGGCCCGCCGCCTCGCGGTGCTCCGCCAGGAGAACGCCGTCTCCATCCGGCTCACCGTGCGGGAGCTCGTCGGATTCGGCAGGTTTCCGCACAACGGTGGCCGGCCCGGACCGGACGACGCCGAGCACGTCGACTACGCCCTGGGGGCGATGGAACTCGAGGACCTCGCCGACCGGTATCTCGACGAGTTGTCCGGTGGCCAGCGCCAGCGGGCGCACATCGCGATGGTGCTGGCACAGGACACGGACTACGTCCTGCTGGACGAGCCTCTGAACAACCTCGACCTCCGGCACGCCACCTCGATCATGCGGTTGCTGCGTCGCACCGCCGCGGAGCGGGGCAAGACCATCGTGCTCGTCATCCACGACATCAACATCGCCGCCGCGTACTCGGACCGGATCATCGCCATGAAGGACGGGCGGATCGTCTCCGACGGCACCCCGGCCGAGATCATGCGCACCGATGTCCTCAAGGCGGTCTACGACATGGAGATGCAGGTCGCCGAGGTCGCCGGGCGGTACGTGGCCCTGTACTTCGACGGGGAAGACGAGTTGGAGGAGTATGGCGCGGCGTTGTCCACCGCCTGAGCCCACCGCCTGAGCCCACCGCCTGATCCCACGGCCTGATCCCACCGCCTTAGCCGCCGCGGCCCGATCCGGTCTCACGGTGCCGGGCGACCGGTGGGATGACGCCGCAGTCCGGTTAGAGTGTCGTACTCGCAAGGGGTGGGTAGTCCCACGCCTGACCGGAGAGGAGACCTCGCATGGCGCCGCTGTCGGTCGTCACCATAGTCCTCGCAGGTGGAGCCGGTTCCCGGCTCCGTGCGCTCACCCGGGACCGGGCCAAGCCGGCCGTCCCCTACGGGGCCGGATACCAGCTGGTGGACTTCTCCCTGAGCAATGCCGCCAACTCGGGCCTGAGGGATGTCTGGGTGGTGCAGCAGTTCCATCCGGTGTCCCTGGGGTCCCATCTGCGGAGCGGCCGCCCGTGGGATCTCGACCGACTCGACGGCGGTCTGCTGGTGCTGCACCCGTCGCAGGGCACGGGCCGGGACGGTTTCCACTCGGGGACCGCGGACGCACTGTGGAAGCAGATCGAGCCCCTGCGCGAGGCGGCCCCGGACGTCACGGTCGTGGTCAGTGCGGACGCGGTGTACCGCCTCGACTACGACGAACTGGTCCGCGATCACCTGGACTCGTTCGCCGAGCTCACCATGGTCACCACTCGCGTGGCCCCCGAGGACGCCTCCCGCTACGGCGTGGTCCGGGTGGGCGAGGACGGGGCCGTCACCGAGTACCGCTACAAGCCGGACGATCCGGACGGCGACCTGATCTGCGCGGAGATCTTCGTCTTCAACACGACCGCCCTCATCAGCTACCTCGAGCGGGCCCACGAGGACGTCGTCACCGCCGGCGGCGCCGGGGACCTGGGCGACATCGGGGACAACATCCTGCCCGCCATGGTCGGGGCGGGGCACGCCCGGGAGTGGCGGCACGAGGGGTACTGGCGGGACGTGGGGACCGTCGAGTCCTACTGGGCCGGCCACATGGACCTCCTCGGCGAGTCCCCGGTCCACGAGCTGGACGTCCCGGGGTGGTCCCTGCGGACCGCGTCGGCCTTCAGCGGTCCCGCCCGGACCGGGGAGGCGGCGCAGGTCGTCGGGTCGCTGCTCGGCCACGGCGCGGTGGTCCACGGGACGGTCGAGCATTCCGTCGTGGGGCCCGGGGCGGTCATCGAGGCGGGTGCGAGGGTCCGGGACAGTGTCATCCTGCCGGGTGCCGTGGTCCGGTCCGGTGCGCACGTGGAGACCGCGGTCGTCGATGCCGACGTGGAGGTCCCCGTCGACGCGAGGATCGGCGAGCGGCAGCCCGGCGCCACTGAGTCGACGGTGCGCGTCGCCCTGGTGGGGAGCGCCCCGGACGGACCACGTCCGGCCGGGTTCACGCTCGCCGCCGGCGAACTGGACCCACCCGACGACGACGACGAGGGCCGCAGCGTCTGATCCGGCAGCGCCGGCCCACCCGTCGGAACCGGTCGTCGGTCGGCCACCCGGGCCGGGATCCGGGTCTAGGCTCGCGCACATGCGATTCGGACTCTTCCTGCCCCAGGGTTGGCGCCTCGACCTGGTCGACGTGCCGCCCGCCCGTCACTGGCCGGTCATCTCCGACCTGGCCGCCCACGCGGACGCCGGGCCGTGGGAGTCGGTGTGGGTGTACGACCACATGCACACCGCGCCCCTCACCTCGACCGAGGCGACGCACGAGGCGTGGAGCCTGATGTCGGCGCTCGGTGCGACCACCTCCCGGGTCCGGCTGGGGCAGATGTGCACGTGCCTCGGATACCGCAACCCGGCATTGCTGGCGAAGATCGCCGCGACGGTCGACCACATCTCCGGCGGCCGGGTGGAGATGGGGATCGGCGCGGGCTGGTACGAGCACGAATGGCGAGCGTACGGCTACGGATTCCCTTCCGCGGGTGAGCGGCTGGCCATGCTCGACGAGGGTGTGCGCATCCTGTCCGAGGCGTGGTCCGACGGTGTGGTCTCACTCGACGGCGAGCACTACCGGGTCGACGGGGCGATCGTGCAGCCGACGCCTCTGCAGGAGAGCGGCATACCCCTGTGGATCGCGGGCGGGGGCGAGCGCAAGACCCTCCGCACCGCCGCGAGGTACGCGGATTACACCAATTTCGACGGCACCGCCGAGGGCTTCGACCATAAGTCGAAGGTGCTGTTCGGGCACTGTCGGGACATCGGTCGTGACCCGGCGGAGATCACCCGGACCGCGAACTACAACGTGGCGATCGGGGAGACCGAGAAGGACGTCGCGGATCGGCTGGCGTACCTGAAGGACCGGATGGCGACGCACGTCGGTGAGGACGAGGCAGAGCTCCAGCTCGGCGCGTACCGCGGGCTCCCGGCGGTGGGGACGCCGGAGCAGATCGTCGAGAAGCTGACCGAGCTCGAGGCGCTGGGAATGGAGTACGGCATTTTCTACTTCCCCGAGATCGCCACCGACACCTCCGGATTCGAGTTGTTCGAGCGCGAGGTCATCCCGGCCCTGTCCTGAAACCGCCGGGGTGTGTCACCGCACCGCGACGTCCGGAACTACGAGAGCAGGGGTCAGTGACGAGGAACGTCGAGTACGAGGAGCGTCCGGCCGAGGCGGTCCTCGACCACATCACGCCGGGGATGCACGTCATCGTGCCCATCCAGAACGCCGCTCCGCCCGCCCTGCTGCGGGCGCTGGACGCCGGGGGCGCCGGACTGGACGACGTGACGGTCCACCACATGGACCCCTGGGAGTCGCTGCCGTTCATGGAGGGTGCCTACCCGGGCAGGCTCCGGCATGTCGACTACTTCCTGGGCCGCGGGTCGCGGGAGAACTTCCACCGGGGCCACTGCGACCTCATCCCCGTCGATTTCGCGCAGGTGCCGGCCACGCTGCGCGAGTTCTCTCCGCCCGGTCTGGCGATCGCCACGGTCTCGGAGATCGACGAGCACGGTTTCTTCTCGATGGGCACGAACGCCGACTACGTGGCCTCGTTCATCGGCCAGGTGCCGTTCTTCGTCGAGGTCAACTCCCACATGCCCCGCACCTTCGGGCGCAACCACATCCACATCTCCCAGGTGGTGGGCGTGACCCGTAACGACACCCCGATGATCACCATGGAGGCGCCGCCACCGGGGGAGACGGACAACGCGATAGCGGACGTCATCGCCGAGCGTGTCCCCGACGGGGCCTGTCTCCAACTCGGGGTCGGCAGGTTGCCGAACGCATTCCTGTCCCGGCTGACGGATCACCGTCATCTGGGGATCCACACCGAGGCGTTGTCCGACGGGGTGATGGACCTCGTCGAGGCCGGGGTGATCGACGGGTCGCGCAAGACGGGGCGGCCGTTCAAGCACGTCACCACCTTCGCCCTCGGGTCGCAGCGACTCATGGACTGGCTCCACAACAACCCGTCTGTGGCGATGCTCCCCGTGGATATCGTCAACGACCCGAGGGTGATCGGCCAGGAGCACAATCTCTACTCGATCAACGCGACCAGCGAGGTGGACCTGTTCGGGCAGGCGGCCTCGGAGACCATCGGCGGCCGGTACTGGTCGGGGGCCGGGGGACAGGCGGACTTCGCCCGGGGCTGCACGTTCTCCCCGGGAGGCCACGGGTTCATCGTCACCCCGTCGCAGACCTCCGGGGGCGTCAGCAGGATCTCCCTGTCGCTCACGCCCGGCAGTCCGGTCACCACCCACAAGAACATCATCGAGAACGTCGTCACCGAATTCGGTATCGCGGAGCTGAGGGGCAAGTCGGTCGCCGGGCGGGCCGCGGCGCTGATCGCTGTGGCGCACCCGGATCACCGGGAGCGGCTCAGCCGGGAGGCGCGGGGGGCGGGACTGCTCCCGCGGGCTCACCACTAGTCGCCCCCGGGCGCCGGGCCGGTGCCGCGGGTGCCGGGCGGTTGCCGCCGCAGGCGCGACCGGTGGCACCCGTCTGGGGGCGGGGTTACGTTCCAGACGCAACCCGACCCCTGAAAGGGAGGCAGCTGTGGACCCCATCATCTGGATCATCATCGGGGTGATCGCGCTGATCATCGTGATCGCGCTCATCGCGATGGCCGTCAAGAGCAGCAACCGGAAGAAGCTCACCGAGGCCGCGGAACTGCGGCGCAGCGCACGAGAACGCGAGCAGCAGCTCGAGCAGCAGGACGCGGTCGTCCGCGAGCAGGAGCACAGGGCGGGCGTAGCCGAGCAGGAGGCCCGTGCGAAGGCCGCCGAGGCCGACAAGCTCCGGGTGGAGGCCGAGCGGCAGCGCGGCACCGTCGACGAGCAGAAGCATGATGTCCGGCGGATGGAACAGACCGCCGAGAAGCTCGATCCCAAGGGCCGTGCTGATGACCTCGACCGCGGTCGCGACCACGGCGACCGGGGTCTCACGCACGATCGCGACCACGGTGGCGACCGGGGTCTCACGCACGATCGCGACCATGGCGGCGACCTGAGCCATGATCGCGACCGCGGTCACGATCACGACCGCGGTGCGTTGCGCGGCGACCGGGTCCCCGACGAGGGGCGTGGCCGTGGCACCGACCACGGAGGGATGGCCACCGGGACAGGTATGGGCTCGTCCGCCACTTCCGGGTCCGGTATCGACTCCGGTGACCGGGGCCGCCACGGAGCGGGCGCCGGGGCCGCCGGAGCACCCGGCGCCGGAGTGGGTGACGCCGGCGGGCGTCACGCCCGGACCGACGATGTCCCCGGTGGTTCTGATCCGCAGGCGAGGTCGGGGGACCGGACCGGGACGCCCGGCGACACCGTCGATCCGGACCGTCATCCTGACGACAAGCCGGGCATCGTGGACAAGATGCTGGGCCGGACCCGCGGGGATGAACCCCGCCACTGACCGGAGGAGGCCTCGCGCCTCGGAGCGGCCGCATCGATGAGGGGCCCGTGGGAGGAAGTTCTCCCTCGGGCCCTTCGTGTTGACCCCGTCGGCGGTGCGTCAGGCCGAGACGGCCGCGGATCGACTGTTGAGCCCGCGAGCGCCGAACAACGGGCCGTACAGGATTCCGGCGATCAGGGCGCCGACGATCGGTGCCACCCAGAACAGCCACAGCTGGCCCGGTGCGCCGCCCCCGTTGAAGAACGCCACGGCCGTCGACCGTGCCGGGTTCACCGATGTGTTGGTGATCGGGATGGAGATGAGGTGGATCAGCGTCAGTGTGAGGCCGATGGCCGCGGGCGCGAAGCCGGCGGGGGCCCGGTGATCGGTGGCGCCGAGGATGACCCATACGAAGAGGGCCGTGAGGACGATCTCGATGAGTAGCGCCGAGAGCAGGCCGTAGCCGTCGGGCGAGTTGGCGCCGTAGCCGTTGGCGGCCATGCTGCCGGTGGCGTCGAAACCGTCTTTTCCGCTTGCCACGACGAGGATCAGCGCGCCCGCGACCAGACCCCCGACGACCTGACTGACGATGTAAACGGGAGCTTTGGACCAGGGGAGGCGTCCGGCGACCGCGGCGCCGATGGTCACCGCGGGGTTGAAGTGACCGCCCGAGATGTGCCCGAACGCGTAGGCGCCGGTGAGGACCGTGAGCCCGAACGCGATCGCAACCCCGAGGTATCCCACGCCGACGGGGACGTCGCCGGTATCGGCGGTGGCGATCTGGACGGCCGCGAACACGGCGGTGCCGCAACCGCCGAGGACGAGCCAGAAGGTGCCGATCAGCTCGGCGGCGATGACCGCGGTGGTGGCCGGGGCGGTAGACGGGGTTGCCGGGGACGAATCAGACATGAGGTGACCTCCGGTCCTGGCCTCCGTGCGAACGGAGGAGCGGGAACTCCGGGCGTGGGTCCCTGCGCACTACGCTAGCGCGCTCTATCGGCCCCAGAGAGGTTTCCGCCAGCCGGTGTGTGGCAGGGCCGTAAGGGCGGCCCGAGGGGATCAGGGTGCCACGAGGTGAGGAAGCGCCTGCCCTGCGGTGGCCCGGACGTGAACCGAGACCTCGGAGCCGAGTCCCGAGGGGCCCGGGTTCACCTCGACCACCGGGATCCGGGCGTCGGCGGCGAGTCCGGGTAGTGACGCCGCGGGGTGGACCAGGCCGGAGGTGCCGACGACGAGCACCGCCGCGGCCGAGGTGACCGCGTCGACTGCCGCGTCCCAGGGCCGGCCCGGGAGCATCTCGCCGAACCACACGACGCCCGGTCGGGCGCGCCCGCCACACCGGTCGCAGCTCGGCGGGGTGAGGCTGTCGACGGGCTCGGCGGGAGGAGGGCCGACCTCCATCGGAGCGTCGCAGGTGTCGCAGCGGTGGGCGAACAGACTCCCGTGAACGTGGTGCACCCGGCTCGATCCGGCGCGCTCGTGGAGGTCGTCGACGTTCTGCGTGACCACCACGACGTCACGGTGGGCCTGGGCGCGGGCCACCGCGACGTGCCCGGCATTCGGCTCCGCGCCGGAGACCAGGCGCTCACGCCAGCGGTACCAGGCCCAGACGGTGTCCCGGTCGCGTGCCCAGGCTTCCGGCGTGGCCAGTGCGGACGGGTCGTACCGCTCCCACAGGCCGGTCTGGGCGTCGCGGAAGGTGGGCACACCACTCTCGGCGCTCATCCCGGCGCCGCTGAGAACGACCAGAGGCCCGTCGCCGGTGAGGGCGAGACGGGCCTCGGTCAGGTCCTGGTCGGCGACGGGGTGGGGCCCGCTACCGTCGGCGGTCACCGGACGAACGCGGTCCCCACGGTGGGGAAGGCGACGCAGTTGGCGGTCCCGCCCTCCTCCAGGTTCGTGGTGACGCCACCCTGCAGGAGCATGAGAACCTGGCCCGGGCCCGTGTCGGCGACCCCGTTGACGGTGGCGGGGCCGCCCTCGTTGAGGCCGTTGTACCCGAGGACGGTTGTACCGCGACGACCGTTGTTGACGTTGATCCAGTCGACGGTCATGGGCTGGGCCTGCTGGGCCGCGACACCCTCGGTGCCCAGGGCGGTGAAGATGAAACCGAGATGGCCGGGGGCGATGCCGGGCAGCGGCAGATCGGCCGGGCCGGGCACGGCGGTCGCGGCACCGACGGCGGTCTGCTCACCGCCGATGCACTGCTGCATGATCGTGGGGTAGGCGAACTGCGCGATGACCGGGCCGTTCTCGGGAATCGGGGTTCCGGGTTCGCCGGTGCCACGGAAGAACCCGACGGCGCGGGCGATGGTGCCCCGGGTCTCCTCGGGGATCCACTGCTGCTCGGCGAGGTTCTCGATCGCCTGGAGCACGGGCTCGGTCGGGCGCCCCAGTTCGTCGAGCGACTGCGCGCTGGCGGTGGCGGGTGCGGCGAGACCGACCGCGACGGCGGCGACGGCCCCGAGACCGATGGTCCGGAACGAGGTCCTGAGCGAGTGGCGGATCACTGGCGAGTCCATTCTTCGGATGGGCGGGCGGACCGGCGGACGGGCCGACCGGTCGACCGCTAGATATTCTCATAAGTGTCCCGAGTCACGGGCACCGGGAGTCGGGCAGACGCGCGTTCTGGTGCTGATGTTACAGAAGTTATACGTGATGTAAATAACACACAGGGCGTCCGCACTGTCGGGGTGGTCTCAGGATGGGGGGATCGTCCGGATCAGCGGGTAAAGTGGATCCGCACGCGCGCTCGACCGGACGCGCCTGTGGATCGCGGCTGACTAGCGCCGTCGATTCCAACCACCAGCCCGGCGGCCCACGAGCCGCCCCGGGCGCCCGTAAGCCTCCGAGGGAGAACCCAGCGTATGGCCTTGACCGAGTTCCGCAACGTCGCAATCGTCGCCCACGTCGACCACGGGAAGACGACACTCGTCGACGCGATGCTGCGCCAGTCCGGCGCGTTCGACGAACGCGCGGAGCTCGTGGACCGGGTCATGGACTCGGGCGATCTCGAGCGTGAGAAGGGCATCACGATCCTCGCCAAGAACACCTCCGTGCGACGACACGGCGCGGGTGCGGGTGGCGCCGACCTCGTCTTCAACATCATCGACACCCCGGGCCACGCGGACTTCGGCGGCGAGGTCGAGCGTGGCCTGAACATGGTGGACGGCGTCGTCCTGCTCATCGACTCGTCCGAGGGGCCGCTGCCGCAGACCCGCTTCGTGTTGCGCAAGGCGCTCGCCGCCTCCCTGCCGGTCATCATCGTCGTCAACAAGACCGACCGGCCGGACGCCCGGATCGACGAGGTCGTCGAGGAGGCCCAGGACCTGCTCCTCGATCTCGCGGCCGATCTGGAGGACCCCGCCGCCCAGGCCGCCGCCGAGCACGCGCTCGAGCTGCCCGTGGTCTTCGCCTCCGGCCGCGCCGGCAAGGCGTCCACCACCCAGCCGGCCAACGGCCAGGAGCCGGAGGGGGAGAACCTCGACGAGCTGTTCGCGCTCCTCTACGACGTGATCCCCGCCCCCCGCGGGGACGCCGACGCCCCGCTGCAGGCCCACGTCACCAACCTGGACGCCTCCAACTTCCTCGGCCGTATCGGTCTGGTGCGCATCCACAACGGCCGTCTGCGCAAGGGGCAGCAGGTCGCGTGGATCCACAATCTGCCGGGCGGCGAGCAGGAGACCAAGTCCGTCAAGATCTCGGAGCTGCTCAAGACCGACGGTGTCGAGCGGGTGCCCACCGAGGAGGCCGTCGCCGGTGACATCGTCGCGGTCGCCGGTATCAGCGACATCATGATCGGTGACACGCTGGCGGATCCGGAGAACCCGGTCGCCCTCCCGGCCATCACGGTCGACGAGCCCGCCATCTCCATGACCATCGGCGTCAACACCTCGCCCCTGGCCGGCCGGAACGGCGGCAAGAAGCTCACCGCGCGCATGGTCAAGGCGCGCCTCGACCAGGAGCTCGTGGGCAACGTCTCGCTCAAGGTGCTCGACACCGAGCGGCCCGACGACTGGGAGGTGCAGGGTCGTGGCGAGATGGCGCTGTCCATCCTCGTCGAGACCATGCGCCGCGAGGGGTTCGAGCTCACCGTCGGCAAGCCGCAGGTGGTCACCAAGACGATCGACGGCAAGCTCCACGAGCCGTTCGAGCACATGACCATCGACGTCCCCGAGGAGCACCTCGGCGCCGTCACACAGCTCATGGCCGCCCGCAAGGGCCGCATGGAGCAGATGAGCAACCACGGCTCCGGCTGGGTGCGCATGGAGTTCACCGTCCCCGCACGCGGCCTCATCGGCTTCCGGACCACCTTCATGACCGATACCCGGGGTGCGGGGATCGCCAACTCGTACTCCGCCGGGTACGAGCCGTGGGCCGGGGAGATCCGGGCCCGGCACACCGGTTCGCTGGTCGCGGACCGTGCGGGCAAGGCCACCACCTTCGCGCTGCTCGGGTTGGCCGACCGCGGTGACTTCTTCATCGAGCCCGGCTCCGAGGTCTACGAGGGCGTCGTCGTGGGGGAGAACCCACGCTCGGAGGACATGGACGTCAACATCACCAAGGAGAAGAAGCTCACGAACATGCGTGCGGCCTCCTCCGACGCCACCGAGACGCTGTCCAAGCACAAGAACCTCTCCCTCGAGGAGGCCATGGAGTTCTGTGCCGTCGACGAGTGTGTCGAGGTGGCCCCCGAGGTGGTCCGCGTGCGCAAGGTCCTGCTCACCGCCAACGAGCGGGCCAAGGCCCGCAGCCGGTCCAAGTCGCGCGACCAGCAGACGGTCGGCTAGACCGGAACCAGATGACGACGAGGGGGGCGTCGGTGCGCCGGCGGGGTGCCGCCGCGGTGTGCGCCGCGCTGGCCCTCGTCGTCGTCACCGGGTGCGTCGCCGACCCGCCCCCACCGGCGGTGGTGGGCGAGGAGCGCACCGACGGCGCGTCGGTCACCCTCACGGAGGACGGTCTCCTGCTCGCACTGAACCGGGTGGACCCGGGGTTCAACCCGCACCTCCTTGCCGACCAGGGCGTGGACACCGACCTCGTGGCCTCGCTGCTGCTGCCCAGCGCGTTCGTCCCGGGCCCCGGTGGCGAACAGACGCTCAACCGGGATCTCCTGGTCTCCGCCGCGCGGGTCCCCGGAGCCCCCTCGACCATCCGGTACACGATCGATCAGCAGGCGCAGTGGTCTGACGGTGTCCCCGTCGCGGCCGAGGACTTCGAGTACCTCTGGCGGCAGATGACCACCCAGCCCGGCGTGGTCGATCCGGCCGGGTACGAGAGGATCGTGGAGGTCCGTTCCGGTGCTGGCGGCAAGGTCGTCGACGTGGAGTTCGACGTCGTGCCGGAGCACTGGCGGGGCCTGTTCACCCACCTCCTCCCCGCGCACATCCTCAAGGGTGCGCCCGACGGGTTCCAGGGTTCGATGCAGTTCCTGCCCGTGACGAGCGCGGGTCCGTTCATGGTCCGCACGGCCGACATCGGCCGGGGGCAGATCGAATTCGTGCGCAACGACCGGTACTGGGCCCGCGCGCCCGAGGTCGACCAGATCGTCGTGCGACGGGCCACCGGAGCCGGCCAGCTCGGGGAGTCGCTGAGGGGCGGTCCCGGGGTGATGGCGATCGTCTCGGCGAACCCGGTGGCGGCGGACGTGGCCGCCACGGTCCCGGGAGTGACCACCGCGCCCCTGGAGAGCGCGGCCCAGCTCGAACTCGGGCTGAACACGGTCGCGCCGGCGGTGGCCGATCCGGCGGTCCGTCGCGCGGTGGCCGCGGCGATCGACCCCGAGGTGGTGGGGCGCATCGTCACGCGGGAGGCCGATCCGTCCGTGTCGTCCTTCCCGTTCCCCGCGGGATCGGCCGATACCGTCACCGCTGACGCGGACGCCGTCGAGCGCGAGCTGGGCGACGCCGGCTTCACCCGCACGGGCACGCGCTGGCGACGTGACGGGACCCCGCTGGCCGTGACCCTGGGGGTCGAGGGCGCGGACGAGCGGGCCGTGACCGCTGCCTACACCGTCGCCGACCAACTGCGCTCTGCGGGGATAGGCGCCCGGGTGTGGGAGCTGGACGCGACCGCCCTGTACGCGGACGCCCTCCCACACGGGCTCGTCGACGGCGTCGTGGGCTGGCAGCGGACCGACGGACGGCCCGAGGTCGCCGCGGTGTCGCGCTTCGCCTGCGCGACCCCCCCGGCCGCCACCGGGACGACGACCGCGGTCCCGTCCCGCACGCCGACGACCGTGTCGAGCCTCATCCCGCCCGACCCGGACACGGGGGAGACCCCCGATCGACGGACGAGTGCCACCACCACCGTCACCACGACGCCCACCACCCCCTCGCGCACACTCGGCCGCGGCGCGGCCGCGCGGGCCGGTGACGTCACCGGAGTCTGTGACCCCGAGATCAACCGGGCGCTCGGCGTGGCGGGGCCGGGAGGTCCGTCCGGTCAGGGCGCCCCGCCCGCCCCGGGTGCCGCGGTCGATCTCGCCGCCGCGGGCGACAGGGTCGCCGAACTGGCCCTGCGGGTGCCGCTCGTGCGGCCGGCCCTGCTTCTGGCGGCCGACGGGGTCGACGTGAGCGGGACGGAGCCGGCCCCCGACGACCCGGACCAGAGGCCGGCCACCGACGTGTTCGACACCGCACCCGCCTGGAGGAGGACCGGATGACACCGACCACCGCGACCCCGCCCGCCGACGGCGTGCGCGCCCTGTTCGTCCACGCCCATCCCGACGACGAGGCGATCACGACCGGCGGCACGATCGCCGCGCTGGTCGCCGCCGGTGCCGACGTCCGGGTCGTCACCTGCACGCTCGGGGAGGAGGGCGAGGTACTCGGCGAGGAATTCGCCGGCCTCGTCGCGGACCGCGCCGACCAACTCGGCGGATACCGGATCGGCGAGCTGGCGGGTGCCCTGCGCGCCCTCGGGGTCGACCGCACCCGCTTCCTCGGCGGCGCCGGCCGATGGCGCGACTCCGGGATGGCGGGGACCCCCTCGGCCGACCACCCGCGTGCGTTCGTGGGGTCGGGCAGGGAGGCGGTGAACGAGGTGGTGGCCGTCCTCGACGACTTCAGGCCCCATCTCGTGGTGACCTACGACCCGCGGGGCGGCTACGGCCACCCCGACCACATCCGGGCCCACGAGGTGGTGCACGCCGCCATCGAGGACGCCGCCCACCGGCCGGAGCGCGTGGCCTGGACGGTCACCGCGCGGTCGGAGACCACCCGGACCCACCCTGCGCCGCCCGCGCACCTGCGGCACCCGGAGTCCGGCGAACTGCCGTCCGTCCCGGACTCGAGGCTGACCCACCGCGTCCCGCTGGACGACGCCGACTACGCCGCCAAACTGGCCGCCCTGACCGGACACGCCACCCAGCTCGAGCTGGTGCCCGGCCCGGAGGGGGAGCCCTGGTTCCTCGCCCTGACCAACGGGGTCCTGCAGTCCGTCCCCCAGGTGGAGTGGTACATCGCCCGTGACCGCGCCGAGGACGACGGACCGTACGTCACGTGCCCGGCCGGGTCGGCGCACCTGCTCGACGGGCTGGGCGGGGAGCGACCATGACAGCCGCGGCGCAGAGCGCGCAGGGGGCCTCCGTGGTACCGCGTGCGCGGGCGGCTTCCGTCGCCGAGTTGGGGACTGCGCTGGTGCTGCTCGCGATCGGTGCGGCGGCAAGCTGCGTGCTCGCCTCGGCGTGGCTGACCATGTATGTCGGTCTCGTGCCGGTCCCGATCAGTGTCCTCGCCGCCGGGGCGTGGTCGCTGTTCCTGGTGCGGGTCGGGTCGATGTGGTCGCAGCGGAAGATCGTGGCGGCGTTCCCCGCCCTCGTCTGGATCCTCACGTTGGTCGCGATCAATCTGGGCCCCGGGGGAGACATGCCCGTGCCGATCGGACTGCGCGGGCTCGCCCTCCTGGTGTTCGGGGGTCTGGTCCCGCTGTGGATGGCCACGCTGTGGCCGTCACCCGCGTCGGACGCCCATCGACGGTGAGACACGGCCCCCGGGCTCTCCGGTGTGGTGCCACACGTCGGTGATCCCCGGCGTCAGCGCCTCGGCGAGCGCCCACGCCTCGTCGGCGCCGATGTCGACCACCGAGTAGACGCCGTTCCCGGCCGGTGTGGCCGCGGAGACGGTCGCGACGCGCGCCGTGCGCTGGAACACCGACTGGGTGACGGTCCAGCCGATGATCCCGTCCGCCTCGAGAACGGATCGCTTGGCGGTCCACGACCCGTTCGAGGTCACCAACACCTCCGGCAGTAGCGCGTGTCCGAGCATGCGGATACGGTCCACCGACAGCACCACGAAGAACACCAGTGCGGCGGGGATGCCCCAATGCACCCAGATGTCCGCCGACGGGCCCGAGTCGATCCGCACCAGCACGATGATCCCGGCGACGATCCAGAACGGGAGCAGGCCCCGGGTGACCCGCCGACGGGAGGCCTTCCACGGGTGCCGCCGCAGCGGGACGGTCACCGGCGTCTCGTTTCCGAGGATGCGGATCGCCACCCGACGCACGTCCGCGATCGGCGCCTGCGGCAGCAGGGTCGACGCGGTGGCGCCCTTCTTGGTGCCGGTCATAATGGGTTCCAGCCGGCCGCCGCCGAGCATCCGCAGGTAGACCGGCAGCCGCATCTCCACGCCGCGCAACCGGGCCTTGTCGAGGGCGATGTGCTTGCGCCGCAGGATGCCGTTCTGGACGTAGAGCAGCTGGCCCCGGTCGGTCAGCGCGTACTTGCCGTACCGGATGGCGTAGGTGATGATCGCCAGCACCCCGGCGACCAGCCAGATCGCGACCCCCTTGCCGACGAACGCCCAGGGTTGCCCCAGTGAATCCAGCCAGTCGATGGTCCCCTCGACCACCGCCAGGTCCATGATGCGGTCGTGCATGTCGCCCATCTGCCAGGTGATGAGCCACAGGGAGAACAGCACGCCGAACCCGATGAAGGAGAACGGCGCGAACCGCGACCAGGTGACCTTCCACCGGGCGATGTCCTCCCCGTATTTCGACCCCCACTGTTCCTCGTCCTCCACGTCGAGCGAGGGGTCCATGGCGCGTCGGTGTTTGAGGAGCTCGTCCCGCAGCGGGTCGACGAGTGTGGTGTCGATGGCGTCGAGGCGGAACCGCTCGGCGTCCGACTTCCCGGAGTCGGCCCGCCCGGTCCCCACCTCCACGATCGAGACCTTGAGGACCCGGTGGAACAGGTCGGACTCGGTGTCGACGCTCCGGATGCGCTGACGGGCGACAGTGACCACCTGTCGACTGAAGAAGCCCTTCTTCAGGATGATGTGGGTGCAGCCGACCTGATAGCTGGTCGACAGCCACCGCAGGACACCGCTGAGGATCACCAGCGAGACCACGATAATCTCGAACCAGTAGTTGCTCCGGTTGGAGCCCAACCACAGGGAGATGAGGAACAGCGGGAGCAGACGGGTCAGCATGCCCAGCGGGTACACGAGCAGCATGCGCCAGGACAGGCGCTGCCACGGGGCCTCCGGGTCGATCTTCTCCCCGATCGCGGGTTCGTCGGCCGAGAGGACCTCTTCCGCCGGTTCGGCTTCCGGAGCCGGGGCGATGCCAGCGGAGGTGACGCCCTCGTCGTCGTCGTCGTCGTCCGACCCCGCCGTCACCCCGGCCGCCGTCTCGGGCCCGGTCACGTCCCGTCCTCCGAGTCCAGGTTGGCGATCGCGATGAGGTGCTGGGCCAGCGCCTCGGCGTCGGCCAGGTTGAGCCCGCGGATCTCCACCGTGCCCTGGGCGGACGCGGTGGAGGCGTTGACGGTCGCCAGGCCGAACCACCGCTCGAACAGCGTGCGCGTCGTGTAGACGGTCTGCAGACGGGCCAGCGGCGCGATGCGGAACTGGGTGGTCCACCACCCCTTGCGTGAGCACACCGCCGTGTCCGAGACGTCCCACCGGGCCACGATGTAACGCCACCACGGCGCCACGACGATGCCCATGAACGCGAACGGCACCGTCACCGCCAGCGCCACCCAGTTCCAGAACGCCATGACGTTGTCGCCCCAGAAATACCAGCCGACCTGCAGGCCCGCGAGGACCGCCCAGGACCAGATCCCCTCGATCACGAAGAGCAGCGGCGTGCGCTTCTCGATCCGGTGCCGCGGCGCGGTGACCAGCACCCGGTTGTTCGTCAGCAGTGCATCGCCGGTGTCCGGCAGTTCGCCGCCGGCGTCCCGCTCGTCGAGCGTCGGGCGCGGCGCGCGGAGCGCGTGTGCACCCCCGTCGGCTGCGGCCGGGCTGGACACCAGGGGGTCCCCGTTCGTGCGGAGGGGGACTGCGTGATCGGGCATGACGGTAAGACTAGTGGGCGGGAGCACGCGTCAGGCCCCTGACCACCCGTGGAGCACCGGCCGCTCGCCACGCACGCGAGGTGGGGCATCATCACGGGCATGGATCACGCACCGAACCCCGCCGATCCCCGGCCCACGGCGTCGGCCATGCGGCGCGCCCTGCGCCGGGCCTCCGACGGGCTCACCCTGGACGTCACCGAGGCTGCCGTGCTGCTCGCCGCGCGGGGCGAGGACCTGGCGCGGCTGACCTCCCTCGCCGCCGGCCGCCGGGACGCCCGCCTCGTCGACGAGGGGCGCCCCGGGGTGGTGACGTACTCCCGCAAGGTGTTCGTCCCGCTGACCCGCCTGTGCCGGGACCGCTGCCACTACTGCACGTTCGTCACCGTCCCCGGCAAGCTCCGGGCGGCGGGCGAGGGTATGTTCCTCGACCCCGACGAGGTCATCGACCTGTGCCGCCGCGGCGCGGAGGCCGGGTGCAAGGAGGCCCTGTTCACGCTCGGCGACCGTCCGGAGGACCGGTGGCCCGAGGCCCGGGAATGGCTCGAGTCCCGCGGCTTCTCCTCGACGCTGGACTACGTGCGCGCGATGGCGATCCGGGTGCTCGAGGAGACCGGGCTGCTGCCGCAC
Source organism: Dietzia sp. Die43 (assembly GCF_024519835.1). Lineage (NCBI taxonomy): Bacteria > Bacillati > Actinomycetota > Actinomycetes > Mycobacteriales > Dietziaceae > Dietzia > Dietzia sp. Die43. The sequence goes on along the minus strand of NZ_JALJRF010000002.1, from coordinate 130,505 downwards.
CTCAACCCGGGCGTGATGAGCTGGTCCGAACTGTCCACCCTCAAGCCGGTCGCCCCGTCGATGGGCATGATGCTCGAGACCACCGCGAGCCGGTTGTTCACCACCCCGGGCGAGTGCCACCACGGCAGCCCGGACAAGGACCCGGCCGTCCGCCTGCGCACCCTCACCGACGCGGGTCGCCTCGCCGTGCCGTTCACCACCGGGATCCTCGTGGGGATCGGCGAGAACCGCACCGAGCGCGCCGAGAGCCTGCTCGCGCTGGCCGGGCTCGCCCGCGAGTTCGGTCACCTGCAGGAGGTGATCGTCCAGAACTTCCGCGCCAAGCCGGACACCGCGATGCGCGCCGCGGACGACGCGGACACCGACGAGTTCCTCGCCGCGATCGCCGTCGCCCGACTGGTGCTCGACCCGCGAGTGGCGGTGCAGGCCCCGCCCAACCTCGTCGACCGCGACGACGTACTGGCCCTGATCGACGCCGGTGCGGACGATCTGGGCGGCATCTCTCCGCTCACCCCGGACCACGTCAACCCCGAGCGGCCGTGGCCGCACCTCGACGAGCTCACCGCCGACCTCGCCGCGCGCGGGTGGACGCTCACCGAACGACTCACCGCGCATCCCCGCTACGTCGGTGCGGGAGACGCGTGGATCGACCCGCGGGTGGCGGGCCACGTCCGTGCGCTGGCGGACCCGTCGAGCGGGCTCGCCGTGGTGGGGGACGACGACGAGGTGGTGCAGCCGCAGGGACGGCCCTGGCAGGAGCCCGACGACGACTGGGACTCGAGCGGACGGACCGATCTGCACACGGCGATCGACTCCGAGGGCCGCAATACGGACACCCGGTCGGACATCGGCGAGGCCTTCGGCAACTGGGACGTCATCCGGGCCCGCGCGGCGGGACTGGGGGCGGCGGCACTCGTCCCCGAGCGGGCCGACGCCGAGGTCGTGGCCGCGCTGCGCGCCGCCGAGGCGGACCCCGCCGGCCTCACCGATGAGCAGTACCTCGCGCTGGCCACCGCCACCGGGGACGGCCTGGCGGCCGTCGCGGGGCTCGCCGACCGGATCCGCGCGGACGTGGTGGGGGACACCGTCACCTACGTCGTCAACCGGAACATCAATTTCTCCAACATCTGCTACACCGGTTGCCGCTTCTGCGCCTTCGCCCAGCGCAAGGGTGATGCCGACGCGTTCTCGTTGTCCGCCGCCGAGGTCGCCGACCGCGCGTACGAGGCGTACGTATCCGGAGCGTCCGAGGTGTGCATGCAGGGTGGCATCGACCCGGACCTGCCGGTGTCCGGGTACGCCGACCTGGTCCGCGCGGTCAAGGAGCGGGTGCCGTCCATGCACGTGCACGCGTTCAGCCCCATGGAGATCTCCAACGGCGCCTCGCGGTCGGGCGTGGGGGTCCGGGAGTGGCTCACCGAGCTCCGTGCGGCGGGGCTGGACACCATCCCCGGTACCGCGGCGGAGATCCTCGACGACGAGGTGCGCTGGGTGCTGACCAAGGGCAAACTCCCCGCCTCCGAGTGGATCGACATCGTCACCACCGCCCACGAGGTGGGGCTGCGGTCGAGTTCGACGATGATGTACGGCCACGTGGACACCCCGCGCCACTGGGTGGCCCACCTGCGGACCCTCCGCGGGATCCAGGAACGCACGGGCGGCTTCACCGAGTTCGTCCCGCTGCCCTTCGTGCACCGCAGCGCGCCGCTGTACCTGGCCGGCGCCTCACGGCCCGGACCGACCCGGGAGGAGAACGTCGCGGTCCACGCCCTGGCCCGCATCATGCTGCACGGGGCGATCGACCACGTGCAGACGAGCTGGGTCAAGCTCGGGGTCGCGGGGACGCGGACCATGTTGCGATCCGGCGCCGACGACCTGGGCGGGACCCTGATGGAGGAGACCATCTCGCGGATGGCCGGCGCAGAGAACGGCTCGGCCAAGACCCCGGAGGAGATCGAGGAGATCGCCACCGGGATCGGACGCCCGGTCCGCCGTCGTGACACCGTCTACGGACCCGCCCACCGACCCGTCGGGGTGACCGTCGTCACATAGGTCGATCGGCTCGCGGGGCGGCTTCCGCATCCGCGTGGCCTGTGACATACGATTCAGGTCATACCGCTACGAGGAAGGTGGCTGACGTGACCTACACGATCGCAGAGCCGTGCGTCGACGTGATGGACAAGTCCTGCGTCGAGGAGTGTCCTGTCGACTGCATCTACGAGGGTGGACGGATGTTGTACATCCACCCCGACGAGTGCGTCGACTGCGGGGCGTGTGAGCCGGTCTGCCCCGTAGAGGCCATCTTCTACGAGGACGACGTCCCGGACGAGTGGACCGAGTACAACGCCGCGAACGCGGACTTCTTCGTCGAGCTCGGATCGCCGGGCGGCGCGGCCAAGGTCGGCAAGGTCGACTACGACCACCCGATGGTCAAGGCGCTCCCGCCCATGAACCAGGAGTGACCCCGGTGGTGTCGCGCCCGGAGCGTCGACCGCCCGGGCGCGCGCTCCCGGTGTTCCCCTGGGACACCCTCTCGGACGCCCGCTCGCGCGCCTCCGCCCACCCGGACGGTCTCGTCGACCTCACCGTCGGTACGCCCGTGGATCCGGTCGCCCCGGTGATCCGCGAGGCGCTCGCCGCAGGCTCGGACCGGCCCGGGTACCCCACGACCGTCGGCACCCCTGCTCTGCGCCGGGCCGCGGTCGACGCGCTTGAGCGTCAGTACGGCGTCACGGGTCTGACGCCCGACGCCGTCCTTCCGGCGATCGGGACCAAGGAGCTCATCGCGGGCCTGCCCGCCCAGCTCGGGCTGGGGCCGGGCCACACCGTCGTCGTGCCCGAGGTCGCCTACCCGACCTACGAGGTCGGCGCTCTGCTGGCGGGCGCCACCGTTGTCCGGGCCGACTCGCTCACGCAACTCGGCCCGTCCTCGCCGACGCTGCTGTACCTCAACTCGCCGTCGAACCCCAGCGGCAAGGTGCTCGGCGTGGACCACCTGCGCAAGGTGGTCGGCTGGGCCCGCGACCGCGGCGTGATCGTGGCCTCCGACGAGTGTTACCTCGGACTGGTGTGGGAGGGCGAGGCGCCCTCGATCCTCGATCCGCGTGTCTGCGACGGCGACCACACCGGTCTCCTCGCACTGCATTCGCTGTCCAAGACCTCGAACCTGGCGTCGTACCGCGCCGGGTTCGTCGCGGGTGATCCCGGCCTGGTCGCCGAGCTGCTCGAGGTGCGCAAGCACGCCGGGATGATGATGCCGCTGCCCGTCCAGGCGGCCATGACGGTCGCCCTGGGCGATGACGCCCACGAGGCCGAGCAGCGTGAGCGGTACCGGGCCCGCCGTGCACGCCTGCTGCCCGCGGTCGAGGCGGCCGGGTTCCGGATCGACCACTCCGAGGCCGGCCTGTACCTGTGGGCCAGCCGCGACGAGGCATGCCGCAACACCGTGGACTGGTTCGCCGAGCGCGGCGTGCTCGTCGCGCCGGGCGAGTTCTACGGGCCCGCCGGGGCGCGACACGTCCGCATCGCGCTCACCGCCACCGACGCCGCGGTGGACGAGGCCGTGCGCCGACTGGGCTGAGCAGGCCGCCCGCGCCGCCCGGGCTTCCGCGTCGCCCACCGCCCGGCCGCCCGCGTCGCCCGGCCGCCCCATCGAGAAGGACGTTCCGCGCACCGCCTCTCGGGCGATGTGTGCGGAACGTCCTTGTCGACGGGGGGTGACGCCGCCGATGAGCGTCGGCGTCAGTCGTTGGCGTGCAGATCCGCGTTGAGCTCGACGCCCTCGCGCTTCCACGGCACCGCCTCGACGGAACCGGTCAGTGAGTTGCGCCGGAAGAGCAGGTTGTCCATGCCCGAGAGCTGGCCGGCCTTGACCGGTTCCCGCTCGGCCCAGGCGCCCGCCCGGACGTCCACCTTGGTGCCGGCGGTGACGTACAGTCCGGCCTCGACCACGCAGTCGTCGCCCAGCGAGATACCGACACCCGAGTTGGCCCCGAGCAGGCAGCGCTCACCGATCGAGATGGTCTCCTTGCCGCCGCCGGAGAGCGTGCCCATGATGGAGGCGCCGCCGCCGACATCGGAATCGGTGCCGACCACGACGCCCGCCGAGATGCGGCCCTCGACCATCGACGCGCCCAGCGTGCCGGCGTTGAAGTTGACGAACCCCTCGTGCATGACCGTGGTGCCCTCGGCCAGGTGGGCGCCCAGGCGGACGCGGTCGGCGTCGGCGATGCGGACTCCCGACGGGACCACGTAGTCCACCATGCGCGGGAACTTGTCCACGCCGTACACCGTGACCGGGCCGCGGGCCCGAAGCTTGGCGCGCACCAGCTCGAAGCCCGGGACCGCGCACGGTCCGAAGTTGGTCCACACGACGTTGCTCAGCTTGCCGAACAAGCCGTCCATGTTCGCGAAGTGCGGCTTGATCAGGCGATGGCTGATCAGGTGGAGCCGGAGGTAGGCGTCGTAGGCGTCGGCCGGCGGCTGGGTCAGGTCCTCGATCTCCACCCGCACTGCCACCGTCTCGACCCCCCGGTCGGCGTCGGGGCCGGTCAGCGGCGACAGCTCGGCGGGTACCTCGTCGCCGGACAGTACCCGGTGACCGCCGGCGGACGCGGCGCCCAGCTCCGGCTCGGGGTACCACACGTCGAGAACGGTGTGGTCGGACGTCAGGGTGGCGATTCCGGTGGCCACGGCTCCATGTGCACTCATGGCCCCGATGCTAGCGGTCTGCCCGGACGGGCACGGGTCACGGGCAACTAGGGTGGGGGCCGTGACCGCCGCCCTCGATCTGACCGCAGACCCGGTCGACCTCACCCGCGCCCTCGTCGACATCCCCAGTCCCTCACGGGAGGAGGATGCGATCGCCGCCGCGGTCCACGATGCTCTCGTCGCGACCGTCGCCGGGTTCACCGGGCCCGCCGCCGGCCGGACGGAGGTGGTCCGCGACGGTAACCGGGTCCTCGCCCGTACCTCCCGGGGCCTCCCGACCCGGGTCGTGCTCGCCGGACACCTCGACACGGTCCCCCTGGCGGACAACGTCCCGTGCAGGGTCACCGGCGAGGGGACGGACACGGTACTGCACGGGTGCGGGACAGTGGACATGAAGTCCGGCGACGCGGTGTTCCTGCACCTGTTCGCCGCCCTGGCGGACTCCGACGAGCTGGCGCACAATCTCACCCTGGTGCTCTACGACTGCGAGGAGATCGAGGCCACGGCCAACGGTCTGGGTGTCCTCGAACGCACGCACCGCGACTGGCTGGCGGGGGATGTGGCGATCCTCGGCGAGCCGACCGGCGGGCTCATCGAGGCCGGCTGCCAGGGGACCCTGCGGATCCGGGTCCACGCCCGCGGCGTGCGGGCCCATTCGGCGCGGAGCTGGCTGGGCGACAACGCCGTGCATCGACTCGCGCCGGTGCTGGGGGCGCTCGCGGCCTACGAGGCCCGGTCGGTGGACATCGACGGGTGCGTCTACCGCGAGGGGCTGCAGGCCGTCCGCATGTCGGCGGGGGTCGCCGGCAACACGGTCCCGGACGAGGCCTGGCTCGACGTGAACTTCCGATCCGCCCCGGACAGGGACACCGATGCCGCCCTCGCGCACGCCCTCGACGCACTGGGGCTGACCGGTCTCCCACGTGTGGCGGAAGGGGAGACCCCGCCCGCCGAGCCCGGTCTGTACTGGGAACTCACGGACCTCTCGCCGGGGGCGCTGCCCGGTCTGGGGGCCCCGGCCGCGGCGGAACTCGTCCGCGCGGCCGGCGGGCGGGTCCGTGCGAAGTACGGGTGGACCGACGTGTCCCGTTTCGCGGCCCTGGGCATCCCGGCGGTCAACCTCGGCCCCGGCGACCCCGGCATGGCCCACAAGCGTGACGAGTACTGTCCGGCGGCACAGATCACCGAGGTCGGCAGGGTGCTGCGCACCTACCTCACCGGCTAGGGCGGCGGGAGCCCCGGGATCGCCCATGTCCCGGGTACCGCCACTCCCGGCCCCATCCCCAGATCATCGAAGGAGACCCCCGGCCCATGGCCCCCAACGACCCCGTGCACATGCGAGGCCCCGTCCTCGTCCGTCGTGAGAAGGGTGGCGAACACACCACCACCGACCAGCGGCTGCTGGACAAGAACCAGGACACCGACTGGCTGCACACCGACCCGTGGCGGGTGCTGCGCATCCAGAGCGAGTTCGTCAACGGCTTCGGCGCGCTGGCCGAACTGTCGGACGCCGTCAGTGTGTTCGGTTCGGCCCGCACCCGGCCCGGGGACCCGGCGTACGAGCAGGCCGTGGAGCTCGGCCGTGCGCTGGTCGAGGCCGGCTACGCAGTCGTGACCGGTGGCGGGCCCGGACAGATGGAGGCGGCGAACAAGGGGGCGTGGGAGGCGGATGGTGAGTCTGTCGGTCTCGGGATCGAGTTGCCCCACGAGCAGGGCCTGAACCGGTGGGTGGACCTGGGTCTGCACTTCCGCTACTTCTTCATCCGCAAGACGATGTTCGTCAAGTACACGCAGGCCTTCGTGTGCACGCCGGGTGGGTTCGGCACCCTCGACGAGTTCTTCGAGGCCATCACCCTCGTCCAGACCGACAAGATCACCAGGTTCCCGATCGTGCTGCTCGGCGTGGACTTCTGGGCCCCGCTGACCGACTGGATCCGCGGCACTCTGGCGGAGGAGGGGATGATCTCCGCGTCCGATCCCGACCTGTTCCTGGTGACGGACTCCGTGTCGGAGACCGTGGAGTACATCCGCGAGGCCCACCACAGGGCGGCGCTGACGTCCGAGGAGCGGGAGGACCTGTACGGCGAGGAGCACCGCGGGGTCGAGCGGTGACGGCCCCGGTCGCCGGTCGCCGTGTCTGCGTCTACTGCGCCTCCTCCACGTACGACCCGGAGTTGCTGGCCATCGCGACGGAGGTGGGGGAGGGCATCGCCAGACGCGGGTGGTCGCTCGTCTCGGGCGGCGGCAACGTCTCGATGATGGGTGCGCTCGCCGAGTCGGCCCGCGCGGGTGGCGCACGCACCGTCGGTGTGATCCCCGAGGGGCTGCGGGTCCGCGAGGTCGCCGACACCGCGGCCGACGAACTCGTCGTCGTCACCACAATGAGGGAACGCAAGCGGGAGATGGAGGAGCGATCCGACGCCTTCCTCACCCTGCCCGGCGGGATCGGGACCATGGAGGAGATGTTCGAGATGTGGACCTCGGCCTCCCTGGGCTTCCACCACAAGCCGGTGGTGCTCTATGACCCGATCGGCTTCTACCGCCCTTTGCTGGACTGGGTCGGAGGGTTGGCGGAAGCCGGATTGGTCAAACCCGAGGCGCTGGCGCACCTGGTCGTGTGCGACGACCTCGAGGCCGCGCTAGACGCCTGTGGAGGTCGCCGGTGATCGCCGCCGGTCCCGGTGTCGGCCCGGCGCCTGTCCCCGCGCCCACACTGTGTGGCCGCCCGGTCCCGGTCGACCGCCCGCTGGTGATGGCGATCGTCAACCGTACGCCGGACTCCTTCTACGACCGTGGGGCCACGTTCACCGACACGGCGGCGATGGCGCGGGTCGACGAGGTGGTGGCGGCCGGCGCGGACATCCTCGACATCGGCGGCGTCAAGGCCGGGCCCGGCGACCTCGTCGACGCCGCGGAGGAGACCCGCAGGGTCGTGCCGTTCGTGCAGGCCGTGCGTGACCGTCACCCGGGCGTGGTGATCTCGATCGACACCTGGCGGGGCGAGGTCGCCCGGCGCGCGTTGGCGGCCGGGGCGGACCTGGTCAACGACACGTGGGAGGGTCACGATCCCGGCGTCCTCACCGCGGCGGGGGAGGCGGGAGCCGGGTTCGTCTGTTCGCACACGGGCGGTGCGGTGCCCCGGACGCGGCCGTTCCGCGTGGGGTATGCCGATGTCGTGTGCGACGTCGTCGACGAACTCACGGCGGCCGCCGACCGCGCGCTGGCGGCCGGTGTCCCGCCGGACGGCATCCTCGTCGACCCCACCCACGATTTCGGCAAGAACACCTTCCACGGCCTCGAGTTGTTGCGACGGATGGACGAGATCGTGGCGGTCGGGTACCCGGTCCTCATGGCGCTGAGCAACAAGGACTTCATCGGTGAGACCCTGGACGCGGGCGTGGACGATCGCGCGGAGGGCACCCTCGCGGCGACCTCGGTCGCGGCCTACCTCGGTGCGCGGGTATTCCGCACCCACGACGTCCCGGGGACACTGCGTGCCCTCGAGATGGTGTCGTCGATCGTGGGGACGCGCCGACCTGCACGAACCGTACGCGGCCTGGCGTGACTTGCCACACCGCCCCGGGCGGGCCGTGTGCCAGACTGGTCGCGGCGCTAGTCACTACAGGAGGGGAGCACGGGAATGCTCACCATCGTCGTCTACGTGGTCGTCACCCTGGTCGTCGCGGCGGGGCTGTTCGGGCTGTCGCTCGTGGTGTTCGGCCGTTCCGAGGTGCTGCCGCCCGTGGACCGGGACCACACGGTCACCCACCTGCCGGACGGGGCCCTGGCCGGTGATGATCTCCGGTCGGTGCGATTCGGCATGTCGGCCCGTGGATACACCATGGCAGAGGTCGACTGGGCACTCGAGCAGGCGGCGGTCGAGATCGACCGGCTCCGGGCCCTGTTGGGCGAGGACGTCACCATGGCCGGGGACGCCGCGGCGAACGGGGCGCAGAACGGGGTGGACGGTCGTCCCGCTACGGCGTCCGGACGCGGCCGGACGCGCTAGAATCGACATCATCCACTCAGCAGTACCGATCGTGGGCACGGGCGCCCGTACAGTGCGCCGCCCCGCGGACAAGGACGAAGGGAAACGACTCGATGGCGGCTATGAAGCCCAGGACCGGTGACGGACCGATGGAGGCGGCCAAGGAAGGCCGTGGGATCGTCATGCGCGTCCCTCTGGAGGGTGGCGGGCGTCTCGTCGTCGAGCTGACCCCCGATGAGGCCAAGTCGCTCAGCGAGGAGCTGTCGCAGGCCATCTCCTGATCTCGTCGCCCCACCGATGCCGGCGCATCCGACCCTCGTGGCGGGTGCGCCGACTCATATCCCGGAAGGTCCTCGTCGATGTCCGCCGTCCCCGGCCGTCCCCTGCCCTCGGTCCGTGTCGTCTCCGGTCCCGTCCCCGATGCCGCGATGGCGGTCGTCACCCGCGCTCCCGAGCCCGGTCGCGTGCCTCTGGGGCGCGCCGACGAGGCGCGGGTCTCCGTCCACGACGGGCGTCCGGTGGTCGAGGTCGAGTTGGACGACTCCACGCCCCGTCCGGGCTGGTCGGGGACGGTGGATCACGGTCTGGCTCACCGGCGGGTGGGCGCCGCGCTGGCCCGCCACGCACGGGACTCGCGGGCCAAGGGGCCGATGACCGTCGCCGTGCCCCGGGCCCTACCGGCGGACCGGGTAGGCGATCTGGTCATCGGGTACCTCCTGGGTGCGCGGGGCCAGGACGTCTTCGCCGCGGACCCCGCACCGGTCGTTCCCGATCTGGTCGTGGAGGTGGCGGCCGGTCCGGGCAGTGGCGACGACGACGAGGTGATCGTCGCCCGCGCGGTGGCGGCGGCCGAGGAGGCCGCCCGGGCCACGGCGATGGCGCGCGATCTCGCCGGGGCCCCCTCCGATCTGAAGACACCCGAGTGGCTGGTGGCCCGGATGGCCGAGGCGCTGGGCGCGGCGGGCATGCGGACCGAGGTCATCGAGGGAGACGGGCTGGTCTCCGGCGGGTTCGGCGGCGTGCTCGCGGTGGGCGGGGGCTCGGCGGCCGGCCCGCGCGTGCTGGTGGCCCGTCGCCCCGGTCCGGGCCCGCGGGTGCTGCTGGTGGGCAAGGGCATCACCTTCGACACCGGGGGGATCTCGGTCAAGCCCGCCGACGGGATGCATCTCATGCGTACGGACATGGCGGGCTCGGCCGCGGTCGTGGCGGCGGCCGCGGCGTTCTGTTCGGACGGGTCGCCCGGGTACGCCGACGTCGACCTGACCGTGGTGGTGCCCTCCGCCGAGAACATGCTGTCCGGTTCCGCCTACCGCCCGGGTGACGTCGTCACGCACGTGGGCGGAACGACGTCCGAGGTCACGAACACCGACGCGGAGGGCCGGATGGTCCTCGCCGACGCGCTCGCCCACGGCATCGCCGAATGCGACCCGGAGGTCGTCGTGGACGTGGCCACCCTCACGGGTGCGATGAAGGTCGCGCTGGGGATGCGCACGGGAGCGGTCATGGCGAACGACGACGACCTCGCCGACCGGGTCGCCGCGGCGGGGGCGGCGGCGGGGGAGCGATGGTGGCGGCTGCCGCTCCCCGACGATCTGCGCCCGGCAGTCCGCTCCGATATCGCCGACCGTCGGCAGGCCCCCACGGGGCCGGGTGCCATCACCGCGGCGTTGTTCCTCGAGGGTTTCGTGGACGGTCGGCCGTGGGCGCACCTCGACATCGCCGGGCCGGCCCGCTCGTCCGAGGAGATCGACGAGGTCGGGCCGGTGGCCACCGGGTTCGCTACGCGCACGCTCATGGCGTTGCTCCGCGACCTCGCGGACCGGCCCCGCCCGTGAGTTCCTCCCCGTCAGCACCTGCGGGCTCGGGGCCGGCCGCCCTCGACCGCGTCGTGCCGCTGTTGCGCTGCCCGGTCTGCGGACAGGGTATGGAGGCCGTGGACCGGGCGGTGGTGTGCGCTGCCGGGCATTCGTTCGACCGGGCACGGCAGGGGCACCTCAGCCTCTTCGGTCCCCGCGGCCGGCGCTTCCCCGGCGACGGTGCGGACCAGGTCGCGGCGCGCGACCGGGTCCTCGGCTCGGGACTGTTCGACCCCCTCGTGGCGATCCTCGCCGGAGTCGCCCGCGAGGCGCTCGCGCCCGGGGCCGGCGGCGTCCGCTCGGGATCGGCCCGACCGGTGGTGCTCGAGCCCGGCGCCGGCACGGGCTTCTACCTCGCCGGGGTCGTCGACGCGCTGGCGGGGGCCGGGCGGTCGGCCGGCGCGCTCGGGGTCGGCACGGAGATCTCCACCGCGGCAGCGCGCCGTCTCGCCAGGGTCCACGATGACGTCGCGGCGCTGGTCGCGGACACCTGGGACGGACTCCCGCTCGCGGACGACTGCGTCGATCTGGTGCAGGTGGTCTTCGCCCCGAGGAACCCCGCGGAGTTCGCCCGGGTGCTCCGGCCGGGTGGCACGTTGGTCGTCGCCGTTCCCGGGCCGGGCCATCTCGAGCCGCTGCGTTCGGCCGGCGGCATGCTGGAGCCGGCCCCGGACAAGTCGGACCGCCTGGACGCGGACCTCGCCGACCACTTCCGCCCCGGCCCGGTGCGTACCGTCGACGTGCTCACCGAGGTCCCCGCCCCGGTGGCCGTGGATCTGGCCCTCATGGGGCCGAGCGGCGTCCACCTCGACAGGTCCGGGCTCGAGGCCCGGTTGGGCCCGCAGGACCGCCCGGTCCGGATGCACATCGAGGTGCACACCTACCGGGCGCTGCCGGCCGGCGCGCCTGTAGAGCCCGGGGGGCCTCTACAGCAGTGAGGCGTACATCCGATGGGTCTGCTCGGCGATCGCCTCCCACGAGAACCGGGTACGGGCCCGCTCCTCGCCCGCCCGTCCCATCCGGGCGGCCTTGCCCGGGTCCGCCACCAGGTCGTTGACGGCAGCCGCGAGCCCGGCCTCGAATGCGTCGGTCGCGGATGCGTCGTAGTGGACGAGGGTGCCCGTCTCGCCGTCGACGACCACCTCGGGGATCCCGCCGACATCGGACGCCACGACCGCCGTGTCGCACGCCATCGCCTCCAGGTTGACGATGCCCAGTGGCTCGTAGACCGACGGGCAGGCGAAGACCGTCGCGGCGGAGAGGATCTCGATGACCTCCTCGCGCGGCAGCATGTCGCGCAGCCAGAACACACCGTCGCGGGTGGACTGCAGGTCCGCCACCAGCGACTCCATCTCGGCGGCGATCTCGGGGGTGTCCGGGGCGCCGGCACACAGCACCAGCTGGGCGTCAGGGTGGAAGTCCCGGGCGGCGCGCACCAGATGCGGCACGCCCTTCTGCCGGGTGATCCGGCCGACGAACGCGACGATCGGCCGGTCCGGGTCCACCCCGTTCCGGCGCAGGACCGAGCCCTCGCCGGCGAAGGTCTCGACGGGTGACCACACGGAGGTGTCGATGCCGTTGAGGATCACGTGGATGCGGTCCGGGTCGATCTCGGGGTAGACGCGCAGGATCTCGTCCTTCATCCGGGCGCTCACCGCGACCACCGCGTCGGCTCCCGCGAAGGCGGTGCGCTCCGACCACGACGAGACCCGGTATCCGCCGCCGAGCTGCTCGGCCTTCCACGGCCGGCTGGGTTCCAGCGAATGCGCGGACACGACGTGCGGGATGCCGTAGAGCTGCCCCGCGAGGTGCCCGGCAAGCCCCGTGTACCAGGTGTGGGAGTGGACGAGGTCCGCGCCCTCGGCCGCGACGCTCATGCGCAACCCGGCGGAGAGAGTCTGGATCGCGGGGTTGGCGTCCGCGCCCAACTCGGGATCCGGTCGGAAAGCGCGGGCGGTGTCGCGGTCGGCCCCCATGCACAGCACGTCCACCTCGCACAGCGGCCGTAGGTTGGCCACCAGTTCGGTCACGTGCACTCCGGCACCGCCGTAGACCTCCGGCGGGTACTCCCTCGTCATCATCGCTACTCGCACACCGGCCAAGGTAGTCGCTCGGGCCCCCGCCCGAGGCGTGCCCGGCGAACACCGCCCGACCGCGGGGTTACGGTTCGGTACTGGGCGGGGGCAAACCGCACGATGACCGGTCCGGGTGAGGGCGGAGTCGATACGGTGGGGGCGTGAGGAATCAGCCGCACGTCCTAGCAATCGTCCTCGCCGGTGGCGAGGGCAAGCGACTCTTCCCGCTCACGGCGGACCGGGCCAAACCCGCGGTGCCGTTCGGGGGGTCCTACCGTCTCATCGACTTCGTACTCAGCAACCTCGTCAACGCGGGGTTCATGCAGATCTGCGTCCTCACCCAGTACAAGTCCCACTCGCTGGACCGCCACATCGCCCAGGTGTGGCACATGCGCGGGATGGGCGGCGAGTACGTCGCACCGGTCCCCGCCCAGCAACGTCTGGGCCCCCGCTGGTACACCGGGTCGGCCGACGCGATCCTGCAGTCGCTCAACCTGGTCTACGACGAGAAGCCGGACCACATCGTCGTGTTCGGCGCGGACCACGTGTACCGGATGGACCCCAGGCAGATGCTGGACCACCACATCTCCACGGGCGCCGCCGTGACCGTCGCGGGGATCCGTGTCCCGCGCAGCGAGGCGTTCGCGTTCGGCTGCATCGACGCCGGCGACGACGACCTGATCCGCGGCTGGGTCGAGAAGCCCTCCGACCCCCCGGGCACGCCGGATGATCCGGACGCGACCTTCGCCTCCATGGGCAACTACATCTTCACCACCGACGCCCTCATCGAGGCGCTCAAGGCGGACGCGGAGAAGCCCGACTCCACCCACGACATGGGCGGCGACATCATCCCGGCCCTCGTCGAGCAGGAGCGGGCCTACGTCTACGACTTCGCCCTGAACAACGTCCCCGGCGAGACCGAGCGTGATGCCGGGTACTGGCGCGACGTGGGCACCATCGACGCGTTCTACGACGCGCACATGGACCTGGTGTCGGTGCACCCCGTGTTCAACCTCTACAACTCCCTGTGGCCCATCCGGACCCAGCAGGACAACCTGCCGCCGGCGAAGTTCGTCAACGGCGGCATGTCCCAAGAATCCATGGTCGGCTCGGGGACGATCGTCTCCGCCGCCACCGTGCGCAACTCGGTGTTGTCGAACAACGTCATCGTCGAGGACGGGGCGGTCGTCGAGGGCAGTGTCCTCATGCCGGGCGTCCGCATCGGTCGCGGGGCCGTGGTCCGCAAGGCGATCGTCGACAAGAACTGCCACATCGGCGACGGGGACCTGATCGGTGTGGATCACGAACGCGACCGCAGCCGGTTCCCGGTCAGCGCGGGCGGCGTGGTGAGCGTCGCCAAGAACACCACCACCTCACTGCAGGGCTGACCTCGCGCCCCGGGGGGTGAACCCTCGGGAGGGGAGGACCGCTCAGAGGGTGACCACGGTCAGGCCGGTCCCCACGGGGAGCACCGTGACGTGCGCGCGCTCGGGGAGCTCCGCGTCCTCGGGCAGCGGGGCGTGCTCGCCCATCAGGACCAGCGCGCCGCCGGCGCGCAACAGCTGGTGGGATCGGGAGATCACGCGCGGCACCGAATGTGCCGGGACGTCCGCGACCACGAGGTCGTAGGCGCCGTCCGCGAGTTTGTCGGCCACCTCGAGCGGCCGGGCGGCGATGTAGCGGGCGGAGGAGGCGGGATGGCCCGCGCCGCGGACGGCCGATCGCGCCGCCTCGAGGTGATGCGGGTCGTCGGTGATGCAGGTGACCACGGCTCCGGAGCCGGGCGCGGCCGCCGCGAGGATCGCCAGAGCGGGGACTCCCGGCGCGGGGGTGATGCACACGGCGGCGCGGGTGCCGTTCAAGCGGGCCACCAGGCGGATCGCGTCCGCGGTCAGGGCGTCCGGCGAGGCGGCCCCGAGTTCCTCGGCCTCGGCCCGTGCGGAGGCGTAGAGCGAGTCGTCGACAAGGGCGGCGCTGCGTTGCGCCATCCCGTCGAGACCGGAGCGATCGGTGGCGGGGACATCAGAGGAATCGGACACCTGAGCAGCGTATCCCCGACCGGGGAGGCAACGGTGACCAACGCGCGGTGATCGGATCGGTATCAGACTCTCAGGGCTGTCTCAGTACGTGTATACCGTGAGGACAGCCCCGTAGGGGAGGGTGGGTACACGTCGCGCCACGAGGGCGCGGCCACCACCGCGCGGGCTCCCACAGGCCCGGGCCGGAAGGCGGCGGCAGCGCATGTACTCACGAACCGTGCACGGGACGGCGATCGCACCGGTCGCCCTCGACGAGGCGGCCGGGACTGCTCGTTTCGACGCCACCGGCGAGGCTACGGACATGCCGTCCTGGTCCGAGCTCGTCGCGCAGCACGGTGACCGTGTCTACCGCCTGGCGTATCGCCTCTGCGGGAACGCCCACGACGCCGAGGACATCACCCAGGAGGCGTTCATCAGGGTGTTCCGCTCGCTGGACCGCTACAAGCCGGGGACCTTCGAGGGCTGGATGCACCGTATCGTCACCAACCTGTTCCTCGATTCCGCACGCCGGCGCGGGCGCATCCGCTTCGAGGCGCTGCCCGAGGACGCCGAAAGGGTGCCCGGTCGAGAACGCAGCCCGGAGCAGGTGATCTCGGAGGAGACGTTCGACCCCGTCCTGCAGACCGCCCTGGCCAACCTGTCTCCGGAGTACCGCGCCGCCGTGGTCCTCAGTGACATCGAGGACCTCAGCTACGAGGAGGTCGGACGCATCCTGGGCGTGAAGATGGGCACCGTCAGGAGCCGGATCCACCGCGGACGGGCCGCGTTGCGTGCGGAACTCGAGGCGGCCGGGGTCACCGGCGCCCACCAGCGCATCGACTGATCCCTCCGGCGATCGGCACAACCCGCGTCCGTACCGGGAACAGCGGGTGGCGGCGCGGGAACCCTGCGGGTACGCCGGACGTTGACCCCTCGACGGGGACTCGGACGAGCCCACGAGATGACCGGAGAAGGGGAGGGGCGTGGACAGACACCTCCACGAACGCGGACCCGGCCCCGAGTTCACGCTGTCGTTCGACTCGGCGCGGAAAGTGGTCGACAGGACCGGCCCGCCCCGCGCCAGGGAGAGCTTCCTGTCCACCGACCACCTCTCCACGGAAGCCGCGGCAGCCTATGTCGACGGTCGGCTACCGCCCTCGGGGCAGTCCCGGGCCGACGCCCACCTGGCCCGGTGTCCGCACTGTCGTCGGGAGGTCGAGGTCCAGCGTGAGGCACGCCGCGCACTGCGCGGATCCGGCCCCATCCAGATGCCCCGCGAACTCCTCGAACGGCTGCGGTCACTCGAGGACGCACCCGATCCGGCCACGCGGACGGGCCCCGATCCGGTGGCCGGGTCCGAGGAGACCCACGGTTGGTCGAGACTGCTTCGCCGGCTGTGGCGACGCGGCAACTAGGGTGGGCCGGGTGGAGGACGACACAGGCGCGGCCGGGCCCGCGGCGCGGGACGGGGAACCGGACCGCCCGCTTCGTGAACCCGCCCCGATCGATCGGCCGGCGGTGGGCGAGGACGATGTCGCACGGTTCGCCCGACCAGACGGGGTCACCGGTGGATTCGACCCGTCCCGTGCCGGTGCCGCCGCGCACCCCGGCCCGCTCCTCGGCGGCGACGCCGATCCGGTCCTCGAGCAGGCCTTCGCCCCGGCCCCGGGAGCCGCTCGGGGTATAGAGCGGCATCCGGCGTGGCAGGACGAGTCCGAGGTTCCACCGCCGCCCGCTCCGGACCCGTGGCGCGACCCCGACGCTCCGGTCGGGTACGGCGCACCCGCAGTGCCCGCCACTGCCGACCACGAGCCGGTCGACCTGTCGGGCGCGGCCGCGGCCCCCGCAGCCAGGCTCTCGCTGTCCGAGGCACTGTTCGAACGTCGGCTGAGCAGTCAGGCCGTGGCCGGCGCGACCGCGGCCGTCGCCGTCGTCGCCCTCGTCGCGGGCGCCATCGGCGCCGTCGTGGCGGACTCCGCGCGCGTCCTCACCACTTCCACCGTCCGGATCGCCGACGCCCCGGAGAACGTCATCCGATCCGACAACCCGATCGGTGAGGTCGCCCAGCGCGTCCAACCCGCCGTCGTCAACATCTCGGTGTCCACGGCGTCGGCCCAGGGGGAGGGCTCCGGCATCGTCATCGACCCACAGGGCTACATCGTGACGAACAACCACGTCGTCACCATGGACGGCGCCGCCGACCGCGCGGACATCGACGTCATCTTCCCCGACGGCTCCAGGGCCTCGGCCGAGATGGTGGGGCGCGACCCCGCCACCGACCTCGCGGTCCTCAAGGTCGACGACGTCCAGAACCTCACCGTCGCCACCCTGGGCGACTCGGACGACGTCCAGGTGGGGGAGCAGGTCATCGCCATCGGCTCGCCCCTCGGACTCGCCCGGACCGTCACCGAGGGCATCGTCTCGGCGACCCGGCGCCCGATCGCCCTCGGGGAGGCCACCTCGGACGGCGACGTGGTGATCGACGCGATCCAGACGGACGCCGCCATCAACCCCGGTAACTCCGGGGGACCGCTCATCGACGGGACCGGAGCGGTCATCGGTATCAACACCTCCATCTTCACCCAGTCCGGGGGTTCCATCGGTCTCGGCTTCGCCATCCCGGTCAACGACGTCCGCGAGATAGCGACGTCGCTCATGACCGACGGGGCGGTCCGCCACGCCACAATGGGCGTCAACGCCCGCAAGGCGGACAACGGGTCGGTGGAGGGCGCCGAGATCGTCAACGTGCGTGAGGGCTCGCCCGCCGAGGAGGGCGGACTCCGGGAAGGGGACGTCGTGACCAGGGTCGGTGACCGGCAGGTGCGTTCCTCCGATGAACTGGTGGTGGCCGTCCGTCGCGCCGGGGCGGGCGTCGACGTCCCGGTCGAGGTCATCCGCGGTGGAACGCGGGTCGAACTGACCGTGCGCCCCGCGCTGGGCTGACCGGGGGCACCGGACAACTCGGGTTCCCACCGGTGAGCCCGGCGACGTATCCTGGCTGCGATGTTCACAAACGTGGGGTGGTCCGAGCTCCTGGTGCTCGGCGTGGTGGCGTTGGTGGTCCTGGGGCCCGAGCGCCTACCCGAGGCCGCCCGTTGGCTGGCCTCGGCGATCCGCAAGGTCCGTGAGTTCGCCAGCAACGCCCAGCAGCAGCTCAGGGACGACTACGGGACCGAGTTCGAGGAGTTCCGGGAGCCCCTCAAGCAGCTCAACGACCTGCGTGGGCTGAGTCCGCGCGCGATGGTCACCAAGCATCTCCTGGACGGTGACGACTCCCTGTTCTCCGGGGACTTCGGAGCCGCTGCGCCGGCGGGCGCTCCCGCGGTCGCCGGCGGGGCGGGTTCCGCGGGAACGGCCTCCGCCGACCCCCGCCGGTCGACGGCGCCGCGGACCGCCGGCACCGCACCCGTCCGGGACACCCCGGCGCCGCCGCCCCCGTCATCGGGACCCGTGTGGGACAGCGACGCCACCTGACCCGCCCTCACGACCGGCCCGGCGCGCGTCCGGCCCGACCCGCGGCGGACAGACGGCACGAACGGCCGGGGGCTGAGCCCCCGGCCGTCGCCGTCCGTCAGAGGTGCCGGGTGGTGTCGATCCCGAGGTTCATCCCCGCCAGGCCCCGGGGGCGCACGGCCAGACCGTCCGCGATCTCGCGGTATGCGCGCCCGGACGGCGAATCCGGCTCGGCGAGGACGATGGGCGTGCCCTCGTCCCCGTGCTCGCGCACGGCCTGCTCCAGGGGGACCTGACCGAGCAACGTGACGGGTGCACCGACCGAGCGGGACAGATTGGCCGCCACCTCGGCACCGCCGCCGGTGCCGAAGACATCCATCCTGGTGCCGTCGGGCAGCTCGAGCCATGACATGTTCTCGATGACACCCGCGATGCGCTGACGGGTCTGCAGCGCGATCGATCCGGCCCGCTCGGCCACCTCTGCGGCAGCCTGCTGGGGCGTGGTGACCACGAGGATCTCCGCGGAGGGGATGAGCTGCGCGATCGAGATCGCCACATCGCCCGTGCCGGGGGGCAGGTCCATCAGCAGGACGTCGAGATCACCCCAGTAGACGTCCGCGAGGAACTGCTGCAACGCCCGGTGGAGCATGGGCCCGCGCCACACAACCGGGGTGTTGCCCTTCGTGAACTGTGCGATCGAGATGACCTTCACGTCGTGCGCGACGGGCGGCAGGATCATCTGCTCCACCTGGGTCGGCCGCGCGTCGGTCCCCAGCATCCGAGGGATCGAGTGGCCGTAGATGTCGGCGTCCAGTACACCCACGGAGAGCCCCCGCGAGGCGAGGGCCGTGGCGAGGTTGACCGTCGCGGTGGACTTGCCGACCCCTCCCTTGCCCGAGGCGACCGCGTAGACGCGGGTCAGGTTGCCGGGCTGGGCGAACGGGATGACGGGCTCCGCGGCATCCCCGCGCAGATGCTTGCGCAGTTCGGTGCGCTGCTCGTCGCTCATCACGTCGAGCTCGACAGCGATCTCGCCGACGCCCGGGACGTCGGCCACCGCCGTGCGGACGCGGTCGGTGATGGTGTCCCGCATCGGACAGGTGGCGACGGTCAGGTAGATGCCGATGTCGACCCGGCCGGTGGCGGGGTCCACCTCGACACCCTTGACCATGCCGAGCTCCGTGAGCGGCTTCCGGATCTCCGGGTCGTCGACCTTCGCCAGGGCGGCCCGGATCAGTTCTTCGCTGGGTGCACTCATGATGCCCCGAGTCTAGGCGTCACGGCACCGGGTGACGATTCAGGCAGGCGGCGGCACGCAGAACGGAGGTATGCAGGGCAACTCGATCACGGGCAAACCCGGTAGCGCCGGAGCCGGGGGCGCCACCGCCGGAGGCGCCGGGCGTTCGGGCGACGGCGTCGGAGTCGGCGTCGCCGACGGCGAAGGCGAGGCGCTGGGCGCGGGCGGGGCCGGAGTCGTCGGGGACTCGACCTCCGTGCAACCGGGCACCGGGGCCTCGGGCTCACCCGGAGCAACGGGCTCGGGTGCCTCGGTGGGCTCGCCCTCCCACCCCTCGGGGCATCGTTCGGGCGGCTCCGGGGGTTCGATGGTGGGTTCGGGCTGGTGGATCTCCGGCAGGTCCGACGGCAGCGGGACGGCGTTGACCGCATAGCCGTGGGCCCAGGCGTTCACGTTGGCGACATAGGCCAGCGAGTTGTTGTAGGCCAGGACCGCCCGGGTGCGGGCGGCGGGATCGGCCATCGATCCCCCCTGCCCACACAGCAGGGACGCCGCCGACAGCGCGCCGTCGTAGATGTTGTTCGGATCGGCCACCCCGTCGTCGTTGGCGTCGCGACCGAGACCGGCCCAGGTCGAGGGGATGAACTGCACGGGGCCCACCGCGCGGTCGAACTCCGCATCGCCGTCGAACCGGCCCCCGTCCGTGTCGGTGATGACGGCGGTTCCCGGAAGGCTCCCATCGAGGCGGGGGCCCAGGATGCGGCCGATGGTGTTG
This sequence comes from Dietzia sp. Die43, assembly GCF_024519835.1. Classification (NCBI taxonomy): domain Bacteria; kingdom Bacillati; phylum Actinomycetota; class Actinomycetes; order Mycobacteriales; family Dietziaceae; genus Dietzia; species Dietzia sp. Die43. The sequence goes on along the minus strand of NZ_JALJRF010000002.1, from coordinate 110,393 downwards.
CCGTGGACGTCGAACCGACCACGTCCCTGGTTGGACTCGACCTGGCCGATACCGGCCAGGAGAGTCCAGTCCATCTCGCAGGCGGGCTTCTCCGCATTGAGGCGGTCCGCGGCGCGGTGATAGGCGTCGAGGGCGATGCCGGGGATGCCCAGCGGCCCGTCCGGGATGGTCGCCGGCTCGATGTGGGCGGCGCCGGGGTCCTCCGGGGCGGCCGGTTCCTCCTCCGGGGACGGCTCTATGGTGCGGGAGGTGGCGGGAGCCTCGGTGACCGTCGGCGTGCTGGGCGCGTACTCGGCCAGCGGAGTGATGTCCGGCGGCGCGGGGCGACTGGTGTCCATGTTCAGTCCCACGGCCGACAGCACAGCGATCGCGCTGGCGGTAACGGCGGCACTGGTCAGAACCCGGCGATCGGCGTTGTGCGCAAAAAGGCGCAAGACTTCCCCCTACGACTTCCCGGTCGGCCCAGCGAACGTGCTGCGCCCCACGACGTTCCGTCCCGGCCGAGGCTACCCCCGGCCCTTGACGTCTGAATCGGTTTTGTTGTGATCGGCGTTACACGTCCCGGGTTCGAGGCCGGAGAGGAGGGTCTCGATCCGCTCGACGGAATCACGGAGGTCGTCGAGCTCCCGCCGGAGGTAGTCGCGGGTGACCGTCTCACCGACGGAGAGCCGGACCGAGGCGAGTTCCCGGGCGAGGAACTCGGTGTCCGCCTTGGTCTGCGTGGCGCGGAGGCGATCCTCCCTGACGGACTCCTTGTCGCGGTCCTCCTGCCGGTTCTGTGCGAGCAGGATCAGCGGAGCGGCGTAGGCGGCCTGCGTCGAGAACGCGAGGTTGAGCAGGATGAAGGGATACGGGTCGAAGCGCAGGGCGACCACCGCGACGTTGATGATGATCCAGACGATCACGATGATCGTCTGGATCAGCAGATATGTGCCGGTCCCGAAGAACCGCGCGACGGACTCGCTGTAGCGGCCGACCGCGTCTGCGTCGAAGCTGATCCTCGGTCTGCGCGAGGTCACCGGCATCGAGAGCGAGGACCGCACGGTGGGCTCGCTCATCGGGTCGCCTCCCTGTCGTCGTGCAGGTCCATGTCCCGCCAGTCGTCCGGGAGCACATGGTCCAGCAGATCGTCGACCGCCACCGCGCCGAGCAGGTGTCCCTCGTCGTCGACCACCGGCCCGCACACGAGATTGTAGGTGGCGAAGAACCTGGTCACGGCGTCCGTCGAGTCGGACGGGCGCAGCGTGGACAGGCTGGTGTCGACGGTCTCGGCCACCATCATCGACGGCAGCTCCCGCAACAGCGCCTGGATGTGGACGCATCCGAGGTACTTGCCCGTCGGTGTCGCGGTGGGGGGCCTCACGACGAAGACGAGGCTGGCCAGGGCCGGGCTGAGGTCGGGGTTGCGGCAGTGGGCGAGGGCCTCGGCCACCGTCGTCTGCGGAGACAGGATGATCGGCTCGGGGGTCATGAGCCCGCCCGCGGTGTCCGCGTCGAACGTGAGCAGACGCCGGACGGGAGCCGAGTCCTCGGGGTTCATGCGTTCCAGGAATGACTCGGCGTCCTGCTCCGGCAACTCACCGAGCAGATCGGCCACGTCGTCGGGGTCCATCGCCTCGAGCACGTCCGCCGCCCGCTCCAGCTCGAGCCGGGTGACGATCTCGGTCTGCTCGTCGTGGGGCAGCTCCTGGAGGATGTCGGCCAATCGCTCGTCGTCCAGTGTCCTGGCGACCTCCAGCCGACGGACCTCCGGCAGTTCCCGCAGGGCGTTCGCGACGTCGGCCGGGCGCATGTCGGCATAGTGCTCGACCAGGCTCTCGGCACTGTGTTCCGGGGTGCCGATCGCGTCGTCGTCGAGGCCCCGGATTCGGCTCCACGGGTGGATCGACACCTCGCCGCGGCGGCCGAGCGAGGCGCGCCCGCGTCGTGCGCGTACGGCGAGTCGGGAGACGAGCCAGTCCCTCGAACGCTGACGCTCGATCTCCACGTCGACCACCTGGTAACGGATGTCCTTCTGGTCGCCGCCCGACTTCTCCGAACCGACCTGGTCCCGCTCGACTCCGATCACGGAGTCGACCAACGCTCCCAGCACGAGGTTCTCCCCGGGTCGGGACTGGAACCGGTGCAGATTGATGGTTCCCGAGACCAGGGAGACGGACCGGGGGTCGATCGAGGCGACCCTGAGCATCGGCACGAATATCCTGCGACGCGTGGGCAGCTCGACCACGAGTCCGATCACCCGGGGGGGCTTGTGCCGCGACCGCATCGTCACCACGACGTCCCGGATCCGTCCGATGTCGTCCCCGTCAGGGCCGATCACCGGGAGTCCGGCTAGCCTGGCGACGAAGGCCTTGTTGAGGTTCGCCATGTCGACCAGGCTAGTCACCCACGGGCGGCGCCCGCCCGCCATACCGGACGTAAGGGAGTGCCACTCACGATGACCGCAGCCCCCCACGCGACACCCGCGCCATCGGAGGACGCCGCCGCGGCGCTCTCCGAACTCCGTGCCCGTCCCCGGCGCACGGTACTGGCCGTGCCCGGCAGCAGTGTCAAGATGATCGACAAGGCCAGGGGACTGCCGGTGGACGAGGTCTTCCTGGATCTCGAGGACGCGGTGGCGGGTCCCGCCAAGGAGGAGGCCCGCCAGAACGTGGTGGCCGCCCTGAACGGCGGGGACTTCGCCGCGCCCACGGTCGTGGTGCGCGTCAACGCGTGGGACACCGAGTACACGGTGCGGGACGTCACCGAGATAGTCGGTCGCGCGGGTGCCCGCGTCGACGCACTGTTGCTGCCGAAGGCGCGCTCCGCGGCGGAGGTCGTCGCCCTCGACCTGGTGCTGACCCAGGTCGAGAAGGCGGCGGGACTACCGGTCGGGCACATCGGCATCGAACCCCAGATCGAGGACGCCCTGGGGTTGACCAATATCGATCAGATCGCCACGGCCAGTCCCCGTGTCCTGACGCTGGTGTTCGGTCCGGCCGATTTCATGGCCTCCGTCGGGATGCGCACCCTCACGGTCGGGGAGCAACCGGAGGGTTACGCCCCGGGTGACGCCTACCACCACGTACTCATGACCATCCTCGTCGCCGCCCGCGCCCACGGCCTCCAGGCGATCGACGGGCCCTTCCTCAAGGTGCGGGACGTGGAGGGGTTCCGCCGGGCGGCCGCCCGCACCGCAGCACTCGGCTTCGACGGCAAGTGGGTGTTGCACCCGGCGCAGGTCGACGCGGGCAACGAGGTGTTCAGCCCCCGCCAGGAGGAGTTCGACCAGGCCGAGGCCATCCTCGAGGCCTACGCGCGGTCGACGTCCGTCGAGGGAGGTGCTCGCGGTGCGGTGATGTTCGGCGACGAGATGCTCGACGAGGCCAGTCGTAAGATGGCGCTGGTCGTGTCCGCGCGGGGTCGTGCGGGCGGGATGACCGTGACGGATCAGGCCGGTGCAGGAACGGACCCGGAAGGACGGACATCATGAGCTCTCCCGTGAATCCGGCAGGCGGTAGGACCCGGGGTGGACAGACCCCGGGCCTGCCCACGCCGCCGACCGGTTGGGTGGTCGGGTCGTACCCCACCTACGCGCAGGCCCAGGCCGCGGTCGACCATCTCGCGGACGAGGAGTTCCCCGTCCACGAGGTCACGATCGTGGGAGTGGACCTGATGCAGGTCGAGCGGGTGACCGGCCGGCTCACATGGCCCAAGGTCCTGCTCGGTGGCCTGGCCACCGGCGCCTGGCTCGGGCTGTTCATCGGCCTGTTGCTCGGCATCTTCACGCAGCCCATGTGGGGAGTCGTCCTGACGGGCCTGGTGGGCGGGTCGGTGTTCGGTGTCGTCTCGGCCTCGCTGTCCTACGCGGCCACCCGCGGCAAGCGTGACTTCGCGTCCACCTCGCAGCTCGTCGCGGGACGGTACGACGTCCTGTGCGAGCCCGCCAACGCGGAACGGGTGCGCGACGAGCTCGCCCGCCTCGGGCTGAAGTAGTGCTGCCCGGCGGTCCGACGAGCTCCTCGGACGTGCTCTCCGCGGTGCGGGCGCATCTGATCGAGCACCACGGCCCGGAGCCCCAGGAGGCGTCGGTGACGTTCCTCGGCGCGTCACCGATCAGGATCCTGCGGTTCGTGGACATCGAGTCCGGCGTGGTGCGGTATGTCTCGCTGGGGTGCTCAGCCGAACCGATGGGGGACCCCTCGGCCCTCGTTCCCGACCCCACCGCGCCGCGGGCGGAGCTGAGTCTGATCCTGCGTGGCGGGGTGGACGGTCTGGTCCGCGCGCTGGCGGTGCTCGCGGCCGCACCCGCGGTGGAGGGCCTCGTCCTGTCGGAGGGAGCACTGATCGACCTGGGCGAGCCGCTCTGGCCGGGCGCGTCGTTCACGGGGGTCGTCCTGCGGGCTCCGGAGATCCCGGACGTGCCGTTGCCCGGTGACGCCTCTCCGGTCACCGTGTTCCGGGCCGTTCCGGTCACCCACACGGAGGCGGCGTGGGTACGGATGAAGGGCGCGGCGGAACTGGAGGAGGCGTGGGCGGAGGCAGGCATCGATGTCACCGATCCCGGGCGCTCGGCGGTCAACCCCGGGCTGAACCGCTGATCACAACCAGCGGTTCCGGCGAAACAGCAGGAAGAGCCCGGCGCACATCGCCACCATGATCCCCAGCACCACGAAGTACCCGTATCGCGCCTCGAGCTCCGGCATGTGGCGGAAATTCATGCCGTAGACGCCCGCGATCATCGTCGGTACGGCCGCGATGGCGACCCAGGCGGAGATCTTGCGCATGTCGGTGTTCTGTTGGACCCCGACTATCGCCGCCGCCGCGCTGACGAGCGAGGTACTCTGCTCGTCCAGGGTCGCGACCACCGCTGCCGCCTGTGCGTGGTGGTCCTGGACGTCGCGGAAGTAGTGGCGGGCCTCGGCAGGGACGAGGTCGAGATGATCGACCGACAGGCGTCGCAGGGGCGTGGTCAACGGCCCGATGACGTGTTTCAGTTCGAGTAGCTCCCGCTTGAGGACGTAGATCTGTTCGATGTCCACCCGGGTGCGCGGCGTGAAGAGCGCCGACTCGAGTTCGTCGATGTCCGCGGCCATCCCCTCAGCGGCCTCGATGTAGCTGTCGACGACACGGTCCGCCACGGCGTGCATCACCGCCGCCGGCCCGATCGCGAACCGTTCCGGCGAGTACCCGGGCGCGCCGACGAGGTCCGTGGGGGTGATCTGGTCCCCGTGACGGACGGTCACCACGAAGTCCCGGCCCAGGACCACCATCAGCTCGCCGGTGGACACGATGTCGCTGACCTGCGTGACCGTCTCGTGGGCCAGGTACCGCACGGTCGACATGTTGAGCACGAGAGCGTCGTCGTAGGCCTCCAACTTGGGACGCTGCCGGCCACTGGTCGCGTCCTCGGTGATGAGCTCGTGCAGCCCCAGGTCCCGGGACAGCGCCTCCATCTGGTCGTGCCCCGGGGCGTCGAGGCTGATCCAGACGAAGCCTCGACCGCTGTCGCGCACGCGGCGGATCGCCTCCCGGTGCGGGACCCGGCCGCGTTCACCGACACCGTCGATGTAGACGACGCAGTCCACGGTCGCGTGGTGCGCCGACCCGGCCGGGCCTCGTGGCGTGGCATCTGCTCGGATTGTCGACGGCCGTCGTGGTGGGATCGCGGGCACCCGGTCCCCTTTCCTCGTCTCGCCTGACAATATCCGCCGTGCGGGCCCTCGGAGTGACGACCGGCGGGCGTGGCTGGGAGACTGTCCCTCGAGGTGATCCGCGCCGACCGGCGCGGCCGGGGTGAGGAAGGGCGTGGTCGGATGCTGCGGACGGGGGATCGGGCGGGGCGGTGCGCGATGGTGCTCGCGGGGGTTGGCGCGATGGCACTGTCCGGCTGCCAGGCGCAGTCGTCGATCGTTCCCGCGCACCGGGACGATCCGGTGGTGGTCGTCGAGACCGCATCCTTCGGCGAGGTCGAGATCGTCGGTCATATCTACGGCAACGCCCTGGTGCGGTCGGGGTCGCGGGTGACCGCCCGCCCGCAGGCCGGGACCCAGGACGAGGTCGTGGAATCCGTGGTGACCGGGGAGGCGACGTTCACGATCGGGTTCACCGGTGAGTTGCTCCGGACCTTCGACGAGAACTCCACCGAGGTCGAGGCCGATGAGGTGTACACCGCCATGATGGCCGCCCTCCCGGAGGGCGTGACCGCGGCGGATCCTGCGCCCGCCGAGGACGCCCCCGTGTACGCGGTCACCCGGCACATCTCGGAATCGCGAGGCCTGCGGACGATGTCCGACCTGGCCGGGAGGTGCGGTGAGTTCACCCTCGGCGCACGCGAGGAGGCGCTCGCGGATCGGGAGCTCGCCACATCCGTCGGTACCACCTACGACTGCGGTTTCGGCCGTCGCGTGGCGCTGGGGCCCAACCCCCGCGCGGTGTTCGACGCCCTGCGGGAGGGGGAGATCGGGGTGGGTCTGGTCCAGTCGGCCGACCCCGTCCTCCATCCGGAGGACATCGTCGCGTTGGACGACGACGAGGACGCCGTCCTCGCCCAGCACCTCGTGCCCGTGTTCCGCAAGGGCTCGCTCTCGGAGGATCAGCTCGCCCTGGTGAACCGCATCAGCGGGGAGCTGACCACCGAGGATGTCCGCGAGCTCCTGCTGGGGGTCGAATTCGGTTCCGCGACCCCCGTCGCGTTGGCGAACTACTGGTTGGACGAGCACGGTTACTGACCTCCGCGAGGGGTGGAACACGAGGAAGGGCCCGACCTGGTGGTCGGGCCCTTCCTCCTACGCGGTCACTCGAGGTCCGCAGTCCTCCGATTCGGCGGTCACTCGAACGCCTGGTCCACCAGCGCCTTCTGCTCGACGGCGTGGACCTTGCTCAGACCCGTCGAGGTCGCGGCCATCGGGCGACGCGAGACCCGCTTGAGGGGCGGGAAGTCCTCGATGCGCTCGGGCAGCTCCAGGGCGAGGAAGCTCCACGCTCCCTGGTTCGCCGGCTCCTCCTGCACCCACCGGACCTCGGTGAGGTTCGGGTAGTGGTCCAACGCCTCGCGCAGGCGGCGGTGCGGCACCGGGTGGATCTGTTCGACCCGGACGATCGCGATGTCGTCGCGGCCCTCCTTCTCCTGGCGGGCGGCGAGCTCGTAGTAGAGCTTGCCGGACACCAGCAGCATGGTCTTGACCTTGCCCGGGTCCTTCGAACCGTCGGCGAACGTCGGGTCGTCGAGAACCGAACGGAACTTGCCGTTGGTGAAGTCCGAGATCGCGCTGACGGCCTTCTTGTTCCGCAGCATCGACTTCGGCGTGAAGACCACCTGCGGCCGCTTGATGCCGTCGGTGGCATGACGACGCATGAGGTGGAAGTAGTTCGCCGGGGTCGACGGCTGCGCGACGGTCATCGAGCCCTCGGCACACAGCTGGAGGAACCGCTCGATGCGGCCGGACGTGTGGTCCGGGCCCATCCCCTCGTGCCCGTGCGGCAGGAGAAGGGTGACGGAGGACTTCTGACCCCACTTGGCCTCGCCGGAGGAGATGTACTCGTCGATGATGGTCTGCGCGCCGTTGACGAAGTCACCGAACTGCGCCTCCCACAGCACGAGGGCCTCCGGGTCCCCGACCGAGTAGCCGTACTCGAATCCGACGCCCGCGTACTCGGTGAGTGCGGAGTTCCACACCTCGAAGCGGCCCTCGGCGTCCTCGAGGTTCTGCAGGGGCGAGTAGGGCTCCGACGTGGTCTTGTCGACCACCACGGCGTGGCGTTGCGTGAAGGTTCCGCGTTGCGAGTCCTGACCTGCGAGACGCACGGTCCGGCCCTCCAGGACGAGGGAACCGATCGCCAGCAGCTCGGCGAACGCCCAGTCGATGTTGCCGTTGTAGGCCATCTTCTGGCGCGCCTCGTAGACCGGCTTCACCCGCGAGTGGATGTGGAAGTCCGCGGGCAGGTTGCCGAAGGCGTCGCCGATGGCGTGGATGACCGACTCGTCCACCGCCGTCACCAGGCGCTTGGGCAGCGGCTGGTTGGGCAGGATCGACTCGGATGCCTTCACCGGGTGCTTCTCGAGCTCGCGGACCTCGTTGAAGACCCGCTCGAGCTGCCCCTGGAAGTCGCGGAGAGCGTTCTCCGCCTCCTTCTCGGTGATGTCGCCGCGACCGACCAGATCCTCGGTGTAGGACTGGCGGACGCTCTTCTTGTCGTCGATGACCTCGTACATCCGCGGTTGCGTCATCGACGGGTCGTCGGCCTCGTTGTGACCGCGGCGGCGGTAGCAGACGAGGTCGATCACGACGTCCTTCTTGAACTGCTGGCGGAAGTCCATCGCCAGCCGGGCGACCCGCACGCATGCCTCGGGATCGTCACCGTTCACGTGGAAGATCGGCGAGCCGATCATCTTGGCGACGTCCGTGGAGTACTGGCTGGAGCGCCCGGCCTCGGGCGCCGTGGTGAACCCGATCTGGTTGTTGACGACGATGTGGATCGTGCCGCCGGTGCGGTAACCGTCGATCTGAGAGAGGTTCAGGGTCTCCGCGACCACTCCCTGTCCGGCGAATGCCGCGTCACCGTGCAGCATGAGCGGCACGACCGGGTACTCGGAGCGCCATTCCGGATCCTCGATGAGGTCCTGCTTGGCGCGGACGATTCCCTCCAGGACCGGATCGACGGCCTCGAGGTGCGACGGGTTGGCGGTGAGCGACACCTTGATCTCGTTCTCGCCGAACATCTGGTACTGGATGCCCTCGGCCCCGAGGTGGTACTTGACGTCACCCGACCCGTGCGCGGCGGAGGGGTCCATGTTGCCCTCGAACTCGGTGAAGATCTGCCGGTAGGGCTTGCCCACGATGTTGGCGAGCACGTTGAGCCGCCCGCGGTGGGGCATGCCGATCACGACCTCGTCGAGGCCGAACTCGGCGGCCTCGTCGATCACCGCGTCCATCATCGGGATGACGGACTCGGCGCCCTCGAGGGAGAAGCGCTTCTGGCCGACATACTTGGTCTGCAGGAACGTCTCGAAGGCCTCCGCGGCGTTCACCTTGGACAGGATGTACTTCTGCTCGGCGACGGTCGGCTTGTCGTCGACCCCCTCGAGGCGCTCCTGGATCCACTGGCGCTGCTCGTTCTCGAGGATGTGGGTGTACTCGATACCGATCTTGCGGCAGTAGGCCGCACGCAACGCGGACAGTACGTCCCGCAACCGCATCTTGTCCTTGCCGACGAAACCGCCGACGGAGAACTTGCGGTCGAGGTCCCACAGGGTGAGCTCGTGGGAGTTGACGTCGAGGTCCGGGTGGAACGTGCGACGCCGCTTGGCGTGCTTCCCGTCGAGCGGGTCGATGTCGGCCATGAGGTGGCCGCGGTCGCGGTAGGCGGCGATCAGCTCGAGGACGCGTGCGTCCTTGTCCACCCGCGGGTCGGTGATGTCCTGACGCCACCGGACCGGCTCGTAGGGGATGCCGAGGACGTCGAAGATCTCGTCGTAGAACTCGTCCGCGATCAGCAGACGGTGGATCTCACGCAGGAACTCGCCGGATTCGGCGCCCTGGATGATCCGGTGATCGTACGTGGAGGTGAGGGTGGTGATCTTGCCGATGGCGTTGTTGGCCAACTGCTCGTCACTCGCGCCCTGGAACTCGGCGGGGTACTCCATCGCGCCCACGCCGAGAATGGCGCCCTGGCCCACGGTGAGGCGCGGGACCGAGTGCACCGTGCCGATTCCGCCGGGGTTCGTCAGCGAGATCGTGACGCCGGAGAAGTCGTCCATCGTCAGCTTGCCCTCGCGGGCGCGGGCGACGATGTCCTCATAGGCGTCGAGGAATCCGCGGAAGTCGAGCTTCTCGCAGTTGCGGATCGCGGCCACGACCAGGGACCGGCCGGCCTTGGTCTTCATGTCGATCGCCAGACCGAGGTTGATCCCGTTCGGGGTGACGACGTTCGGCTTGCCGTCGACCTCCTCGTAGTGGTTGTTCAGGTTCGGGTAGGCCTTGACGGCCTGGACCATGGCGTACCCGATGAGGTGGGTGAACGAGATCTTCCCGCCGTGGGTGCGCTTGAGGTGGTTGTTGATGACCACCCGGTTGTCGACCATCAGTTTCGCCGGGACCGCGCGGACCGAGGTCGCGGTGGGGAGGGACAGCGACGCGTTCATGTTCTTGACGATCGCGTTGGCCGCGCCCCGGATGACCTTGCTCTCCTGCTCCGCGGGGGGCTCGTACTCGGGGCGTGACGGCTTCTTCGTCGCCGCGGTGTCGGACTTCTTCCGAGTCTCCGACTTGTGCTCCGGGGCGGGCACCCCCTCCCCGCGGGCCTTGCGCTTGGGCGAGGCGTCGGCAGCGGGCTTCGCCGCGATGTCCTTGGCGGACGCCTCGGGGGTGGAATCGTCGACGGTGATCTCGGACGGTTTCTTGTCTGATGTGACCGATTCCCCACTGCTCCCACCTCCCGATCGGGGCCGACTGCTCTTGCCGGATTTTCCGCCCGAGCTGCCGGGGGAGGTGCCGTTGGTCGAGTCACCACCGGAGGAGGAGGCGGCCTCCGGGTTGGCGTCGAAGAACTCGTGCCAGGACTTGTCCACGGAGGACGGGTCCTTGGCGAACCGCTCGTACATCTCGTCTACGAGCCACTGGTTCTGTCCGAACTGTGAGACGTTGTTGCTCACGATCTCTTGGTGCCTCTCTGGTTCTGTGGTGGGTTTCACACGTCAATAGATCCAGGCTAGACCTTCTGCCCGTGCCGGGCTCTCCGATCTCACCTGACAGGGGGATGCCCCCGGCCCGTCACGGCCGGTTCACGTGGCGGGCCACGAGTCCGGTGGCGTGCCGAACGCGGCATCAGCGGTCTCCACGACCGTCCGCCCCAGCTTCCGGTTGCCCCATCCACCCACAGCGGCGCCGAGCCCCGCGGGTGCCAGTTTGCCCACGGCGAGCCCTGCCCGCTTCACGGCGAACTTCCTGACGAAGCGGGTCATCATCCGACGGTTGATCTCCTTCAGCCCGGGTACCCGGAGTGCACGGCCGGCCAACGAGCCGCCCGTGGCCGCCCCTCCCGACGAGCTGACCGCGTTGGCCAGGATGGCGGTGCCGGACGCACCCAACATGACTGTCATGACCAGCAGTTCCTCGTGCTCGTCGTGGCGGACGTCCACGCCGTGGACCTCGGCCACGGCGAGCGTGTAGAACGCGGCGGCCTCGAGGAACACCAGCGACTCCGCGCCGATCGCGCCGAAGGCGACGATGGTTCCGAGACCCGGCACCGCGGCCGTGGCACCCACGGCCGCACCGGACGCGGTGACGGTGTTCAGGAACCGCGCGTCGAGACGCTCGCGGATCCGGGCCGGGCTCTCGTCCGGGTGATGGGCCCGGAGTGTGCGTACGTAGGCGCGGGCGGCACCGGTCTGGCTCCGGATCGCCCGGCGCAGGGCGGCAGTGATCACCCCCGCGGCCGGGCCGGAGACGTCGGATTCAGCGGGCACTCGATCGGGCACTGGGCACTCCTGGAGGTCAAGGCGGCGCGGGGGCGGGCCGGGCTCGAACCTCTACCGTACGTAAGGCGCGCGGGGTGGTGGCTCAGGGCAGCACACGCTCGGTGTAGTCGTTGCCGAAGACACGCTCCGGGTCGAGACGGTCACGGACGGACACGAAGTCGTCGAAGCGGTCCACCATGGCGGACAGGTCCTCCGCGGTGCGGGTGTGCATCTTTCCCCAGTGCGGTCGCCCGCCGGCGGCGAGGAAGATCCCTTCCGCGAGACGGAACAGTTCGGTGTGATCCATCAGGTGGTACTGGTGCACGGCGATGTAGCAGACCTCGCGCCCGTACGCCGTGGACATCCACACGTCGTCGGCGGCGGCGAACCGCACCTCCACGGGGAACGGGGTGACGATGCCGGAGCGGTCGATGGTGTCGCGGAGGTCGCGCAACACCCCGGCCGCCGCCGCGACGGGCACGGCGTACTCCATCTCCCGGAAGCGGACCCGCCGCGGGGAGGCGAAGACCCGGTAGCTCCGGTCGGTGAAGTCCCGTGCGGACAGAGCCCGTGAGGCGACCCGGTTGAGCCGGGGGGTCAGCGCCGGACGTCGGGTCGCGGCCCGGCACACCACGTCGAAGACCTCGTTGGAGAGGAGTTCGTCGCCGATCAGACCCCGGATGCGTCCCACCGGGTGCAGCTCGGCGTCCCCGGGCAACCGGGTGTTGCGTTTGACGTTGATCGCGTCGGTGTGGGGGAACCAGAAGAACTCGGCGTGGTCCGCGGAACGTGCGAAACCCTCCAGGTCCGCCAGTGCGGCGGTCAGGGTCCACGGACGCTCCTCGGCCCGCAATGCGAAGGCCGGGACGCATCGGACCGTCATCTTGGTGATGATCCCCAGTGCGCCGATCCCGAGGCGGGCCGCCTCGAACACCTCGGGGTCGGATTCGCGGGAACAGGTGAGAACGGAACCGTCGGCGGTCACGATCTGGAGCCCGACGACCGTGGCGGGCAGGCCCGGTGCCGCACATCCCGTGCCGTGGGTCCCGGTCGACACCGCCCCGGCGAGGGACTGTTCGGCGAAGTCCCCGAGGTTCGGCTGTGCCAGACCGAGCTCCCACAGCAGCGGTCCCAGTCGGTGCAGCCGGGTACCCGCCCAGACGGTCACGTCCGCGCCGTCGACGCGACCGTCAGCACCACGGGTCGGCACGATCGATTCCACACCGGCGAGGTCGTCCAACGACACGAGCACGCCGTCCGTCGCGGCCGCCGGCGTGAAGGAATGGCCCGCGCCGACACACTTGACCCTGGTTCCGCGCTCGGCCGCCCGCGTGACAACGTCGCTCACCTCGGCAACGGTCGTCGGGAGCGACCGGCCCGAGGGAGAGGCCAGGACATTGCCGGCCCAGTTCTGCCAGGGGGCCACCGAGGTCGTCATGGCAGGAGAGGGTACCCGCGCGAGGCGGGGCGGGAGGCGGTCCTGGACCATCGACCCGGAGTGGGGGCGGACGCCCGGCACGCCGGGGGAGCGGGTGCGGTGAACGGTGTGCACGTCCACGTCGTCGTCGTACCATGGACGCGTGACCAGACGACTTCCTGCCGATCAGCGCCGGGCGCAGCTCCTCCAGGCCGCCCTTGAGATCGCCGAACACGACGGACTGGGTGCGGTGACCGTCCGCGGCGTGGCCGAACGGGCGGGCGTGTCGCTGGGGGTCGTCCACTACTGCTACACGGATAAGGAAGAGCTTCTCCGCGAGGTCATCGGCGCCGTCAACTCGGAGGTCCACCAGGCCGCCCGGGCCTTCGTGAGCGTTGACTTCGATTCCGGGATCCGGGGCACCGAGGGCCTGCGGCGACGGCTGTACGAGGCGATCGACCTGATCTGGGCGGTGATCTCCGCATCGCCCGACCGGCAGCTCCTCACCTACGAGATCGTGTCGTACTCGTTGAGGACCCACGGGCTGCCCGAAGTCGGCCTGGCCCGCGACCAGCAGGAATCCAACGAGGCAATAGTGCGTTCGGTGCTCGAGCGCACGGCGCAGTCCGCCGACGTGCAGTGGGCGATGGGCCTCGACGACATGGTGCGCGTCGTCCTGTCGATCATCACCGGCATCAGCCTGCGGTGGCAGATCTACCGGAACGACGACGAGGCCAACGACCTCCTCCACCGGGCGGTCGACCTCGTCGTACGGGACGCGCGACCGGTCGACGGTGCCTAGCAGGGAGGCGGACGGCCTCCCCGTGGTCGTCGACTCGCTCCGGGTCGCGACCGCGGGCCTCGACGCGCCCCTCGCCGCTCTGCACCTGCCGAGTCTGCGGGCGAACGTGGACGACCTACGCCGCCGGGCAGGGGGCACCAGGATCCGGGTGGCGAGCAAGTCCGTGAGATCCCGAGGCGTGCTGCGGGAGGTGCTCGGCGACCGGCTGCGCGGCGACGACTCCGTCCGCGGGATCATGGCCTACTCGCTGGACGAGGCGTTGTGGTTGGTGGAGTCGGGGTGCGACGACGTCCTGATGGGGTACCCCACCGTCGACCGCTCGGCCCTGGGACGCCTCGGAGCAGATCCGCAGGCGCTGGACTGCGTGACACTCATGATCGACCATCCGCGCCAGCTGGAGATCGCACGGGAGGCGGGGGCGTCCGGGGCGCGGGTGTGCATCGACGTCGACTGCTCCCTCCGGCTGGGGCCCGTCCACCTGGGCGTGCGCCGCTCCCCGCTACGCGGACCGGACGACGTCGAGCCGCTGGTACGGCGGGCCGTCGCCACCGGCTTCCGCGTGGTGGGCGCGATGTTCTACGAGGCGCAGGTGGCCGGGGTGCCCGATGACGTGCCGGGGATCGGCGTCGTCAAACGGCTCTCGATGCGGCGGCTGCGGGATGTGCGACCGGCGGTGGCGTCCACGATCGAGTCGATCACCGGGACACCGCCGGAGATCATCAACTCCGGGGGATCCGGGTCCGTCGCCGAGAGCGCCGGAGCGCCCGCCGTCACCGAGGTCACCGCGGGATCGGGACTGTACGTGCCGGGGCTGTTCGACGCCTATCGGACCTTCACCCCGCGGCCGGCGCTGCTGTTCGCACTGCCCGCCGTGCGGACGCCGGCCCGTGGTCTCACCACGTTCCTGTACGGGGGATACGTCGCGTCCGGCGTCCCGGGGCGCGACCGGCTCCCGGTGCCCGCCGCCCCGGCGGGGTTGCGATACCTCGGTCGGGAGGGGGCCGGAGAGGTCCAGACGCCCGTGCGGGGGCAGGTGGCCATCGGCGAGAGCGCATGGTGGCGTCACGCGAAGGCGGGGGAACTGTGCGAGCGGTTCGACACTCTCCACGTGGTGGACGAGACTGCTGACGGGCCCGTCGTGGTGGATCGCTGGCCCACCTACCGTGGTGAAGGGAAGTGTTTCGGATGACCGACGCCCAGCAGATGTCCGGGCAGGCGCGGGAGCGGATGCATGCCGAGGCCGTCGCGATCACGGCGGACCTCGTGTCGATCGACTCGACCAACACCGGTGACCCCGCGACGATCGGCGACGGCGAGACGAGGGTGTGCCGCCGGATCGCCGAGTACCTCGACGAGGTCGGCATCTCCAGCGAACTCGTGGAGTCTGTTCCCGGACGAGGGAGCCTGTTCGCCCGGGTCGAGGGAGCCGACCCGGACGCGGGCGGACTGGTCGTGCACGGACACGTCGACGTCGTCCCCGCAGTCGCCGAGGACTGGACCGTCCCGCCGTTCGCCGGTGAGATCCGCGACGGCTGGCTCTACGGACGAGGCACCGTCGACATGAAGAACATGATCGGCATGATGCTCGCGGTGGTCCGCCACTACCGCCGGGAGGGGATCCTGCCCCGGCGGCCGCTGCTGCTCGCGTTCTTCGCGGATGAGGAGGCCGCGGGGATCATGGGTGCCAAGTGGGTGGTCCGGGAGCGGCCCGAGATCTTCGACGGCATGACCCAGGCGCTCAGCGAGGTCGGGGGCTGGTCGGTACCGGTCGACGGCCGCCGCCTCTACCCGATCGCCGTCGCCGAGAAGGGCGTCGCCTGGGCCACGGTGACCGCACACGGGACCGCCGCACACGCGTCCCGCCCGACCGGGGACAACGCCGTCGCCGCGATCGCCGGGGCGGTTCATCGCGTGGCCGATCTCGACTTTCCGGTGCAGCCGACCGAGGCAAACACCGCGCTGGCCGCGGCGGTCGGTCGGCTGGCCGGAGGAAGCGGCGAGGTCGCCGAACTGCCGGATCGGCTCGAGGTCCTCGGGCACTTCGGGCCCCTCGTCTCCGCCTCGCTGTCCCACACCGCCTCACCGACGGTCCTGTCCGCCGGGTACAAGACCAACGTCATCCCCACCGAGGCACGCGCGGAGATCGACTGCAGAGTACTCCCCGGAGGTGAGGACACGTTCCGTGCCGAGATCGAGCAGGAGCTCGGCCCCGACGTGACGGTCGAGTGGATCTGGGAACCACCGATCGCCGCACCGGCCGACGCCCCGTTCGTGGAGGTGATCCGCGAGGCCGTCAGGCAATCCGACCCCGATGCCATGGTCCTGCCGTACCTGTTGCCCGCCAGCACGGACAACAAGCATCTGGCCCCGCTCGGGATCGACGGCTACGGGTTCGTCCCACTGCGCGTGCCCGACGAGTTCGACGTCTTCGGCCATTTCCACGCCGTGGACGAGCGGGTACCGGTGGACGCACTGCATTTCGGTGCCGACGTGCTCGCCCGAGTGCTCCGATCCGCGTGAGGGGCGCGCTCACCGGACATCCGACGCCGTCTGCGCGGACCCGCCTGCCCGCGGACGTCTGGGTCCTCGTCGCGGCCGCGTTCGCCGTGGCGATCGGCTACGGTCTGGTCGCCCCGGTGCTGCCGCAGTTCGCCCGCAGCTTCGACGTGTCGGTCACGGCGGCGTCGGTCATCGTCAGCGCATTCGCGTTCTTCAGGTTGGTGTTCGCGCCGGCCGGTGGGTTCCTCGTCGACAAACTCGGCGAGCGGTGGGTCTACATGTCCGGTCTCCTCATCGTGGTGGTCTCCACGTTGGCGACCGGGCTGGCGCAGAACTACTGGCAGCTCCTGGTCTTCCGCGGTCTCGGCGGTCTCGGGTCGACGATGTTCACGATCTCCGCGATGGCCCTGCTCACCAGATTGTCCCCGCCCGGCGCCCGGGGACGGATCGCCGGCCTGTACGCGACCGCGTTCCTCATCGGCAATATCGGCGGTCCGGTTCTGGGCGGATTGTTGGCGGGCTTCGGCATGCGCATCCCGTTCTTCGTCTACGCCGGCACGCTGCTGGTGGCGACCGGCGTGGTGGCGGTCTTCCTCCGCGGGGGCCGACGGCCCTCACCCGACGACGGGTCCCCCGAGCAGGAACCCCTCCCGGTCGCCGAGGCGCTACGGCACAGCGGGTACCGCGCCGCGCTGATCTCCAGCTTCGTCAACGGGTGGACCTCGTTCGGTGTGCGGGTCGCCATCGTCCCGCTGTTCGCCGCGGCCAACTTCGATGCCGGCGCCGGTATCGCCGGCACCGCGCTGGCGTCGTTCGCGGTGGGGACCGCCTCGGTGGTCTCCGCGGCCGGGTGGTTGTCCGACAGGTACGGGCGACGTCCGATGGTGATCCTGGGTCTGGTGATCTCCGGCGTCACCACCCTCGTCCTGGGCTGGTGTGACACCGTGCCGTTGCTCGTGGCGGCCTCGGTCATCGCCGGGATGGGCGCCGGGATCCTCAACCCGTCGCAACAGGCCGCTGTCGCGGACGTGATCGGCGCGGACCGGGCAGGCGGCAAGGTCCTCGCCACCTTCCAGATGGCCAGCGACTCCGGAGCGATCCTGGGACCGGTCGTGGTGGGGCTGGTGGTGGACCTGCTGGGCTACAAGGCGGGGTTCGCGGTGTCCGGCGTGCTCCTATTGGGGGCCGCGATCCCGTGGATCATCGCCGAGGAGACCCGTGAGGCCACGAACCCGGTGACCACGGGGGAGTGACCTGCGGCAGCCGTGTCGCTCAACAGCCCCCTGACGCCGTAGAATGTAAAACCTCATGGAGAACAACGACGAGGACCGTACCGCCACCGCCGGCGACGAGGTCGACACCGACGCCAGCAATCCCGAACCAGCCTCCGCCGCGGACAACGGCGCCGCGAACAATGGCGCCGCGGACAACGGCGCTGCGGACACGGCCGCGCCCGCGCGCACCGGCGCCGCCGCCCCTGCAGCCGGCGGTGAGGACGAGCCCGAGGTGACGTTCGCCGACATGGGGCTGGCCCCCGCGGTCGCGCAGGCGGTCAGGGACGTGGGTTACGAAGTCCCCTCCGCCATCCAGGCCGCGACGATCCCGCTGGTCCTCGAGGGGCGTGACGTGGTCGGCCTGGCACAGACCGGCACCGGTAAGACCGCCGCGTTCGCGCTGCCCATCCTGTCGCTGATCGACCCGGCGGTGAAGAGCCCCCAGGCCCTCATCCTGGCGCCGACCCGAGAGCTCGCCCTCCAGGTCGCCGAGGCCTGTGTCACGTACTCGGCGAACATGCCGCAGGTGAACGTCCTGCCCATCTACGGCGGGCAGGCCTACGGCATCCAGCTCTCGGGGCTGCGGCGCGGTGCGCAGATCATCGTCGGCACCCCGGGGCGTGTGATCGACCACCTGAAGAAGGGCACGTTGGACCTGTCGGGTCTGCGGCACCTCGTCCTGGACGAGGCCGACGAGATGCTCGCGATGGGGTTCCAGGAGGACGTCGAGCGGATCCTGTCGGACACCCCGGAGACGACCCAGGTGGCCCTGTTCTCGGCGACCATGCCCGCCGCCATCCGGCGGATCTCGCAGAAGTACCTCACCAATCCGACCGAGGTGAAGGTGGCGTCGAAGACGTCGACCGCGCCGAACATCACGCAGCGCTACGTCCTGGTCAACCACCGGGACAAGCTCGACGCTCTGACGAGGATCTTCGAGGTCGAGGACTTCGACGCGATGATCCTGTTCGTCCGGACGAAGTCCGCCACCGAGGAGCTGGCAGAGCGACTCCGTGCACGGGGGTTCTCCGCCGCGCCCATCAACGGCGACATCCCGCAGAACCTGCGTGAGCGCACGATCGAGGCGCTGAAGGACGGTCGCACGGACATCCTCGTCGCCACCGACGTGGCCGCCCGGGGTCTCGACGTCCCCCGGATCAGCCATGTCGTCAACTACGATATCCCGCACGACACCGAGTCCTACATCCACCGGATCGGCCGGACCGGTCGCGCCGGTAGGAGCGGTGAGGCGCTGCTCTTCGTCACCCCGCGCGAGCGCCGGCTCCTCTCCCAGATCGAGCGGGCCACCCGCCAACCGTTGACCGAGATCCAGCTCCCGAGCGTGGACGACGTCAACGAGATGCGGATGGCCAAGTTCGCACAGTCGATCACCGAGAGCCTCGAGGACCCGAGCATCGCGCTCTTCCGCCGACTGGTGGAGGAGTACGCCTCCGAGCACTCGGTCTCGATGTCCGACATCGCCGCCGCTCTGGCGACCCAGTCGCGGAACTCGGACGACTTCCTCATGCGGGAGCCCGAGCGCCCGCCGCGCCGGGACGACCGTCGCGAGCGGCCGGCACGCGACTTCTCGGACGGGCCGCGTCCGTCGCGGTCGGGGAAGAACATGGGGCAGTACCGGATCGCCGTGGGTAAGCGGAACAACGTCAAGCCCGGCTCGATCATGGGCGCCCTGGCCAACGAGGCCGGGCTCCGGGGCGGTGACATCGGACGCATCTCGATCCGGTTCGACCACTCGATCGTCGAGCTGCCGGCGGATCTCCCCGCGGACCAGCTCAACTCGATGAAGGGAATCCGGGTCGGGGGTTCCGAGATCGACATCCGCCCCGACTCCGGCGCTCCGTCGGGTCGTCCGTCGTCGTTCCGGGACGACAGGGGCGGCAAGCCGCGTGGCGGCGGACCCCGACGCGATGACCGTGGTGACCGTGGTGACCGGCGCGGCGGCCGTGACGAGAAGCGCGACGACCGTGGGGGCTTCCGCCGCGGTGACGACGACCGCCGCGGTGGTGGCTTCCGCGGGCGTTCCGGCGGGGGCCCGGACCGCCACTGACGCCGGGCCTTACGGGCCGGGCGGGCACCGCCGGATCGCGCCCGCGAGAGCGTCATGATCGGCCCTCGTCACCGGCAGGCCGTAGGCGATGGCCGCGGTGAGGTACCGGGAGGCGTAGAAGCAGTGTCGACCGGGATCCGGGGGTAGCCAGTCCGCCGGGGTCGAGTCGCTCTTGCCGGTGTTGACCGACGCTGCGACGGCGAGCAGGTTCCGGTCGACGTCGTTGGCGAACGCGGCACGTCGCCCGGCCGGCCACGACCACGCGCCCAGGTCCCACGCCGCGGAGAGCGGGTAGACGTGGTCGACGTGGATGCCGCGCACCCCCGTGGTGCCCACGTCGACGAGCCTGCCGGTGTACGGATCGGTCAGGACTCCGCCAGACACCTCGCACCGTGCCCCGGGCGTCCTGGTGCCGCCGACGAGGTCGCGGGCCAGGACATCGTGACGGGTGGAGCACCCGTTTCGGGACCCCGGCGCCCCGGTGGTGTCACTCCAGGCCGGGCCGAACACGCACGCGGACGCCCCCGAGCAGTCCCGCTCGTACCCGGGAGCGGGGTTCCGCGACTCCACCACCTCGACCGCGTCGAGCAGTGCCCCCACCGCTTCCCGCGGTGGGCTGCCCGGGACGGAGCGGGGCGGTTGGCCGGACCACCACACGGCGGCGAGCACGCCGAGCACGACGAGGGCCAGGGCGAGCGCCCGGGGTGCGGGCGGCGGCACGACTCGGCCAGCAAGCGGGCGCCTCCGGGTACGGGGATCATGGCTCACGCATCGAGTCTGACGCGGGGGTCGTCGGGTCGCGCCCGCCGACGGGGTCGGCAGGGCGGGACTGTGGACAGGTGCGCGCCTGTGGACAGCGGCCTCGCCTGTAGCTCTCAGGGGAGCACGCGGGCCCGCTGTCGGACCGGCGTGCTTACATGTGCACGTGACCCCGACCGCCGCACCCCGACTACACGCCGTGTGGCAGTCCGGGGTCGTGGGGTTGTGGTGCGAGACGGGATTGCGTAGGCCGGAATCGATCGCCCCCGCCGCCGAGGTCACGGCTGTGGGCCGGGCCGGAGCCCCGCCGGAGGTGATCCGGTTCCTGGAGCGCTACTCGCTGACGCACCGGATCGGGGTTCGTGCCCCGGTCGAGGGCCGGGTCCGGACCGCGACGGTGCCGGGGATCCGGGTCTCGGTCGGCGCGGCGGTGGATCTGTCCGGGATGGTCGACGCCACCGACCACTGGGTCGGATCCGGGCTGCGGGCCCTCGCGGCACTCTCGTCGGGCGTGGCCGCCTTCGTGCGTGCGGGGCACGTCGTCCCCGTCCTCGGCCGTTCGGAGGGCGCATGGGACGCGTCATGGACTCTCGCCGCCTCACCCGTGGTGTCGGCGTGGGCAGCGGAGAGCCTGTCCCGGTGCCACGGGCTGGTGGCGAACCGCGAGGACCTCGACCGACTACTCGCCGCCCTGGCGGACCAGCACGCTCGGATGGCCCTGGCGCCCCTGGCGGGCGATCGCCGGAGCGACCTGGGCACGGCCTTGATCACGGGCGGGGGCGTGACGTCCGGGGGCCAGGCGTTGGCGGAAGCGATCGACGAATTCGGACGGGCGGCGGCGGCACGGGACGTCGAGGTGGTGTTCCGGATCGTCGAGCCGACCGGCGGTGACGACGAGGGCCCGGGCGATTCCGACGGCGGGGCCGGGCACGCCGCGCCCGGGGAGATCCTCTGGCGGCTGGAGACGCTGGTGCGCACGGGCACCGATTCCCTTCGGCCCTTCACCGAGCTGCCCGATACGTCGGCCGTGGGTGACGCGGTGCGCGACGTCGTCGACCGGGCGGTCCGGTCGTGGCCACCGCTGGGGCGTGCCACCCACACCGCCGGCAGTCCGGACCTGATGATGCCCACCGACCTGGTGGTGCAGTTGGTCGACGAGGGGGTGGAGGCACTACGGGGGAGAGGTGTCGAGATCCTCCTGCCGCGAGCCTGGACCAGGGTGCGGACCGCCGTCCGGGTCGCGGTCACGGAGCCGGGCACCGAGAACGTCGATTCGGGGCGTCGGCTCGGGCTCGATCAGCTGGCGGACGTGAACTGGGAGATGGTCGTCGACGACGTCCCCCTCGACCCCGCCGAGGCCCAGATGCTCCTCGACGCCGCGTCCGATCTGGTCAAGCTCCGCGGACAATGGGTCCGGGCGGACCCCGGTGCACTGCGTCGGGCGGCCCGCTTCCTCGCCGCGCGGCGCGGGGGGCGGGTCACGGCACCCGCACTGGTCGCCGCCCTGATGTCCGAGGAAGGCGAGGGCGTCGAGGTGGAGGCGCCCACGACCATCGACTGGATTCCCTCGTCGTCGTCGATCCCGGTCGACCTCCCACCCTGGTTCCGCGCCACGCTCCGTCCGTACCAACTGGAGGGGGTGCGGTGGTTGACCGCGCTGTCCAGCGCCGATGTCGGCGCCGTGCTGGCCGATGACATGGGGCTCGGCAAGACCATGCAGGTGCTCGCGCTCACCGCGTCCGAGCACGCGGCGGGCCGGACCGGCCCCACTCTCGTCGTGGCGCCGCTCACCCTGGTGGCCACCTGGGCCCGGGAGTCGGCGACGTTCGCCCCGGAGCTGCGGGTCCACGTCCATCACGGACCGGCCCGCGAACGGGGTGACGACGCGGCCACACTACTCGGAGCCGCCGACCTCGTGCTGACCTCCTACGGGACGGCGTCCCGGGACGCGGAACTGCTCGCCCGGGTGGCCTGGCGGCGGTTGGTCGCCGACGAGGCCCAGACCATCAAGAACCCCTCCACCTCGGTCGCGCGCGCCGTCGTCTCGATCCCGGCGGAGCACCGGATCGCGCTGACAGGGACACCGGTGGAGAACCGGTTGGACGAGCTCCGCGCCGTCCTGGACTTCGCCAATCCGGGGATGTTGGGTTCGGCCAGCACCTTCCGTGCCCGGTTCGCGATCCCCATCGAGTCCCACCGTGACGAGGCCGCGGCATCGAGGCTCCGGGCACTCGCCGCACCGTTCGTGCTGCGCCGCCTCAAATCCGACCCCCGCGTGGTCGCCGATCTCCCGGACAAGCAACACATCAGGGTCGATTCGCCGCTGACCCGTGAGCAGGCGACCCTGTACCGGGCGGTCGTCGAGGACATGATGGAACAGGTCAAGGAGTCCGAGGGGGCCGCCCGCAAGGGCGCCATCCTCTCGGGGCTCACAGCCCTGAAACAGGTGTGCAACCACCCCGCCCACTACCTCGGGGACGGGTCCGCACTCCTGCGCGGCGGCCGCCACCGTTCGGGCAAACTCGCCGCACTCGACGAGGTCCTCACCGAGATTCTCGACGCGGGGGAGAAGGTGCTGCTGTTCACCCAGTACCGGGCATTCGGCGATCTGATCCTGCCCCTACTCGAGCGTCGGGCCGCCACCGCCGTGCCGTTCCTGCACGGCGGGGTCACCGCGGCCGGACGGGCTCAGATGGTCGAGGAGTTCCAGGCATCGCACGGCCCACCGGTGATGCTCGCGTCGCTACGCGCGGGAGGGACCGGACTGACCCTCACCGAGGCCAACCACGTCGTACACCTGGATCGCTGGTGGAACCCGGCGGTGGAGAACCAGGCCACCGACCGGGTCCACCGCATCGGCCAGACCCGGGTGGTCCAGGTGCGCACGCTCGTCGCACCGGGCACGGTCGAGGACCGTATCGACGAACTCCTCGAAGCCAAGCGGGACCTCGCGGAGTTGACGCTGGGACCGTTGGCCGGCGCGCTGACCGAGCTCGCGGACGCGGACCTGGCGGCACTCGTCGAGTTCACCGACGTGGGGCGGGACGAACCGTGAGCGGCGAAGCGGGCATCCGGGCGAGGTCCCGGGCCGGGCAGTTCGGCGCACACATGTGGAGCAGACGCTGGGCGAGTGACATCGAATCCGGGGTATCCCGGGGTGACGCCCACATGGCACGACAGGACGCCCGCAGGGGCAAGGTCCTCTCCCTGCACCACTCGGGCCGGTCCGTCCGGATCGACGTCGACGGGAGCAGACCGGAACCCTTCACAGTGGAGTTCACGTTCGCCCCGCTCGACGACACCGACTCCGACGCCCTGCGCATCGCCCTCAGGCGGGAGGAACGGGGAGTGCTCGGCGCCCTGGCCGGGGACTTCTCCGACACCGTCGGGTTCCTCCTCCTGCCCGCGGTGCACGGGGCGACCACGTTCACCTGCCATTGTCCGGTGCAACCCGGCCCCTGCCGACACGTGCTGGCGGCCGCCTACATCATGGTCGAGTGGTGGGACTCCCGGCCGGAGGTGTTGTTCGAGCTCAGGGGCCTGCGACCCGAGCAACTCGGCGCCGTCCTCCGGGGCGGAGGGGACGACGACGAGGTGTCCTTCGACGTGGAGGAGACGCTGTGGGGTGGTGAGCCGATCCTGCCGGCGTCGCCGTCACCCGGGCCGGCCGGTCTCGAGGACCTGCTGGACGCGCCCGTCACCCGCAGGCTCGCCGCGGCGGCGACCAACGACGCGCTCGAGCAACTCCGGGTGGTGGCGGACCTCGAGGACTTCCTCGACGCGTTCGGCCGGTACCGGCCGCGGTGAGGCGGGCCGCCGGTGCGTAGCGTGTCCGACCCGCGTCCTACGATGCGGCCATGACCAACCCACGGGACGGCGACGCCATCCGATTCCTCCACTCAGCCGATTGGCAGCTCGGTATGACCCGGCGGTTCCTCGGAGACGAGTCCCAGGCCGTCTTCACGGCGGACAGGCTCGCGGCCGTGGAGGCACTCGGTGGGTTGGCCGAGCGACACGGGGCACAGTTCGTGGTGGTCGCGGGCGACGTGTTCGAGGACAACGCGGTACCCCGGTCGGTGGTACTCCGCGCGGTCGAGGCCCTGTCCGCGTTACCGGTGCCGGTGCTGGTGCTGCCGGGCAATCACGATCCACTGGACGCGTCCTCGGTGTTCCGGTGCAGGGACTTCTCCCCGGCGCTCGAGGGCGGGGTCGTCGTGGTCCTCGACGGTTCGGGCCCGGTCGAGGTCGTTCCCGGCGTCGAGGTGGTCGGCGTCCCGTGGACGTCCAAGCGTCCGGACCCCTCGCGGTTGCCGGCGCTTCTGGCGTCTCTCGAACCCACTGACTCCGTGCGGGTCCTCGTGGCGCACGGGGGTACCGACGAGATCTACGGCGGGCACTCCCCGTCGGTCGAGGCGATCGCCGTGGCTTCGCTGGAGGAGGCGATCGAGTCCCGCCGCCTGGACTACGTGGCGCTCGGGGACAGGCACTCGGTCACCCGCGTGGGCTCCGGCGGGCGCATCTGGTTCTCGGGGAGTCCGGAGACCACGGACTTCGACGACGTGGAGAAGGACTCCGGCAACGTCCTACTGGTCGAGCTCGGTGGGAGAGGTCCGTCGGGGGAGAGGCGAGCGTGCGAGGTCACCCCGCTGGCGACGGGCCGGTGGTCCTTCCTGGCGGTGGACGCGGAGATCGATACGGACGGGGACCTCGACTCCCTCGCCGAGCGGATCGAGGCGGTGCAGGACAAGCCGCGCACCGTGCTGAAACTCGGGCTGACCGGCACCGTCGGGGTGGCCCTGCGCGCGCGGATCGATGCGCTCCTGGAGACCTGGGACGCGGTGTTCGCCTCCGCGTACCTGCGCCAGTCACGCACCCACCTCGTGGTCCGCGCGGAGGACTCGGACTTCACGGATCTCGTGGACGGGTATGCGGGCCGCGCGGTCGCGGACCTCGTCGACATGGCGGCCACCGGCGGGGTGGACGCCGAGGACGCCGGGCACGCCCTGAGCTTGCTGTACCGGCTCGTGGACGGGGGAACGCGATGATCCTGCACCGGTTGATGATCGAGGACTTCCGCGGGGTGGTGCGCGAGGAGGTCGACCTGCCCCCGCGTGGGGTGCTGGTGATCGAGGGCCCCAACGAGTCGGGGAAGACCAGCCTCATGGACGCCTTGGAGATGCTGCTCGAGCACAAGGCCTCGTCCGGGCGTGCCGAGATCAAGGCTGCCAGCCCTGTCGGCAGGGACGTCCCCGTGGTGGTGGAGGCCGAGTTCTCCGTCGACGGCGAACGGATGCGCTACCGCAAGGAGTTCGTCCGCGGCAAACGCACCTCCCTCGAGTTCCCGGGTTCGGCACGCACGGCGATGGCGGGAGACGACGCCCACGACTTCGTCCGCGACCTGTTGGACCGTCAGGTCGACAGGTCACTGTGGCGCGCCCTGCGCATAGCCCAGGACGAACCTCTGGGCCAGGTCGACGCGGCCAAGGGTATGGACTCTCTCCGCCGCGCGTTGGACGCCGCGGCGGGCGGTGAGGACCCGACCGGCGACGACTCGCTGGTCGAGCGCGTCGCCGAGGAACGCAATCGCTATCTCACTGCGCGGCGGGGCGAGCCGACCGGCGACCTGGCGCGGTCGGAGTCCCGGCTCACCGAGGCGCGGGCCGCGCTGTCCGAGGCACGGGCCCGGCACGCGGAACTCGACGCGGCGGTCGCGGACCACGAAGCCCGGTCCGCAGTCCATCGCGCGCGACTCGACGCGCTCGCCACGCTCGAGAAGGAAGTCGGGCGTCTCGAGGCCGCGGGCCGGGCAGTCGCGGACCTCAGAGGGGTCAGCGCATCCGCCGATGCCGAGGTCGACCGGGCGGTGGCCGCGCATGACGCCGCGCTGCGCGAGCAACGAGAGCGTCGGGAACTCATCGACAGGGCGATGACCGAACAGCGGAGGGAGACCGATCTGCGGGCGGCTGCCGCCACCGCGGCCGAGAGGCTGGAACCCGCCCAGCAGCGGGCCCGTCGGGCGCGGGCCGAACTGGAGGCGGCGGAGAAGCGAGTGATCCGGGCCCGCACGCGCCTCGATGCCGCACGCGCGGTCGAGGAGGGCGACCGCAGGCGGGCGGACCTCGAGCACCTGGAACGACTCCTCGGGACCCTGACAGAGGTGGGGGACGAGCTGCGCCGCAAGGAGGCGGAGCTCGCCGCGGTCGACGTCGCCGATGGCTCGGTCGACGCCATCCGCCGCGCGGACGAGACGCTGCGGGAGGCCGTCATCCGGTCCGCAGCCAGTGCTCCCCGGGTGGAGATCACCGGGGAGGGCGAGTTCCGGGTCGGAGGGGAGGGCCTCGACGCCTCTGCGGGGTGGACGCACGAGATCGTGGAGGACACGGTCTTCGAGGTCGGGACGGTATCGCTGACTGTCGTCCCCGCGGGTGACACGGACTCCGTCCGACGGGACGAGCAGTCCGCTCGCCTCCGGCTGGACCACCTTCTCGCGGAGCTCGGTGTGGAGAACCCCACGGAGGCGGAGGAACGCTCCCGGCGGGCGGGCGCGCTGCGTGCCGAGATCGAGGCACTGCGTCGACGGCGATCGGACCTCCTCGGCGGCGAGACGGCGGATGATCTCACCGCGAGGCGGGACGACCTGCGCTCACGGGTCCCGGCCGGGACCGTGCCGTCCGGCCAGGTCGCGGAGGAGAGGGCAGGAGGAGCCGTCGCGGAGGGGGAGGACGATCCGGAGACCGAGTACGCCGCCGCGGAGGAATCGGTCGTCCGCTGCAGGGCGGAGGATCGTGCCGCATCCGCCGAGGCCGAAACACTCCGCACCGAGTACGCGACCCGTATCGCACTGGCAGACGAGGCAGCCGGCCGGCACGGTGAGTGCGGGGAGGCGCTGTCGGCCGCGCGAGACGCCACCCCGGATCTCAGCCTCGAGGAGAAGGCGGGGGCGGCGCGCCTCCGGGCAGAGACCGCCCGTGAGAAGGCACGCGAGGCGAAGGCGGAACTGGACGAGGCGCTCGCCGACGCGCCGCCCGGTCTGCTGGACAACGCCCGGGCCTCACTGTCTTCACTGGCCGCCGAGGAACGCGAATCGGCTGCTGCCGTCGCCACGTCGATGGGCCGGGTCAACGCGATCGGCGACCAGGGCCGGCTCGAGGGGGTCGCTTCCGCCGAGCGCGAACTCGAGGCGGCGGAGAGGGAGAACGCAGCGCTGTGGCGCCGAGCCCGTGCGGCGGACCTGCTCCACCGCACACTCGCGGCGCGTCGATCGGAGGCTCTGCTCGCGTACCAGGCCCCGTTCCACAGGGCGGTCGTCGAACTCGGTTCCCTCGTGTACGGGCGTGACTTCGACGTCAGGCTCGGCGAGGATCTGACCATCCTGTCCAGGCGGGTCGGGGATGTGACCGTCGACTACGAATCGCTATCCGGGGGCGCCAGGGAGCAGTTGGCGGTGATCGTCCGGATCGCCTGTGCGCGACTCGTCGGCGACGACGGCGTCCCCGTTTTCCTCGACGACACCATGGGCTATACGGATCCCTCTCGCCGACTCACCATGGGAGCGGTCATCGCCGCGGCTGCGGCGACGTCACAGGTCATCGTGCTCACGTGCGACCGCGCCCGGTTCGCGGGCATCGGGGGCGCACACACCCACGTCATGCAGAGGTCTGGCACCGATCGCGAGTGAACGCCGTTGACGGCGGCGGGCGCCCCGGAGCGATGGTGGAGGAATGCCGAGTGGGTCGTCGTGCTGTAATAGCCCCATGACGGAGACACGCTGGTTGAGCGATGACGAGCAGCGCATGTGGCGCCGGTACCGCGATGTGAACCAACTGCTCGAACTCGCCATGGAGCGCCAACTCCAGCGGGACGCCTCGATGTCTCAATCCGATTACTCGGTTCTGGTGAGCCTCAGTGAGGCCGACAACCGGGGACTCCGGGCGAGGGAACTCGGCGCCGCGCTCGGCTGGGACCGAAGCCGGGTCTCTCACCAGGTCCGGCGTATGGAGGGGCGCGGCCTGGTGGCCAAGGGAGAATGCGCGGAGGACGGTCGCGGGACCGTCGTCACCCTCACCGAGGCGGGCGCCCAGGCGATCGCGTCAGTGGCCCCCAAGCACGTCGAGAAGGTCCGGGAGCTGTTCATCGATGTGCTCTCCGAGCACGAGGTACTCGCACTCACCGACATCTACGAGCGAATCGTCGACCGCATCGGTGAGGTGGACGGCATCACCCGGCCCACCTGACGCGGAGCGGGAGAGACGAGAAGGGCCCGGGCAATCGCCCGGGCCCTTCTCGTCCTGCGTGTGCCCCCGAAGGGAATCGAACCCCTGACCTTTGGTACCGGAAACCAACGCTCTATCCCCTGAGCTACGAGGGCGGGATACCGACCCTCACGGGCCGGAGGCCGCTCCAGCGGACGCCCCGCATTGGCGGGGATCGCTCGAACAGCGAGACTGATCGTAGCACCGGCGGTCGGGCAGGGCCGCATCGGGCCCGTCGGGGCTCGGACGGGTCGCCCGGACAGACGTCCGATTCCCCCCGCGACGTGCCGACACCTAGGATAGGAAGACGTGACTCCCGCCGATCTCGCCGCCGTCATCCGCGCCGCCCTCATCTCCGTTCTCGCCGACCGCGGGGCCGACACGTCGGTCGTTCCGGAGTCGGTGACGGTGGAGCGGCCGCGCAACCCCGAGCACGGGGACTACGCGACGAACATCGCTCTCCAACTGGCCAAGAAGGTGGGGTCGGCCCCTCGCGAGCTGGCGCAGGATCTCGCGACCGCGCTGGTGGCCGACCCGGGCGTGGCCTCGGCCGAGATCGCGGGACCGGGGTTCCTCAACATCCGTCTCGATTCCGGGGCCCAGGGCTCGCTCGTCGCCACCGTGCTCTCCGCGGGCGAGGAGTACGGCAACGGGGACGCGATGGCCGGCCGCCGGGTGAACCTGGAGTTCGTCTCCGCGAACCCCACCGGGCCCATCCACCTGGGCGGAACACGCTGGGCGGCGGTCGGTGACGCCCTCGGTCGTGTGCTCGAGGCCTCCGGCGCAGCGGTCACGCGTGAGTACTACTTCAACGACCACGGTGCGCAGATCGACCGCTTCAGCCGTTCGCTGGCCGCGGCTGCTCGCGGCGAGGCGACCCCCGAGGACGGCTACGCGGGGGCGTACATCCAGGACATCGCGTCGAACGTGGTCGCCGAGCACCCGGACGTGCTGGAGCAGCCGGAGTCCGAGGCCCTCGAGACGTTCCGAGCGGTCGGCGTGGACCTGATGTTCAGCCACATCAAGAACTCGCTGGCCGAGTTCGGAACCGTCTTCGACGTCTACACCCACGAGAACTCGATGTTCACCTCCGGTGCGGTGGACCGCGCGATCGAGACGCTCAAGGGCAACGGGAACCTCTACGAATCCGAGGGCGCCTGGTGGCTCCGGTCCACCGCGTTCGGTGACGACAAGGACCGCGTGGTTCTCAAGTCCGACGGCGACGCCGCCTACATCGCCGGTGACATCGCCTACTTCCTCGACAAGCGCGAACGCGGCTTCGACCTGTGCATCTACATGTTGGGAGCCGACCACCACGGGTACATCGCCCGGCTCAAGGCCGCCGCAGCGGCCCTGGGCGATGACCCGGCGACGATCGAGGTGCTCATCGGTCAGATGGTCAACCTCGTCAGGGACGGCGCCCCGGTCAAGATGAGCAAGCGGGCGGGAACCGTCATCACGCTCGACGACCTCGTCGACGCCATCGGCGTCGATGCCGCGCGGTACGCGCTGATCCGGTCCTCGGTCGACCAGACGATGGACATCGACCTGGCGCTGTGGACGTCGGCGACGAACGACAACCCCGTCTTCTACGTGCAGTACGCGCACGCCCGTCTCTGCTCCCTGGCGCGCAACGCCGCCGATCTGGGGGTCACCCCCGAGGGTGCGGACCTGGCGCTGCTCACCGAGGACCGGGAGGGTGCGCTCATCCGCACCATCGGTGAATTCCCCCGGGTCGTGGCCAGCGCCGCGGACCTGCGCGAGCCCCACCGTATCGCGCGCTACCTCGAGGAGTTGGCCGCCGCGTATCACCGCTTCTACGACACCTGTCGTGTGTTGCCGATGGGTGACGAGGAGCCGGGCCCGCTGCACGCCGCCCGGTTCGCGTTGAGTACGGCCACCCGGCAGACCCTCGCGAACGGCCTCCGCCTGATCGGCGTCAGCGCACCGGAGAAGATGTGAGCGCCCACCCCGCCGGGGCCCGGCACGAGGTCCCGCACGCGCCGGGGATCGGTGAGCGGCCCGCCGACGCGAACGACGTCATGGCACTGGCGCCCTCCGTGTGGCCACGCGGTGCCGACCGGCGCGACGACGGAGTGGTGAAGTTCGCGGGTGTCACCGCGAGCGAGCTCGCCGCGGAGTTCGGTACGCCACTGTTCGTGATCGACGAGGACGATTTCCGCTCCCGGTGCCGCGAGATGGCGGAAGCGTTCGGCGGGGCGGACCGCGTGCACTACGCATCCAAGGCGTTCCTGACCACGGAGACTGCTCGCTGGGTCGCCGAGGAGGGGCTGGGGCTGGACGTCGCCTCGGGCGGCGAGCTCGCGATCGCGCTGAGGGCCGGGTTCCCGCCCGAACGGATCACCGTCCACGGAAACAACAAGTCAGCGGACGAGCTGCGCCTGGCCGTCCGCAGTGGCGTCGCCCACGTCGTGATCGACGCGATGTCGGAGATCGAGATGCTCGACCGGATCGCCGGTGAGGAGGGCGTCGTCCAGGACGTGTTCATCCGGGTCACGGTCGGCGTCGAGGCCCACACCCACGAGTTCATCGCGACCGCCCACGAGGACCAGAAGTTCGGCTTCTCGCTCGCGGGCGGTGCGGCGATGCAGGCCGTCCGCGCGGTGTTCGACGCGCCGAACATCCGGCTGACCGGGCTGCACAGTCACATCGGGTCCCAGATCTTCGACATCGACGGGTTCGAACTCGCGGCGCGACGGGTGATCGGACTGCTGCGCGAGATCGTCGACGAGTTCGGCGCCGAGCGGACAGCTCAGCTCGACCACCTCGATCTCGGCGGCGGTCTCGGCATCAGCTACGTCTCGTCGGACGATCCGCCGCCGGTGGCCCAGTTGGCGGCGTCCCTGCGGGAGATCGTCGAGGGTTTCGCCCGGGATGCCGGCCTCGTCCCTCCGACGCTGGTCGTCGAGCCCGGTCGTGCCATCGCCGGCCCGGGCACGGTCACGCTGTACGAGGTGGGCGTGGTCAAGGACGTCGAGCTCGCGGGCGGGGAGAACCGGCGATACATCAGTGTCGACGGCGGGATGAGTGACAACATCCGCACGGCCCTGTACGACGCCGTCTACGACGCCCGGCTGGTGGGACGCTCGTCAGACGCCGAGCCGGTGGTGTCCAGGCTGGTCGGCAAACACTGCGAAAGCGGCGACGTGGTGGTGCGCGACCTGTGGATGCCGGAGGACGTGGGTGGCGGTGACCTGGTGGCCGTCGCGGCCACGGGCGCATACTGCTACTCCATGTCGAGCCGATACAACATGATCGGGCGACCCGCCGTGGTGGCGGTGCGCGACGGGCGGGCACGATTGGTGCTGCGCCGTGAGACCCTGGACGATCTGACGAGCCTGGAGGTGGGACAGTGAGCGACGCAAGCGCGTCAGGCGTGCGACCCGTGGGGGTGGCGGTGCTCGGGATGGGCACCGTCGGATCCGAGGTCATCCGCTACATGACCGAGAACGCCGACGCACTGGCGGCCCGCATCGGCGCGCCCCTGGCCCTCCGCGGCGTGGCGGTGCGCGATCTCACCAAGGATCGCGGGCTCGATCCGGACCTGCTCACCGCGGACCCGTCGTCGTTGGTCGCGCGCGACGACGTCGACGTCGTCGTCGAGCTCATGGGCGGCATCGACGTGCCGCGTCCGCTCCTCCTCGAGGCGCTGCGTCACGGCAAGGCCGTGGTGACGGCCAACAAGGCGCTGCTCGCGGAGTACACGGACGAACTGGCGGCGGTGGCCGACTCCACGCACACCGATCTGTACTTCGAGGCGGCCGTGGCCGGTGCTATCCCGGTGATCGGCCCGCTGCGCCGATCGATGGCCGGCGACCAGGTGGAGCGCGTGCTGGGGATCGTCAACGGCACCACCAACTACATCCTTTCGGAGATGGGTTCGACCGGGGCCGACTACTCGGAGACCCTCGCGGAGGCCTCCCGTCTCGGGTACGCCGAGGCCGACCCCACGGCCGATGTCGAGGGGTATGACGCGGCCGCCAAGGCCGCCATCCTCGCGTCGATCGCGTTCCACAGCCGCGTCACCGCCGGGGATGTCTACCGCGAGGGCATCTCGCGGATCTCGCCGGACGACTTCGAGTCGGCCCGCGACATGGACTGCACCATCAAGCTGCTCGCCATCTGCGAGAAGCTCACCCAGTCGGACGGGTCCGAGGCCGTGTCGGCGCGCGTGTACCCGGCGCTGCTGCCCAACACCCACCCGCTCGCCACGGTGAACGGGGCGTTCAACGCCGTCGTCGTCGAGGCGGAGGCCGCCGGTCGACTCATGTTCTACGGTCAGGGTGCGGGAGGTTCCCCGACCGCCTCCGCGGTCCTGGGCGACATGGTCGCCGCCGCCCGCAACAAGGTCGGTGCGGGTCGCGCCCCGGGGGAGTCGACGTACGCCGCTCTTCCGGTCGCCTCCATGGACGAGATCTCGACGCGCTATCACGTGCGCATGCGGGTCGCCGACAAGCCGGGCGTGCTCGCGCTCGTCGCCGCCGAGTTCTCGCGGCACGGCGTCTCCATCGCACAGGTGCGACAGACCGAGGTCGAACTGCCGGAGACCGAGCTCGACGATGTCGAGCCCTCCGCGGAGCTCACCGTCCTGACCCACCGGGCGTCGGAGCGCGCGCTCTCCGACACCGTGGCAGCACTGTCGGATCAGGACGCCGTCACGGCCATCACCAGCGTCATCCGTCTCGAGGGAGTGGACACCGAATGAGCAACACCCACCAGCCCGTGCACAGCCGGTGGCCCGGCCTCATCGAGGCCTACCGCGACCGACTCCCGATCGGGGACGACTGGGAGCCGGTGACGCTCTACGAGGGCGGGACCCCGCTCATTCGCGCGACCCACCTGTCCGCCGTGACGGGTTGCGAGGTGTACCTCAAGGTCGAGGGCCTCAACCCGACCGGATCCTTCAAGGACCGGGGCATGACGATGGCGGTGACGGATGCCAAGGCTCGCGGCCAGAAGGCCGTCCTCTGCGCGTCGACTGGCAACACGTCCGCATCGGCGGCCGCCTATGCCACCCGTGCCGGGATGGAGTGCGCCGTGCTCATCCCGCAGGGCAAGATCGCCGCCGGCAAGCTCGCCCAGGCCGTGATGCACGGGGCCACCATCATCCAGGTCGACGGCAACTTCGACGACTGCCTGGAGTTGGCCCGCAAGACCACCGCCACCTACGCCGAGATCGGGTTGGTCAACTCGGTCAACCCGGTCCGGATCGAGGGACAGAAGACGGCGGCGTTCGAGATCGTCGATGTTCTCGGGCGCGCCCCCGACCTGCACTTCCTGCCCGTCGGCAACGCGGGCAACATCACCGCGTACTGGAAGGGTTACACCGAGTACCACGCCGACGGGATCATCTCGTCCCGCCCGCGGATGATGGGTGTGCAGGCCGCCGGCGCCGCACCGCTGGTCGACGGCGCCCCGGTCAAGAACCCCGAGACCATCGCCACCGCCATCCGGATCGGCTCCCCGGCGTCGTGGGACGGCGCGGTGACCGCCCGCGACGAGTCCGGGGGGACGTTCCGCAAGCGCACCGACGAGCAGATCCTCGAGGCGTACCGCATGGTCGCAGGCAAGGATGCCGTCTATGTCGAGCCCGCCTCCGCGGCCTCGGTGGCGGGGTTGCTCGACGCGCACGCGGGCGGTGAGCTGGAGGCGGGACAGACCATCGTGTGCACCGTGACCGGCAACGGACTCAAGGACCCCGACACCGCCCTGCTGGGGATGCCCGAGGTCGAGGCCATCCCGGTGGATCCGTCGGCCGTCGCCGGCGCCCTCGGCCTGCAGTGAGCGAGGTGAGCGGTCCCGGCCCGGAGGTCTTCGGCAGCTCGGGTGGGCACATCCTGCCGGTCGGGCGCACGGTCACGATCGAGGTACCGGCGTCCAGCGCGAACCTCGGGCCGGGTTTCGACGCGCTCGGGGTGGCCCTGGGGCTGTACGACACGATCACGGTGACCACGATCGACTCCGGCCTCGAGCTGGAGGTGTCGGGGGAGGGCGCCGGTCAGGTCCCCGAGGACGCCTCGCACCTGGTGGCCAAGGCCGTCGAGGCCGGGCTGCGTGCCGGTGGTGTGGGTGTGCCGGGCGTACGGATCTCCTGCCGGAACGCGATCCCGCACTCCCGCGGTCTCGGGTCGTCGGCGTCCGCCGCGGTCGGCGGACTGGTCGCGGCGAACGGTCTGATGGGCGGGGTGCTGACGAACGACCACCTGGTCCAGCTCTCGAGCGAGTTCGAGGGCCACCCGGACAACGCGGCGGCCAGTGTCCTCGGCGGGGTCGTGGTGTCGTGGACGGAGCGCTCGGCGACCGGCGTGCACTACCGTGCGGTCCGCATGGAGGTGGATCCCTCGATCGTCGCCACCGTTCTGGTGCCGTCCGAGACGTCGTCGACCGCGCAGACCCGCGGCCTGCTCCCGGCGACCGTCCCGCACGAGGACGCGGCCTTCAACGCGAGCCGCGCCGCGCTGATGTCGGTCGCGCTCGCGGCCCATCCGGAGTTCCTGCTGGCCGCGACCGAGGATCGGCTCCACCAGTCCTACCGGGCCCCGGCCCTGGTCGGCACCACCGAGTGGGTCACCAGACTGCGTGAGCGGGGTCTCGCGGCGACGGTCTCCGGCGCCGGCCCGACCGTGCTGGTGTTGGGCACCGACGGGTTGCCGACCGACCTGCGCGCCGAGGCCGAGGCGCAGGGATGGACGGTGCTGGACCTGCAGATCGCGGACGGTGCCCGGGTCGTGACGGGCGACTGACACCCGCTCGCCTGACACCCGGTCGACCGGCGTCCCGTCCGATCGGTAGAGCGTCCCTTCGAGACCCCGTCGGAGGGATTCAGTCGGACGCCTCCGGGGCGATCGTCGTGATCTCGTAGTCGCCCGCGGCGTGGCGCGCCCGGATCCTGATCTTGTCGAACTTTCCGACCGTGGTCTGCGGGATGTGGTCGACGAACGCCCAGTGATCCGGGCGCTTCCAGTTCTCCACGACGCCCTCGAGACCCTCCCAGAGGGCGCGGGCGGACGCGGTCGCCCCGGTCTTGAGCTGGACCAGGACGAGCGGCCGGTTGCCCCAGCGTTCGTCCGGGACACCGACCACGGCCACCTCCGCGACCCGGTCGTCGAGCAGGATCGCGTGTTCGAGTTCGACCGTCGAGATCAGTTCACCGCCGGAGGCGATGATGTCGTCGACCCGGTCCACCACGTCGAGGTAGCCCTTGGGGGAGATGCTGGCAACGTCCCCGGTGCGTAGCCACCCGTCGACGAAGCGATCGGAGGCCTCGTCGCCGAGGTAGCGGGCTGTCACCCACGGGCCGCGGATCTGGAGTTCGCCGACCGACCACCCGTCGTTGTGCTGGACCCGACCGCCGTCGACGATGCGTGCCTTCACGCCGGCGGGAAAACGTCCCTGACCGAGCATTTGTGCGCGTCGCCGGGTCGCGGAGGAGTGGGGGTCCGGGCGCGCGAACGACGCGATGGGGCTGGACTCGGTGAGTCCGTAGGCCTGCATGATCGTGACCCCGTGGCGCTCGACGAACGCGTCGAACAGGGCCTCGGGGACGGGCGATCCGCCGACGAGGACCTCGCTGAGATGTGCGATCGACTGCGGATTGTTCTCCAGCCGCCGGAGTAGCCGTTGGAGGGTGGCCGGTGTGGTGGCCATCTTGTTCGGCCTGTATGTGCGCAGCAGGTCGGCCATGTCGTGGCCGGTGGTGAGCACCCGGCCGGGCCGTGGTCGCGCGGTGATGAGGCCGGCGCCGGTCATGAACGCGGCGTACGGCAGCCCCCAGGACATGACGTGGTACATCGGCACGGTGGTCAGGACGGTGTCGCCGCTGCGCAGGGCCGCGCTCTCGGCCATGGACATCTGCATGGAGTGCAGCCAGATGGACCGGTGGGTGTAGGCGACGCCCTTGGACGCGCCGGTGGTGCCGGAGGTGTAGGCGATCGCCGCGGCGGAGCGTTCATCGAGGTCGGGCCACGGGTAGGTGGTGGGTTGGCCGTCGAGGAGGGTCTCGAGGGCGTGGACGTCGGCATCGAGCTCGCCGAGGTCTGGGGGTACCTGACCGTCGACGACGACGAGGTGGCGCAGCGAATCGAGCTGCGCGGCCACCGGGAGTGCCGAGGAGAGCAGCTCCGGGTCGACGAGTACGACCGACACCCGGTTGTCGCTCAGGACGGAGAGCATGAACTCCCGCGAGCGGAGGACGTTCACCGGGAGGGCGACCGCGCCCATCGCGGGGAGGGCGAACATCGCCTCGACGACCTCGGTGCGGCTGCCGGACAGGATGCCCACCACATCGCCGGGTCGTACCCCGAGCCCGGCGAGGGCGTGCGCGGTGGCGGCCGCGCGGGAGGCCAGCACGTCGTATCGCACCGGACGGGGTTCCAGGTCGCCGACGAATCCGGTGACAGTGGACCCACCGTGTCGTTCCGCCGCGTGCTCGAGGATCCGGGACACGAGCAGTGGCGTGTCCAGCATCGTTCCGAGCACGGTCACCTCCGAGGTCGTGTGGCCCTTGTCGTGTGCTGTACGTTACCGCCCGCATCCGACGCGGTGAGCGCCAGTCGCGACTCGCGGAAGGGGGACCTGCGCGCGATCGGCCACAGAGTAGTATGCTTGCACCCAGCCACGGGCGCCCGGTCGTCCCAGCATTCCGAGTCAATCCTCGCAGCACCCTCCGCACCAGGTCGGTGTGGTGTGGATCGGACTCGGTGGGACAGGCCGATCGGCGAGTGGCGTACAGGGATCCCCACTATCGAGCGGTTCTCCCCTCACGAGGATCCCCCTCAGACGAAAGATCCGTGTCCGGCCACGTTGCCGCCACGGAAGGCCCCAGCGGCCACCCCGGGACGCCGAGTCCGCTTCCCGGACACCTGCTCGATGCGAGGCGGCGTACACCGCCCCGGCCCCGGGCCCAGAAAGGATCCCCGTGACCTCGACGGACACCACTTCCACGCCAGCACAGGGTGCCTCGCTGTCGGCGATGCGCCTGAACGACCTCAAGTCGCTGGCCCAGCAGATGGGCCTCAAAGGCCTGTCGGGTAAGCGCAAGGGCGACCTCGTCGCGATGATCGAGGGCGCCCGGGGTGGCAGGCCCGCGCCGGCCCGTGAGCCCGCCCCGAAGACCGCGCCCGCCCCGAAAACCGAACCCGCGGTGGCCGACGAGCCCGCGGCGAAGGCCGAGTCGGCTCCGGAGAAGACGCCGGACCGCGATGAGGCGTCTGCACGAGACGAGGCGTCTGCACGGAGCGGGGCGCCCGCCCCGCAGACCGAGTCCGGCCGACGGGATCGTGGCGACAGGGCCGGGGGCGGTGCGGAGAACCCCCGGGGCGGGTCGGATGACTCCGACTCCGGTCGCCAGGGGGACCGGTCCCGTCGCGAGGACGGCAACCGCGGTAGCGGGCAGCGTCAGGGGCGTAACCAGCAGAACCGGGATCAGCAGGGCGGCCGCAACCGCGATCAGCAGGGCGGGCGCAACGACCAGGGCAACCAGGGCGGCAACCGCGATCAGCAGGGCGGCCGCAACGACCAGGGCAACCAGGGCGGCAACCGCGATCAGCAGGGCGGACGCAACGACCAGTCCGACCAGGGCGGCGGCGACAACGGCCCCCGCGGTGACGGTCAGAACCGTGATGACGACGGAGGGGGCCGCGGCCGTCGCAGCCGCCGGCGCCGCGAGCGCAATCGCGGCGGGGGGCGCCCGGCCGAGGGTGAGACGGAGGTGCGGGACGACGACGTCCTGCAGCCGGTCGCGGGCATCCTCGACGTGCTGGACAACTACGCGTTCGTCCGCACGTCCGGCTACCTGGCGGGACCCAACGACGTCTACGTCTCCATGAACATGATCCGTCGTCACGGCTTGCGTCGCGGTGACGCGATCACCGGCGCGGTGAAGATGCCCCGCGACGGCCAGAACGACGGCCAGGGCGGCGGCCAGGGCGGCGGCGGGGGCCAGGGTGGCGGCAAGAACCGCCAGAAGTTCAACCCGCTGGTCCGCATCGACACCGTCAACGGTGGCCCGGTTGACCAGGTCCGCAATCGCCCGGACTTCGCGAAGCTCACCCCGCTGTACCCCAACCAGCGACTGCGCCTCGAGACCGAGAAGAACATCATCTCGACCCGCGTGATCGACCTGATCATGCCGATCGGCAAGGGGCAGCGCGCGCTGATCGTCTCCCCGCCCAAGGCCGGTAAGACCACGATCCTGCAGAACATCGCCAACTCGATCGCGGTCAACAACCCGGAGTGCCACCTCATGGTCGTCCTCGTCGACGAGCGGCCGGAGGAGGTCACCGACATGCAGCGTTCGGTGAAGGGCGAGGTCATCGCCTCGACCTTCGACCGTCCGCCGTCGGACCACACCCAGGTCGCGGAGCTCGCGATCGAGCGGGCCAAGCGTCTGGTGGAGATGGGGCAGGACGTCGTCGTCCTCCTCGACTCCATCACGCGACTCGGCCGCGCCTACAACAACTCCTCGCCCGCCTCGGGTCGCATCCTGTCCGGCGGCGTCGACTCCACGGCCCTGTACCCGCCCAAGCGGTTCCTCGGCGCGGCGCGCAACATCGAGAACGGTGGATCGCTGACGATCATCTCCACCGCGATGGTGGAGACCGGCTCGGCCGGCGACACGGTGATCTTCGAGGAGTTCAAGGGCACCGGCAACGCCGAGCTCAAACTGGACCGTCGCATCGCCGAGCGGCGGGTGTTCCCCGCGGTCGACGTGGGGCCCTCGGGTACACGCAAGGAAGAGCTGCTCATGACCCCCGAGGAAGCCGGGATCATGCACAAGTTGCGCCGCGTGCTCTCGGGGCTGGACTCCCACCAGGCCATCGACCTGCTCATGTCGCAGTTGCGCAAGACCAACAACAACTACGAATTCCTGCTGCAGGTGGCCAAGACGACGCCCACCCTGCCGCAGGACGAGGAGTGAGCGGGAACGAGGGACGGTCGCCGTCCTCGATCGACGACGTCCTGGCCGAGTACGGGGGCCTCGAGACGCAGTTGTCCGACCCCGCTCTGCACGAGGACGCCACCGCCGCCCGCCGGGTGGGCAAACGCTTCGCCGAGCTCACCCCGATCGTGCAGTGTCACCGTGCGCTGGTGTCCACGCGCGAGGACGCCGCCGCGGCGCGGGAGCTCGCCGGCGACGATTCCTCGTTCGCCGGGGAGGCCGAGGAGCTGGAGGCTGAGGCGGCCGAGCTCGAGACCCGCTTGGCCGACCTGCTGGCGCCCCGCGACCCACACGATGCGGACGACGTGGTCATGGAGATCAAGTCGGGGGAGGGCGGCGAGGAGTCCGCACTGTTCGCCGCCGACCTCGCCCGCATGTACACGCGGTACGCCGAGAAACACGGATGGGTGATCGAGGTCCTCGGCCTCACGGAGTCCGACCTCGGCGGGTACAAGGACGCGACCTTCTCCATCCGGGCTCGCCAGCCGTCTCGCGACGGGGTGTGGTCCCGCCTCAAGTTCGAGGGCGGGGTGCACCGGGTCCAGCGGGTGCCGGTCACCGAGTCCCAGGGCCGGGTCCACACCTCGGCCGCGGGCGTGTTCGTCTACCCGGAGCCCGAGGACGTGGGTCCGGTCGAGATCGACGAGTCCGACCTGCGCATCGACGTCTACCGCTCATCCGGCAAGGGCGGGCAGGGCGTCAACACCACCGACTCCGCGGTGCGGATCACCCACCTGCCCACCGGCACGGTCGTCACGTGTCAGAACGAACGCAGTCAGCTGCAGAACAAGCAACGCGCGCTACAGGTGCTCGCGGCGCGACTCCAGGCCGCCGCCGAGGAGGCCGCCAACGCCGAGGCGTCTGAGGGCCGGGCCACCCAGGTCCGCACCGTCGACCGGTCGGAGCGCATCCGCACCTACAACTTCCCGGAGAACCGCATCGCCGACCACCGGGTGGGGTTCAAGGCGCACAATCTCGACGCCGTGCTGGACGGTGACCTCGACGCGGTGCTCGACGCCCTCGCCACCGAGGAGCGGCGGCGACGAATGGAAGAGGCCTAGGCCGTGAACCCGCGCTCGGCCGGGGTGACCGGGGTCGTGCGTTCGGCCGCGCAGGCGCTCGGCGCGGCGGGCGTCGACTCCGCGCACGTCGAGGCCCAGCTCATCTGTGCGCACGTGCTCGGCATCGACCGCACCCGGCTCATGCTCGCCGACGACCTCGACGCCGCCGCGGTGAGCGAGGTCGAGCGGATCGTCGCCGCCCGCGCCCGCGACCGGACCCCCCTGCAGTACCTGCTCGGCCGCGCGGTCTCCGGACGGCTCGAGTTGGCCGTCGGGCCGGGGGTGTTCATCCCGCGACCGGAGACCGAGTTGCTGGTCGAGTCGACGCTCGCGGCCCTGCCCGCACCGGGCCCCGGCCCCGGCCCGGTCGTGGTGGACCTCTGCGCCGGCAGCGGCACCCTCGCGTTGGAGATCGCCCACGCCCGGCCCGACGCCCGCGTCCACGCCGTCGAACTGCACGAGGCCGCGCTGGAGTGGCTGCGCCGCAACGCCGCCGAGCGCGCCGCCGCCGGGGACACCCCGATCGAGGTCCACCACGCCGACGCCACCGACGCGGACGTCCTCTCGGACCTGCGGGGCAGCGCCGCCGCCGTGGTGTCCAACCCCCCGTACATCCCGGTCACCGATGATCTCCCCGCCGACGTCCTCGAGCACGAGCCGGCGACGGCGCTGTTCGGGGGGCGGGACGGCCTCGTCGTCGTCACCCCCCTCGTCGGCGTGGCCGCCGCCCTCCTCGCGCCGGGAGGGCACCTCGCCGTCGAGCACGACGACACCACCGGCGCCGCGGTCGCCGCGGTCGTGGCCGCGCAGGGGGGCTTCGGTACCGTGGAGCAGCACACCGACCTCGCCGGCCGACCGCGATTCGTCACCGCGACGCGACTCGACGCGGGCCACGACGACACGCACGACGACGACGACCGCGACGACGACAAGGTCGACACGACAGTCCGGAAGGGGACCACCCGGTGACCATCACCTACGACTGCACCGAGGACACCGGCCGCGAAGTCGGTCTCAGTTCCGCTGCCGGCGCCCTGCGCTCGGGCCGGCTGGTCGTGACCCCCACCGACACGCTCTACGGCATCGCCGCCGATGCCTTCGACCCGGACGCGGTGGTCTCGCTGCTGTCGGCCAAGCGCCGTGGCCCGGACATGCCGGTGCCGGTCCTGGTCGGCTCGTGGGAGACCATCGACGGCCTCGTCGTGAGCACCCCGGCCGCCGCCCGCGACCTCATCCGCGCCTTCTGGCCGGGGGGCTTGAGTCTCATCGTGCACCAGGCACCGTCCCTGGGCTGGGACCTCGGCCAGACCCGCGGCACGGTCATGCTCCGGATGCCGCTGCACCCCGTCGCCATCGAACTCCTGCGCGAGGTCGGCCCGCTCGCGGTGTCCAGTGCCAACGTCTCCGGTCAACCGCCGGCCACCACCGTGGCCCAGGCCCGGGAGCAGCTCGGCGACTCGGTGGCCGTGTACCTCGACGGCGGCCCATGTGCGATCGGCCAGCCCTCGACGATCGTCGACCTCACCGGGCCCGGTCCGCGCATCGTCCGCGAGGGCGCGGTGACCGCCGAGCGCGTGGGAGAGGTCCTCGGCGTCGACCCCGCGGTCCTGCGCGGCTGAACCATGGGTGCCGGGGTCCCGTTCCGGGAGCTGCTGCTCATCGCGGTCACCGCCGGACTGGTCACCTTCGTCGTCACCGGTCTGGTCAGGGGAGTGGCACCCGCGATCGGCGGGCTCGCCTACCCGCGGGAGCGGGACGTGCACCAGGTCCCCACCCCCCGGCTCGGCGGGGTGGGCATCTTCACCGGGATGCTCATCGCCGTCTACCTCGCCGCGCAGCTGCCGGCCCTGAACCGGGCCTTCCCGCCCTTCGCCCCCGACGTGGAGGCCACCATCGTCGCCGGCGGGGTGATCGTGCTGGTGGGGATCGTGGACGACATCCTCGGGCTCGGGGCCGTCACCAAACTCGCGGGCCAGGCCGCCGCGGCCGGGGTCCTGGTCGCGATGGGCGTGTCGTGGACGCTGCTGTACATCCCCTTCGGGGACGGCAACATCCTCGTCCTCGACCAGCTCCAGGCCGGACTGCTCACGGTCGTGTTCACACTGACGATCGTCAACGCGATGAACTTCGTGGACGGACTCGACGGGCTCGCCGCCGGACTCGGGGCCATCGCGGCCACGGCGATCTGCGTGTTCTCCGTGGGCATCATGCTGGACCAGGGCGGGACCGTCGGGGCCTACCCGCCGGCACTGGTCACCGCGGTCCTGGCCGGGGCCCTCATCGGGTTCCTGCCCCACAATTTCCAACCCGCCCGGATCTTCATGGGCGACTCCGGGTCCATGCTCATCGGACTGGTCCTCGCCGCGGCCTCGACGAGCGCCTCCGGGAAGATCTCGCAGAGCCTGTACGGGCCCCAGGACATGATCGTCCTGCTCTCGCCGGTGATCGTGGTCGCGGCCGCGATGTTCGTGCCGATGCTCGACCTCGTCATGGCGGTGGTGCGGCGGGTCGGGGCCGGCCGTAGCCCCTTCGCACCCGACAAGATGCACCTGCACCACCGGCTGCTCGCGCTGGGGCACTCCCACCGGAGGGTCGCGCTGGTCATCTACGCGTGGGTCTCCCTCATCGCGTTCGGGGCCGTCGGGGCGACGATGCTGCCCACCGAGGTGATCGTCCCCGCGATCGCGGCCGGTCTCCTCTCCGTCCTGGCGGCGACCCTCGTCCCTCGCCTCCGCAGTTCGCGCGGGAAGCACCGGACGGCCGACGGGCCCCGATCCCCGGGCGACTAGGCTGCGGGGTATGGACGACACCCCCGGACACGACGCCCCCGGACACCAGGTCGAGAGCGCCCACACCATCGGACTACGCAGGGCGGTGACCCTCGGCGCCGCCGCGCTCGCCGTGCTCATGGTGATCAGCGCAGGGCTGTGGTGGGCGGTGGATGGTCGCTCCGGCCTGTGGGGCGCCCTGCTCGGGGCCGCGATCGGTGGCGTGTTCGTCCTCCTCACCGCGGTGGTGGTGATCGCCACGGCCCGAACCTCACCCCAGGTGACCGGAGCCGTCCTGTTGGGAACGTGGCTCCTCAAGCTCATCGTGGCGATCGGGGTCGTCGCGGCTCTCAAGCCGCTCGACTTCTACTCCAAGCCCGCGTTCGCCACGACCATCGTCGTGGCCATGGTCGTGGTCCTCGCGTCGGAGACGGTGGCCATTCTGCGCACGCGCGCCCCGTACGTGGAGCCCTGAGCTGGGATTTTCCGGCACTCCCGATCGGTCACGGACTGGTTTCGGGGAGATGTGGAGCTGATAACGGCGTGAGGTGCCCCCAGGGGTCCGCAGGGGATGGCCTTTGCTACGATGCTCTGCGGAGGGAAACCGGAAAAGGGTGCGGCGGTACACGCCGCGAGAATCCCCGGGCCCTCCCGGGTTCCGCAGGTCGGAACGAAACACTGGACATGACCACCGTCTCTGCAGGCGGCCCGAACAGGGGAGAGAGCGCTGAGCACGTCACTGCTGGCATTCAAGGGCGAGTTCCATCCGCCGTCACTAAATGACTTCTTCCCGCCGGCCGTGCTCTTCGAGGGGACTCCGTTCGCTCTGGACCGGCTGATGATCATCCGGCTGATCGCGGCGGCCGTCGTCGCGGTGCTGTTCTACCTGGCGATGCGCCGGTCGGCCGTCGTGCCGCGCGGACTGCAGAACGTCGGCGAGATCGCGCTGGACTTCGTCAAGAACAACATCTCGGACGAGATCATCGGGAAGAAGGACGGTGACCGGTTCCTCCCGGTCATCGCGACGATCTTCTTCCTCACGCTGTTCATGAACCTGCCTGCCGTGATCCCGGGCTTCAACATCTCGCCCAACGCGCGGATCGGCATGCCGCTGGTCATGGCCGCGGTCGCGTATGTGGTCTTCATCTATGCGGGAGCCAAGAAGTACGGCTTCTTCTCCTTCGTGGGCAAGTCGGTCGTCGTGCCGAACCTTCCCCCGGCGCTGCACCTGCTGGTCGTGCCGATCGAGTTCGTGTCGACCTTCATCCTGCGGCCGGCCACGCTGACCATCCGTCTGATGGCCAACATGCTGGCCGGGCACATCATGATCGTGCTGCTGTTCTCCGCCACGAACTTCTTCTTCTGGCAGTTCAACGGGTGGACCGCGGTCAGCCTCGTGACCATCATCGTGTCGGTGGCGTTCACGTTCTTCGAGCTGCTGGTGATCTTCCTGCAGGCGTACATCTTC
This sequence comes from Dietzia sp. Die43, assembly GCF_024519835.1. NCBI lineage: Bacteria > Bacillati > Actinomycetota > Actinomycetes > Mycobacteriales > Dietziaceae > Dietzia > Dietzia sp. Die43. The sequence goes on along the minus strand of NZ_JALJRF010000002.1, from coordinate 65,628 downwards.
GCGCTGCTCACCGCGGTGTACATCGACCTGTCGTTGCACGCCGACAGTCACTAAAAGACTTCCGGCGCCGCGAGCGCCGGGACACCCAGACCACACCGACGACCGAGTGCGGACATCCCGCACCGGCCATCTGAAAGGGAACGGAAACCCACATGGATATCGTCACTCTCGCCCAGGCAACCGAGACGACCGCCCGCGGTTACGGCGCCATCGGCTACGGCCTCGCCGCGATCGGCCCCGGCATCGGCATCGGCATCGTCGTCGGCAAGGCGATCGAGGGCATGGCCCGCCAGCCCGAGATGGCCGGCCAGCTGCGCACCACGATGTTCCTGGGCATCGCCTTCACCGAGGCCCTGGCGCTCATCGGTATCGTCACCGGCTTCATTTTCTGATCGCCGGCTGGCGAAGGTCAACGACATGAATCCGATCCACATTCTCGCCCAGAGCGAGACCGAGGGGCTCCCGCTGGAGGAGACGCCCAACGTCCTCTCGCCGGCGCTGTACGACATCGTCTGGTCGCTGATCCCGTTCGCTGTCGTCCTGTTCGTGTTCTGGAAGTTCGTCCTCCCGATGTTCAAGCGGGTCCTGGACGAGCGCACCCAGCGCATCGAGGGCGGCATCGAGAAGGCGGAGGCCGCACAGGCCGAGGCGAAGGCGGCCCTGAACAAGTACAACGCCCAGCTCGCCGAGGCGCGTGGCGAAGCCGCGAAGATCCGCGACGACGCGCGTGCGCAGGGGCAGCAGATCCTCGCCGACATGAAGGCGGAGGCCCAGGCCGAGAGCGACCGCATCGTCGCCGCCGGGCAGCAGCAGCTCGCCGCGCAGCGTCAGCAGATCGTCACGGAGCTCCGTGGCGACCTCGGACGCCAGTCGGTCGAGCTCGCCGAGCGGCTCATGGGTGAGCAGCTGTCCGATCCGGTCCGCCGTTCGGGCACCATCGACCGTTTCCTCGCCGACCTGGACAAGGTCGCCGGGGCGGGCCAGAAGTAAGGAAGAAGCAGACTATGCACGCAGCAAGCCGCGACGCCCTCGAGCAGTCCCGGTCGGTCCTGCAGTCCACGCTCTCCGCGAACCCGGCCGGGGGCGCCACGGGCGCCAAGGTCGGTGCCGAGCTCTTCCGGGTCGTCGACGTCCTGGAGGGTGACCGCTCCCTGCGGGTCGCCGTCGCGGACTCGTCCGCACCGGTCGAGGCCCGCGAGGACCTCGCCCGTTCGGTGTTCGGCTGGAAGATCGACGAGTCGACCCTCGCGGTCGTGCTTGCTGCGGTCGCACTGTCCTGGTCCACCCCGCGGGATCTCCGTGAGGGCCTCGTCACCCTCGGCCGGGAAGCGCTCCTGCTCTCGGCCCGGGAGCAGGGTCAGCTCGGGACGGTCGAGGACGAACTGTTCAGATTGGGCCGCATCGTCGCCGGCGACGCGGAGTTCGAGCAGGCTCTGTCCGACCGCACGACCACCACGGAGTCCAAGCGCACACTCCTCGGTCAGGTCCTCTACGGCAAGGTGACCGCGGTCACCGAGGCGCTCGCCGGGCAGGCGATCGCCCGGCCGGACGCCATGCCCGCCGACGATCTGGACGCGCTGTCCAGGCAGGCGGCCGAACTCCAGGGACAGTCGGTGGCCGTGGTCACCAGTGCCACGGAACTCACCACCGAGCAGCGGGCCGCACTCGAGGGCAAGCTCGCCGAGATCTACGGACGGGAGATGGCGGTCCACGTCCAGGTCGACCAGGCGGTCCTCGGCGGCATGGTGATCCGCGTCGGTGACGAGATCATCGACGGTTCCGTCGCCGGGCGGCTCTCGGCCGTACGACGGGCGCTTCCCTAGGCCTCGACACCCGACGAGCAACGGTCGCACTCGGTCGATGCTCACCTGACAAGACACATCCAGACCACACTTAGTGAGAGCAGGAATGACATGGCGGAGCTGACTATCTCCTCCGACGAGATCCGCAGTGCGATTGCGAATTACACCTCGACGGTCTCCAACGAGGCGTCGCGCGAGGAGGTCGGAATCGTCACCGACACGGGCGACGGTATCGCCCACATCAGCGGACTCCCGTCCGCGATGGCCAACGAGCTGCTGGAGTTCCCGGGCGGCATCCTCGGCGTCGCACTGAACCTCGAGGACCGCGAGATCGGTGCGGTCGTGCTCGGCAACTTCGACGAGATCGCCCAGGGGCAGGAGGTGCGTCGCACCGGGGAGGTCCTCTCCGTTCCGGTCGGCGACGGCTTCCTCGGTCGCGTCGTCAACCCGCTCGGGCAGCCCATCGACGGCCTCGGCGATATCGAGTCGGAAGGCACCCGCGCCCTCGAGCTGCAGGCGCCGTCCGTTCTGGAGCGCCAGCCGGTCGAGGAGCCCATGCAGACCGGCATCAAGGCCATTGACGCCATGACGCCGATCGGTCGCGGTCAGCGTCAGCTCATCATCGGTGACCGCAAGACGGGCAAGACCGCGGTCTGCATCGACGCGATCCTCAACCAGAAGGCCAACTGGGAGTCGGGCGACAAGACCAAGCAGCTCCGGTGCATCTACGTCGCGATCGGCCAGAAGGGCTCCACCATCGCGGGTGTCAAGGCGACGCTCGAGGAGAACGGCGCGATGGAGTACACCACCATCGTCGCCGCCCCCGCCTCTGACTCGGCCGGCTTCAAGTGGCTCGCGCCGTTCACCGGTTCGGCCATCGGGCAGCACTGGATGTACGACGGTGCGCACGTCCTGGTCGTGTTCGACGACCTGTCCAAGCAGGCCGACGCGTACCGCGCGATCTCGCTGCTGCTCCGTCGCCCCCCGGGTCGCGAGGCGTACCCCGGCGACGTCTTCTACCTGCACTCCCGCCTGCTCGAGCGGTGCGCCAAGCTCTCGGACGAGATGGGCGGTGGGTCGCTGACGGGTCTCCCGATCATCGAGACCAAGGCCAATGACGTCTCGGCGTTCATCCCGACCAACGTCATCTCGATCACCGACGGTCAGGTCTTCCTCGAGTCCGACCTGTTCAACCGCGGTGTGCGTCCGGCCGTCAACGTCGGTATCTCCGTCTCCCGAGTCGGCGGTGCCGCGCAGACCAAGGGCATGAAGAAGGTCTCCGGCTCGCTGCGTCTGGACCTGGCCGCGTACCGCGACCTCGAGTCGTTCGCGACGTTCGCGTCCGACCTCGACGCCGCCTCGAAGGCGCAGCTCGAGCGTGGCCAGCGTCTGGTCGAGATCCTCAAGCAGGACCAGAACTCGCCGGTCGCAGTGGAGGACCAGATCGTCTCGATCTACCTCGCCGGTGAGGGTTTCTACGACTCCGTCCCGGTCGAGGACGTCCGTCGCTTCGAGGGCGAGCTGCTCGAGACCCTGCGGCACTCCGCCTCCGACGTCTACAGCCAGATCGAGGGGGGAGCCGCGCTCTCCGACGAGTCCAAGTCGACCCTCGAGGCCAAGACCAACGAGTTCAAGGAGGGCTTCGTCGCCACCGACGGTTCCCGTGTGGTCAACGAGCCCGAGGCCGAGGCGCTGTCCGAGGACGAGATCGATCGTGAGAAGCTCACGGTCACCAAGAAGAAGAAGGCCTGAGGCCTGCGATGACAGCCATCCGATTCAAGGTCGAGAGGAGAGTGATCCACGCCCATGGCCAACATGCGTGAACTACGCGACCGGATCAAGTCGGTCAACTCGACCAAGAAGATCACCAAGGCCCAGGAGCTGATCGCGACCTCGCAGATCTCCAAGGCCCAGGCCCGGGTCGCGGAGGCCAAGCCCTTCGCGGACCAGATCACCGCGATCCTCACCGATCTCGCGAGTGCCTCGTCGCTCAAGCACCCGATGCTCAACGAGCCGGAGAACCCGAAGCGGTCCGCCGTGCTGGTGGTGACCTCCGACCGGGGCATGTGTGGTGGTTACAACCACAACGTGCTCAAGGAGGCCGCCGAGCTCATCGCCTACCTCGAGAGCGAGGGGCGTGAGGTCGACATCTACGTGATGGGCAACAAGGGGATCGTGTACTACACGTTCCGCGAGGTCGAGCTCGCCGGTGCCTGGCACGGGCATTCGCAGAAGCCGGACTACCAGGAAGCGCGTCCGGCGTTCCAGCTCCTGTCGGCGGCTTTCAAGGCCGGCGGCGAGTCGACGTTCGACGCCTCCGAGTTCCTCGAGGGGGACGGCACGGACACCACCCGCAAGGGCGTCGACGAGGTCCACATCGTCTACACCCAGTTCAAGTCGATGCTCACGCAGACCCCGCGGGCGCGTCGACTGGCCCCGATCGAGACCGAGGTCGAGATCGAGGAGCTGGACCTCAGCGACGGCATGATGGACGACAGCCCCAGGTCGGAGTCCGAATTCAAGCCGGAGGTCTCCTTCGAGCCGGATGCGGACACCCTCCTGGACAACATCCTCCCGAGGTACATGTCGACCCGTGCCTTCGCCTCGCTCCTCGAGGCGGCGGCGTCGGAGTCGGCGGCACGACGGACCGCCATGAAGTCGGCGACCGACAACGCCACCGAGCTGGTGGAGGGCCTGAGCCGCGAGGCGAACCAGGCACGCCAGGCACAGATCACCCAGGAAATCAGCGAGATTGTCGGTGGCGCTGGTGCGCTCGCCGCTAGCGCAGGAAGTGACTAAGCAATGACCACAGCTGTTACCGATCAGAGCACGACGGGCACGGCCGGTCTCACCGGTCGGGTCGCCCGCGTCCTGGGTGCGGTCGTCGACGTGGAGTTCCCGCGCGGCGCCCTCCCGGCCCTCTTCAACGCCCTCACCGCCGAGATCACCCTCGCGGCGGTCGCCAAGACCGTGACGTTCGAGGTCGCCCAGCACCTGGGCGACAACATGGTGCGCTGCATCTCGATGCAGTCCACCGACGGACTCGTCCGCGGTGCCGAGGTGGTCGACTCCGGTCAGCCGATCTCGGTTCCGGTCGGCGACGTCGTCAAGGGCCACGTCTTCAACGCCCTGGGCGACTGCCTCGACGCGCCCGGCACCGGCCGGGACGGCGAGCAGTGGGGTATTCACCGCGAGCCGCCGGCCTTCGACCAGCTCGAGGGCAAGACCGAGATCCTCGAGACCGGCGTCAAGGTGATCGACCTGCTGACCCCGTACGTCAAGGGCGGCAAGATCGGTCTGTTCGGTGGTGCCGGTGTCGGCAAGACGGTGCTCATCCAGGAGATGATCACCCGTATCGCGCGTGAGTTCTCCGGTACGTCGGTGTTCGCCGGCGTCGGTGAGCGCACCCGTGAGGGCACCGACCTCTTCCTCGAGATGGAGGAGATGGGCGTCCTCCAGGACACCGCCCTGGTGTTCGGTCAGATGGACGAGCCGCCGGGGACGCGTATGCGCGTCGCCCTCTCGGCCCTCACCATGGCCGAGTACTTCCGCGACGTGCAGGGCCAGGACGTCCTCCTGTTCATCGACAACATCTTCCGCTTCACGCAGGCCGGTTCCGAGGTCTCGACGCTGCTCGGCCGCATGCCGTCCGCCGTCGGTTACCAGCCGACCCTCGCGGACGAGATGGGTCAGCTGCAGGAGCGAATCACCTCGACGCGTGGTCGCTCGATCACGTCGCTGCAGGCGATCTACGTCCCCGCCGACGACTACACCGACCCGGCGCCGGCCACGACGTTCGCCCACCTCGACGCCACCACGGAGCTCTCCCGCTCCATCGCGTCGAAGGGCATCTACCCGGCCGTCGACCCGCTCACCTCGACCTCTCGGATCCTCGAGCCGGGCATCGTGGGCGAGGAGCACTACCGCGTCGCCCAGGAGGTCATCCAGATCCTCCAGAAGTACAAGGAACTCCAGGACATCATCGCCATCCTCGGTATGGACGAGCTGTCCGAGGAGGACAAGGTCACGGTTCAGCGTGCCCGTCGCCTCGAGCGCTTCCTCGGCCAGAACTTCCTGGTCGCCGAGAAGTTCACCGGTCAGGTCGGTTCGGTCGTCCCGCTGTCGGACACCATCGAGGCGTTCGACAAGCTCTGCAAGGGCGAGCTGGACCACCTTCCGGAGCAGGCGTTCAACGGCATCGGCGGTCTCGACGATGTCGAGGCCAACGCCAAGAAGCTCTCCGGGAAGTGACGGTCGTCCATGGCTGAGATCGAAGTCGAGTTCGTCACCGTCGAGCGCAGGTTCTGGTCCGGGACCGCATCCATGGTGGTCGCCAAGACCAGCGAGGGTGAGATCGGTATCCAGGCCGGTCACGAGCCTCTGCTCGGTGAGCTGGATGCCGCCGGTACCGTCACGGTGTACACGGACGAGGGGCGCAAGGTCGCTGCCGTCCAGGGCGGCTTCCTGTCGGTGACCGCGAACAAGGTCAGCATCCTCGGGGAGTCCGCAGAGTGGTCGGACGCGATCGATCGCGCCGCCGCGGAGCGGCAGCTGTCCGAGGCCGGCGATGACGCCTCCGCCGCGGCCACCGCCCGGGGCCGACTCCTCGCCATCGAGAAGGCCGGCGCCTAGTACGCACGGTCCGCCCGTCACACACGGCCGCGACCGCCGGAAGGGGATGAGCAGAGTGACGGCTCCCATCGAGATCATTCTCGGTGTCGTCATCCTGCTCGTGCTCGTCCCGGTGGTCGCGGCCGTCGTGTATCGACTGGTCGTCGTGCGTCGTAATTCCACGTCGGTCCTCGTTCGCAGGGCCGGGGAGGATGCGTGGGGATACGGCGCCGTCCGGTACTCGGATACCGAGGTCGCGTTCTACCGTCTGCTGAGCGTGAAGTTCGGTGCCGACGTGCGGTTGGACCGGCGGACCCTCGTGCTGGGCCCGCGTCGACAGCCCACCGGTCCGGAGCTCGACGTGGCAGAGGAGGGCGAGGTGATCGTTCCGTTCTCCGGACACGACCGCCGCGCCCGTCCGGTCGAAGGTGAACTCTGCGTGGCCCTCGCAAAACTGACCGGGATGCTCGCGTGGGTCGAGGCCTGCTCCACCGAGCAGGTCCGCCCCCGGCGTCCCCACCGCTGACACCATCCGCGCCGAGTGCCGGGGGCGGTGCCCGTACCCAGGAGGAACCGTTGCGTCTCGTCGTAGCCACGTGCCAGGTCGACTACGTCGGTCGCCTCACGGCTCATCTTCCGATGGCCCCGCGGTTGTTGCTCGTCAAGGCCGATGGGTCTGTGAGCGTTCACGCCGACGACCGCGCCTACAAGCCCCTCAACTGGATGACCCCGCCGTGTTCCCTCACCGAGCGGGATCACCCGGAGAACCCGGAGCATCAGTTGTGGGTCGTGGAGAACAAGGCGGGGGAGCAGCTACGGATCACCGTCGCCGAGGTGCACCACGACTCCCGACACGAACTGGGCGTGGACCCGGGACTGGTGAAGGACGGTGTCGAGGCCCACCTGCAGGAGTTGCTCGCCGAGCACATCGAGACGCTCGGTCAGGGGTACAGCCTGGTCCGCCGGGAGTACATGACGGCGATCGGCCCCGTCGACATCCTCGGCCGTGACGGGGAGGGCACGACAGTGGCGGTGGAGATCAAACGTCGCGGCGAGATCGACGGGGTGGAGCAACTGACCCGCTATCTGGAGCTGCTCAACCGCGACCCGTTGCTCGCGCCGGTCAGCGGGATCTTCGCGGCCCAGATCATCAAGCCCCAGGCTCGCACCCTCGCCGAGGATCGTGGCATCCGATGCGTGACCCTGGACTACGACTCCCTGCGAGGGATCGAGTCCACCGACCTCCGGCTGTTCTGAACGAGTCGTTCGCGATGCCCAGACGACACCGACGTGGCGGGTCCGACCGACCGCTACCGCAGCGGCACGGACTCGGGGGCTCGGCGCTCGAACCAGGACCCGCGGGTGACCCCGACTCCTACCACGTCCGACGGATCCCCGGCGCCAGGGCGGGCAAGGACTACCGGTGCCCGGGGTGCGATCACCTGGTGACCTCCGGTACCGCGCATGTGGTGGTGTGGCCGGACCGGCCCGGAGGGGACGAGGAACGTCGCCACTGGCACACCGGGTGCTGGTCCGGCCGGGGCCGGAGAGGCCTCACCCGTCGCTGGAGTTGAGGTCCGGTTCCTCCGGCAGGTCGAACTCCACGTCGTCGCCTGTCCCGGGGACAGGTTCGAGTGTCGCCCGGATCGCGCCGAGATCGTCGAGCACACGCTCGCGGAGCACGCGCAGATCGTCGACATGTCGTCGCGCCCGGGAGACCAGACGCTCCGCCCGGCGGCGGGCGTCGTCGACGAGCCGACGGGCCTCCTCCTCGGCCTCGCGACGCGTGGACTCCGCGGCCGCCAGCGAGGCGTCCTGGCGTTGCGTTGCCGCGCGCAGGTCCTCGCTCCGGCGCAGATCCGAGGCCAGTCGGTGGTCCTCATCGATCTCGTGCCGCCGGCGCGCCGCCTCGTCGTCCAGTCGCCGGGCCTCTCGTTCCGCGGCGAGGATGATCTCCCGGGCGCGGGCGCGTGCCGCATCGAGGACGGACGAGTGCTCGGTGCGGACCGCCTCGGCACTCCTGCGGACCGCGGCCAATTCGGCGCCCGCGGTCTCCCGTAGCCGCCACGCGTCCTCCTCCGCCTCCGCGCGGATCCGGTCGGCGGTGGCGTGAGCGGAGTCGCGGATGGACTCGGCTTCGGCGGTGGCCAGCGAGAGCATCGTCGACACCCTGTCCGACATCTGACCGCTGGTGACGGGAGCCCGACCGAGTTCGGCGACCCTGGCCTCGAGGTCGGCCACGCGTGCCCGCTGCCGGTCGGCCTCCGCCGCTGCTCTCTCGGCACGCTCGACCGCGGCGTCCCTGTCAGCGCGCAGTACCCCCGTCTCCGTCTCGAGACGGGTGAGTGCTCCCATCACCTGCTCACGGTCAAATCCCCTGCGCACCACCGCGAAGGACTCCGCCGTTGTGGGTGACGTGTGCATGCTCGACATGTCACCACCCTAGCGGCGGGCGCGTGAGGGGCGACTAGTGCTGTGCGTCGGCGGGCTCGACGAGCTCGAGGAGCACGCCGCCCGCGTCCTTGGGATGGGCGAAGTTGATCCGGGAGTCCGCGGTGCCCCTCCTGGGTGCCGGGTAGAGGACTCTGACGCCCCGCCCCGTGAGGTGTGCCGTGATGGCGTCGATGTCGGTGACCCGGACCGCCATCTGCTGGATCCCCGGCCCGTTGCGGTCGATGAACTTGGCGATGGTGGAGGACTCGTCCAGCGGTGCGAGGATCTGCAGCAGGGCGCCGCCTTCCGGGCGACCGGGGGAGCCGAGCATGGCCTCGCGCACGCCCTGCTCCTCGTTGACCTCCTCATGGAGGTTCTCCATCCCCAGGTTCTCGCGATACCAGTCGACGGCGGCGTCGAAATCGGGCACGGCGACCCCGACGTGGTCGATCGCCACGACGAGTTCGGAGGGCAGGAGGGGTTGGCCGGCTGGGGTAGTCGTCATGCCCATCACGTTAGTCGGTCGGTGCTCGCGGTAGTTTGGTGACCACAGTCTCATCCCCTCCATCGGAAGGTGTCTCATGACCGCCGACCCCACCCGTACCGTCATCGTCTCCGGCGCCCGCACGCCGTTCGGCCGCCTGCAGGGCGGCCTGTCCTCGCTGTCCGCCCCGGAGCTCGGCGGCATCGCGATCAGTGCGGCCCTCGAGCGGGGCGGCGTCTCCCCGGAGGCCGTCGATCAGGTGATCATGGGACAGGTGCTCTCGGCCGGCAACGGCCAGATGCCCGCGCGTCAGGCCTCGCTCGCCGCCGGGCTGCCCAAGCGCGTCGACGCGCTGAGCATCAACAAGATGTGCCTGTCCGGTATGACCGCGATCGCGCTGGCGGACCAGGCGATCCGGTCCGGGTACTCCGAGGTCATCGTTGCCGGCGGCCAGGAGTCGATGTCCCAGGCTCCGCACCTGCTGCCCAAGAGCCGCGCCGGGTACAAGTACGGGTCGATCGAGGTCCTCGATCACATGGCGTACGACGGCCTGCACGACGTTCCGACCGACCAGCCGATGGGTGCGCTCACGGAGGCGCGCAACGTCGAGCTGGAGATCACCCGTGAGCACCAGGACGAGTTCGCGGCGATCTCCCACCAGCGCGCGGCCGCGGCGGCGAAGGAGGGGCGGTTCGCCGACGAGATCGTGCCGGTGACGGTCAAGGGCCGCAAGGGCGACACCGTCGTGGACACCGACGAGGGCGTGCGCGCCGACTCGACCCTCGAGTCGATGAGCAAGCTCCGTCCGGCCTTCTCGAAGGACGGGACCATCACCGCCGGTTCGTCGTCGCAGATCTCGGACGGCGCCTCGGCGACCATCATCACGTCCGCGGCCCGTGCCGAGGCCGAGGGCTGGCCCGTGCTCGCCGAGATCGTCGGCTACGGCACCGTCGCGGGCCCCGACTCGACCCTCCAGCACCAGCCCGCCGACGCGGTGCTGAACGCGTGCGAGCGGGCGGGAGTCGACGTCTCCGCCATCGACCTGTTCGAGTTCAACGAGGCCTTCGCCTCCGTCGGACTGCACTCGACCCGCATGCTCGACCTGACCCCCGACAAGGTGAACGTGAACGGCGGCGCCATCTCGATCGGTCACCCGATCGGGGTGTCCGGCAACCGCGTGGTGCTGACCCTGGCCCTCGAGCTCGCACGCCGCGGCGGCGGGCTCGGAGCAGCTGCCCTGTGCGGCGGCGGCGGCCAGGGTGACGCCCTGATCATCCGGGTGCCCGCGGCCGGCTGACACCCCCGCGCGCCCGTCGTGGCAGGATCGGAGCCGTGACGAGACCAGGTAACCGACCCCCGTCCGCCGCCGAACAGAAGCTCGCGGCGTCGCTCGCAGGCGCCGTCGACCTGTCCGGTCTGAAGAAGCGGGCCGAGACCCGCCGGGGCGCGACCGAGACCGGTCGCGCCCCGGGGCAGGGCGGCCCGCCGCCAGGCTCCGGTCCGGCGGTCCTGGTGGAGGTGGACGAGGCCTCCTTCGAGCAGGAGGTCCTGGCCCGGTCCGCCCAGGTTCCCGTGATCCTCGAGCTGGTGTCCCAGCGGGCGCCGACCGCGCTGACCAGCCTGCTGGACGCACTGGCGATGGAGGCCGGCGGTCAGTGGGTCCATGCAACCGTCGACGTCGACGTCTCCCCGGGCATCGCGCAGGCGCTGCAGGCCCGGGCGGTGCCGACCGTGTACGCGGTGGCGGCGGGCCGCCCGCTCGCCGACTTCGAGGGTGAGCAGCCGGAGGAGGCCCTACGTCAGTGGCTCGCGGCCGTGCTCCGGGCGACCGAGGGCAAGTTGGGTGGGCCCGCACCGGACACCGACGACGTGGAGCCGGAGGAGCCCACCGACCCCGAGCGGGATGCCGCCGAGGACGCGCTCGCCGAGGGCGACCTGGCGGCCGCGGAGGAGCGCTTCACGGCGCTCGTGGACTCCCGCCCGGGAGAGCACTCCCTGGTGGAGGCGCTGCGCTACGTCCAGGCCTCTCGCCGCTCGGTGGAGGCGGCCGACACGGGCGAGGGGTCCATCCCCGACGCCCTGCGGGCCGCCGACACCTCCCTGGTGGGCGGCGAGTACGAGGCCGCGTTCGCGACGCTGGTGAACGCGATCCGTGTCCACGGTGGTGACGAGCGGGCCACGTTGCGTGCGCGCCTGCTCGAGCTCCTCGAGGCGCTGCCGGTGGACGATGCACGCGTGCTGGCCGCGCGCCGGGACCTCGCGAGCGCGCTCTACTGACGCTCGGCTCCCGGCCGCTCAGGCGCCCGCGATCTCCGTCGTCGTCGGTGCCGCGTGTCGGAACCACACGGTGGCGCGGGGGCCGACCGTGATCGCCGCGGAATAAGGCCGTCCGTGGTGGGGTGCCGGCTCGGCGTGGACACCGCCGAGGTTGCCCGCGCCCGAGCCCTCGTAGGCCGAGGCGTCGGTGTTGAGGATCTCCTCCCAGTACCCGTCCTCGGGGAGCCCTATGCGGTAGTCGCCGAGCGCGGCGCCGGAGAAGTTGACCACGCACGCGACGGTGTTGCCGGCGTGGTCCGTCCGCAGGAAGGACAGCGTGTTGTGGGCGGCGTCGTTGGCGTCGATCCACGAGAACCCGGAGGGGTCGTCGTCGAGCGACCACAGGCCGGGATTCTCGGCGTAGCGGGCGTTGAGGTCACGCACGCAGGCGAGGATGCCTCGGTGGTACTCGCCCTCCCAGCCCTCGAGATTCTCCCAGGCGACACCCTTGTCGGCGTCCCACTCGGTGGTCTGCCCGAACTCGAGGCCCTGGAAGAGCAGCTTCTTGCCGGGGTGCGCCCACATGTAGGCGTACAGGCTGCGGATGCCGGCCCCACGGTCCCACGAGGTGCCGGGCATGCGCTCCCACATCGATCCCTTGCCGTGGACCACCTCGTCGTGGCTCAGGGGGAGGACGAAGCGCTCGCTCCAGGCGTACATCATCGAGAAGGTGATCTCGCCGTGGTGGAAACCGCGGTAGATCGGGTCGAGCCCCACGTAGCGCAGGGTGTCGTTCATCCAGCCCATGTTCCACTTCATGGAGAACCCGAGGCCGCCCGTGTAGGTGGGCGACGTGACGCCGCCCCAGGACGTGGATTCCTCGGCCACGGTGAGGAAACCGGGGTGCTCCCGGGCCAGGGTGGCGTTGACTTCCTGGAGGAACGAGATGGCCTCGAGGTTCTCCCGTCCACCGTGGATGTTGGGGGTCCACTCGCCGGCCTCGCGGGAGTAGTCGAGGTAGAGCATCGAGGCCACGGCGTCCACCCGCAGTCCGTCGATGTGGAACTCCTCGGCCCAGTACAGGGCGTTGGCGACGAGGAAGTTGCGCACCTCGTGGCGGCCGAAGTCGAAGACGTAGGTGCCCCAATCGGGCTGTTCGCCGCGTCGGGGGTCGGCGTGTTCGTAGAGCGGGGTGCCGTCGAACCGGCCGAGCGACCACTCGTCCTTGGGGAAGTGGGCGGGTACCCAGTCCACCAGGACTCCGATACCGCGGGAGTGGAGGTGATCGATGACGTAGCGCAGGTCGTCCGGGGTGCCGAACCGGCTGGTCGGGGCGAAGTACGACGAGACCTGGTAGCCCCACGAGCCGCCGAAGGGGTGCTCGGCGACCGGCATCAACTCCACGTGGGTGAACCCGGTCTCGATGATGTGGTCGGCGAGTTCGTGCGCGAACTCGCGGTAGTCGAGGCCGGGCCGCCAGGAGCCGACGTGGACCTCGAGGACGGTCATCGGGGAGTGCGAGTGGTCGCGGGTCGCGCGGGCGGCGATCCACTCGTCGTCGTTCCACTCGTAGCCGGAGGTGAACACCTTCGACCCGGTCGAGGGCGGCACCTCGGTGGCCACCGCCATGGGGTCGGCGTGGTCGATGGTCCGGCCGTCGGCCCCGCGGACGCAGTACTTGTAGACGGCGCCGTCGGCGACGTCGGGGACGAACAACTCCCACACCCCGGAGGACCCGATCGAGCGCATGGGCAGCGCGGTGGGATTCCATCCGCAGAAGTCGCCGACGACGCTCATCCCGCGGGCGTTGGGCGCCCACACGGCGAACGACGTGCCGGTGACCGGTCCGCCCGCGGTGTCGTAGGTACGCACGTGGGCGCCGAGGACATCCCACAGTCGTTCGTGGCGCCCTTCGCCGATGAGGTGCAGGTCGACCTCGCCCAGCGTCGGGAGGAAGCGGTAGCCGTCCGCGACGGTGCGCGTGTGGCCGTCGGGGTAGCGGACCCGGAAACGGTAGTCGGGCACCTCCGTCTCGGGCACCGCCGCGTGGAACAGTCCGTCGCCGACCGGGGTCATGGGGACGGTGCGGTCGTCGAACACGATCTCCACCTCCACCGCGCCCGGCTGGACGGTGCGGACGACCGAGCCGTCGCCGTCGCGGTGCGCGCCGTAGACGGAGTGCGGGTCGTGGTGGGTGCCGGACCGGAGCCGGCCGAGGACGTCGTGCGGGATCGGCGTCGGTTCCGTGGGAGTGACGGGCCCGGGGGACGCGACGGGCGCCGTGGCCGGCGCGGGCGGTGTCGGTGACGGCGGTGACGGCGGTGATGAAGACGGCGGCGACGACGACGAGGGCGACGACGACGAGGTCTGCTCCGGCTGGAGCCGGTCGGTGGAGCGGTCCTTCTTCTTGTGCTTTGCCATGGCCGTTCGCCTCAATCCACGGTGTGCGTGCGGTAGGACAGTTCGACCCTACGTGCTTCGTCGCAGGGCGGGATCGCGATGATGTGTGCGACGGCGGTCCACGGCTCGAGCCGGACGTAGTTGCTCGACCCCCAGTGGAACTCGGAGCCCGTCACCTCGTCGCGGACGCTGAACCGGGCGTCGGCGTCGTACCCCAGGGCCGCCATGTCGAGGTGGAGGGTGCCCTCCTGGACGCCGAGGGAGTCCAGGGAGACCACCGTGAGAACGCAGTCCCCGGTGGCCGGGTCGACCTTGGAGTAGGCGATGATCTGGTCGTTGTCCACGTCGTGGAATGTCAGGGTGCGCAGCTGCTGCAGGGCGGGGTGCTCGCGGCGGACCCGGTTGAGGGTGCGCAGCCACGGGGCGAGCGACTGCCCGGCGGCCTCCGCGGCGGCGAAGTCACGGGGCCGCAGCTCGTACTTCTCCGAGTCGAGGTACTCCTCGCTGCCGTCGGCGACGGGCTGCCATTCGTAGAGCTCGTAGCCGGAGTACACGCCCCACGCGGGCGAGAGCGTCGCGGCGAGCACCGCCCGGATCGCGAACATCGCCGGGCCGCCACGTTGGAGCGACTCGTGGAGGATGTCCGGGGTGTTGGTGAACATGTTGGGGCGGGCCTCGTCGACGTGGGCCAGCAGCTGCTCGCAGAACTCCATCAACTCGGCCTTCGTGGTCTTCCACGTGAAGTAGGTGTAGGACTGCGAGAACCCGCGCTTGGCCAGTCCGAACAGCCGGGCCGGCCGGGTGAAGGCCTCCGCCAGGAACAGCACGTCCGGCTCGGTCCGCTTCACCTCGCTGATGAGGCGGTTCCAGAAGTCGGCCGGCTTGGTGTGCGGGTTGTCCACCCGGAAGATCCGTACCCCGAGGGACGTCCACAGCCGGACGACACGCAGCACCTCGGCGTAGATGCCCTCGGGGTCGGTGTCGAAGTTGACCGGGTAGATGTCCTGGTACTTCTTGGGCGGGTTCTCGGCGTAGGCGATGTGCCCGTCGGGCAGCACGGTGAACCACTCGGGGTGTTCGGCGGCCCAGGGGTGGTCGGGCGCGCACTGCAGGGCCAGGTCCAGTGCGACCTCGACGCCGCGCTCCCCGGCGTAGGTCACCAGGTCCCGGAAGTCGTCGACGGTGCCGAGGTCGGGGTGGACCGCGTCGTGTCCGCCCTCGGCGGAGCCGATGGCCCACGGTGACCCGACGTCGTCGGGCCCGGGGGTCAGGGTGTTGTTGCGGCCCTTGCGGTTGATCTCGCCGATGGGGTGGATCGGCGGCAGGTACACGACGTCGAACCCGAGGTCGGCCGCGTGATCGACGTAGGAGCGCGAGGTGGTGAACGTCCCGTGGACGGGACGGCCCTCGTCGTCCCACCCTCCGGTGGAACGGGGGAAGAACTCGTACCAGGAACTGAACTGCGCCTCGCGACGGTCCACCCACACGCGGTGGGTCTGACCGACGGTCACCAGTTCGCGCACGGGATCGTCGGCCAGCGCGGCCGCGACCTCGTCCGACAGCGCCGGGGCCGTCCGGGTGGCCGCGTCGCCCGGGCCGCGCAGCGCGGCGGCGGCCCCGGTCAGCAGGTCGACCCGGGCGGCGGCGCCGGCGACCGTCGCCCGGGCGATCGCGGTGTCGAGCACGAGGGCGCCCACCTCGAACTCGTTGCCCAGCTCGCCCGAGTCCAGGCCCGCGGCCATCTTCTTGACGATGCCGCTGCGCCACGTGGCGAACGGGTCGGACCACGCCTCCACCCGGAACGACCACATCCCCGCCACATCCGTGGGCAGCAGCGCGTGGACGGTGTCCGGCTCGGTGCCGGGCACCATAGTGGTGCGGGAGGACGCGCCGCCGGGTCGGCGGACGACCAGGCTGGCGGACAGGGCGTCGTGGCCCTCGCGCCAGACGATCGCGGAGACGGGCAGGATCTCCCCGACCACGGACTTGGACGGGAACCTCCCGCAGGAGACGAGGGGGCGGACCTCATCGATGGCCAGACGGTCGTTCACGTCGGTGCTCCTCTCGGCGGGTGGGCGCCGCGGTGGGCGGCGCACGCCTCCACGACGCTAGCGAAGTCGGGCCGATCCTTCAGGGGTGCCCGAGTCGGCGTTCACCTGCACGGCCGTGTTCTTCGCCACCCGTCCTCCCGATTACCGGTTAGATGGGCGTCGTGAGCACCCTGATCGACATCGACCCCGACCTCGTCCTCGACCTCCGCGACGTCTCGCTCCGGCGGGACGGCACATCCCTCGTGGGGCCCCTGTCCTGGCAGGTGGAACTGGACGAGAGGTGGGTGGTGCTCGGCCCCAACGGCGCGGGCAAGACCTCGTTGCTGCGGATCGCCTCGGCCCTGGAGTACCCGAGCACGGGGACGGCCGTCATCCTCGGGGAGCAGCTGGGCCGGACGGAGGTGACCGAGCTGCGCAGCCGTGTCGGCCTGTCGTCGGTCGCGGTCGCCGGCCGCATCCCCGGCGACGAGGTGGTGCAGGACCTGGTCATCTCCGCCGGATACGCCGTGCTCGGCCGCTGGCGGGAGAAGTACGACCCGGAGGATTTCGAGCGCGCCGCGGACACCCTCGAGTCGATCGGGGCGGAGCACCTGGCCGAGCGAACCTGGGGCACCCTCTCCGAGGGGGAGCGCAAGCGCGTGCTCATCGCCCGCGCCATGATGACCGATCCCGAACTGCTGCTCCTCGACGAGCCGGGGGCGGGGCTGGACCTGGGCGGCCGGGAGGACCTGGTCGCCCGCCTCGGGGACATGGCGATGGATCCGGACGCCCCCGCCACGGTCCTGGTCACCCACCACGTGGAGGAGATCCCCCCGGGGTTCACCCACGCCATGCTCCTGGCGGAGGGCGAGGTCACCGCGATGGGGCTGATCGACGAGGTGATCACCTCCGACAATCTCAGCAGGGCCTTCTCCCAGTCGATCGTCGTGGACGCGATCGACGGACGCTACTTCGCGCGCCGGGCGCGCCGCCCGGGCCGGCACCGGCGGGCACCACGGGCATGACGGCACGTGAGGCTCCCGCGGCGTTCGCGCCGGAGTCCGTGCCGGTCCGCGAGGCCGCCACGGTCGCCCTGGTCCGCGACGCGCGGGTCGGCGGGGGAGTGGAGGTCTTCCTGCAGCACCGGGTGGCGACCATGCAGTTCGCCGCCGGGATGTCGGTGTTCCCCGGCGGAGGCGTCGAACCGCGGGACTACCACGGCACCCGCCCCTGGCGCGGGCCCGAGCCGGAGTGGTGGGCCGGGCGGTTCGGGATCGACGCGGACCGCGCCGCTGCGGCCGTCCGCGGGGTGGCGCGGGAACTGTTCGAGGAGACCGGGGTGCTGCTCGCCGAGCCGGCGACCGGGCCGGGGGCCGCCGCACCGGCCGACCCGCCGGGCCCCGACGAGCGGCGCGCACTCGACGCGGGGGAGGGCGACCTGGATTCGCTGCTCGCCGCGCACGGCCTGGTGCTGTCCGCGCACCTGCTGCGCCCATGGGACCGCTGGACCACCCCGGTCGGACCCCCGCGCCGGTACGACACCCTGTTCTTCGTGGCGGCCCTGCCCGACGGTGTCGAACCGGACGGCGGCACGACCGAGGCGCGCGCGACCGAGTGGATCCGCGCCGACGACGCCGCGCAGGCGGGGACCCTCGGCCGGCTCGGCATGCTGCGCCCGACCCTCGACGTGCTGTCCGATCTGGCCGCCGCCGCCGATGTCGACGAGGTCCTGGCCACCCCGCGGGCCATCGCTCCGGGCGGGAACTAACGTTGCGTCGGTGACCCCCGAGGACCTGGAGTTCCTGCGCACCGCCGCCGGACGTGACCTGCTCGACATGGCCGCCGGCCTGGCGTGGTCCCGCGCGGACCTCGTGGCCTCGACAGCGGCTGTCCGGCGCGCGGATCCCGTGCATGCGGCGGCGGCGATCGACGTCGTCACCGCCCGGGCGCGCGCGAGGGGTGGGATCCGGGGCGCCGGGGCGATGCTGCTCACCGACGAGGCCGTCCAGCAGGCCACCGCGTGGCCCGTCGCGGCCCTGCGGGCCGGGCGCCTGGCAGGACGGGACGTCCACGACGTCACCTGTTCCGTCGGCGCCGAGCTCGCCGAACTCGTCCGGACGGCCGACCGGGTGATCGGCTCGGATCTGGATCCGGTCCGCGCGCGGATGGCGGCCCACAACGTCCCCGACGCACTCGTGTGCGTGGCCGACGCGCTCGCCCCGCCCAGCCGCGACGCCGTCCTGGTGGCGGACCCCGCCCGCCGGTCCGGGGGCCGTCGGGTCCACGACCCGGTGCGGCTCAGCCCGCCGCTGCCCGACCTGCTCGCCGTCGCCGCCGACCGCGATCACGTCATCAAGTGCGCCCCGGGCCTCGACACCTCGGTGCTCGACCACTCCGGGGAGGTCGAACTGGTGTCCCTCGACGGCTCGGTGCGGGAGGCGTGCCTGTGGTCGCCGGGCCTGTCCGCGGGTGTGCGCCGCCGTGCGACCGTGGTGCGCACGACCGCCGCCGACGCGGCCGGGCCGTGGGGACCACCGCGCCTCGTCGCGGACGGGGTCGCGGTCCACGTGGAGGAGGTGACCGACGGCGACGACGACGAGGTCGACGCCCACGAGGAGGCCGAGCGGTTCATCGTGGACCCCGACGGGGCGGTCGTCCGCGCCGGACTCGTACGGCACTGGGCCCGCCGCCACGGGCTCCGTCAGCTCGACCCGAGGATCGCCCACCTGACCGGCCCGCGGATCCCGGACGGCTACACCGGGTTCGAGGTGCTCGAGAAGTGCAGGCTCGACCGCAAGCAGCTGCGCCGCGTGCTGCGCCAGCGAGACTGCGGGTCGTTGGAGATCCTCGTCCGCGGCGTCGACACCGACCCGGACGTGCTGCGACGCTCGCTCTCGCTCAGCGGGTCACGGCCACTCGCGCTGGTGGTGACCCGGATCGGCAGCTCCGCCGTGGTGTTCGTGTGCGGGCCGCGCACTGCTCACTCGAACACGTAGAGGGCGCCCACCGCGGTCGTCAGCGCGATCCGGCCGTCCGCGTCGACGCTGAGTCCCGAGACCGGGCCCGTCGCGGCGGGCACCTCGATCCGGTGGAGGGTGGCGCCGTCGGCGCCGTCGAGCAGGTGGACCGCGATGCCGGGCTCGTCGTCGGATCCGTCCGAGCGCACGGCCACCAGCACCCGCCCGTCCGGCGTCGCGGCGGGGTTGGTGAGCTGGCGCAGGTCGTCCCGGCGCCAGACCACCCGGCCGGTTCCGTCCTGCCCGCGAACGGCCACCACCGGCGCCGGGCCCGCGTCGTCGTCGTGGTCGTCGTCGGGTCCCCTCCACACGGTCGTCGTGCGACCGCCGCTGACCACGGTGCCGTCGGGCAACAGGGCGGGCGGCGTGTCCGGCCGGTACCCGACGGGGGCGGTCCACAGGGCCGCGCCGTCGGACGTCGAGTACGCGGCGAGACCGCCGTCGGCCGCGTGGACGTAGACCTCGTCCCGGTCGTTCGACAGCACCACCGGCGTCCCCAGGCGCCCGTCGGGCAGGGGTGCACGCCACAGCACGTCGAGGGCGGAGAACTCACCGGCGACCAGTCGCACCGCCACCAACTCCGGATCGTCGGCGCCCGGCGTCCACGCGGTGAGGTAGGCGGTGGCCGTGTCCGTGTCCACGGCCGCGGGGGCGGGGACCGGACAGCCCCGCTCGCCGGTCGCGCACCACGGGATCCCGTACGCCGGGTCGTCCGTGGAGATGTCGCCGGCGATCCGCAGTTCGGGCGTGACGTCCAGACCGGTGTGGGCGTTGATCACCCGTGCCGCCCCCAGGTGCGACACGAGCAGCAGGTGGCGTCCGTCCAGCAACGTCACGGTGGTGGGCACGCCCCGGGTCGCGGCGGTCCAGCGGTTCTCGCCCTCGGCCGTCAGGGCGCCGACCCCGCCGTAGAGGGGCACGAACAGCGACCCGCGCCCGTCGACTGTCGCGGTGATCCGCGGCCCGTCGGTCGGCAGGCGCAGACACCACCGCTTGCGGCCGTCGTCGGCGGTCAGTGCGAAGAGATTGCACCCGCGGTCGGAGATCGTGGCCTGGAACGACGTGCCGATGCCGTCCGAGGAGGCCACGCCGACCGCGGGCGCACCGAGGGCGCGCGACCACAGCAGTCCGGGGGCGTCCGAGACCGGGGAGTGTGCGCGTCCGGAGTTCGGCGGGCCACCCGCGAGCGAGGACCAGCTCGCGGCCTGGCCCAGGCGGGCGCCGCCGCTCTCCGTATCCGAGGCGCAGCCGGCGGCCACCCCCGCCGCCAGCGCGACGGCGACCAAAGCCCGCGCGGTGCGCGGTGTCAGTGCCGGTGTCGGTGTCGGTGCCGGTGCCACAGGTCCCCCCCGTCGAGTCGAGACAGTCACACGAGAGAGTAGTCCGCCGCCCGCCGCCCACCCGACCGGCGCTCCGACGTGGCGGACGCGGGGACCGACGGGCAGGGGTGCGGGGCGGGGGAATCACGGATCGCGGAGTGCACTCCGCGGCTACCGTGACGGGCATCACCCGTGCCCACGGAAGGCGGCCACACCCCGATGACAGCGAACTCCGGACTCGACACCGCGCTCACCCCGCTGAGCTTCCTCGAGAAGGCCGCGCGCGTCTCACCCGACGCCACCGCGGTCGTCGACGGCCCGCGCCGTCAGACCTACGCCGAGTTCGCCGACCGGGCCACCCGGCTGGCCTCCCTGCTGAAGATGCGTGGCGTGGCGCGCGGTGACCGGGTGGGCGTCCTGGCGCCGAACTCGGCCGAGGCGCTGCTCGCGCAGTTCGGCGTCCCCCTCGCGGGCGGCGCCGTGGTCGCCCTCAACACCCGCCTCGCCCCGGCGGAGATCGCCTACATCGTCGAGCACGCCGGGATCGCCGTCCTCATCGCCGACGCGGAACTCCTCGCGGGACTGGGCGACGAGGTCCCCGACGCGTTGCGTCTCGTCCTGGTCACCCCGGACGCCGACGGCACGCAACCCGACCCGGCCCGGTTCGGCCCGCGTGCCGAGGCCCTCGAGGACGCCCTGGCGTCCGCCTCCCCGCAGCCGGTCTCGTGGACGGTCGCTGACGAGGACTCCGTCATCGCGGTCAACTACACCTCCGGCACCACCGGCCGACCCAAGGGCGTCATGTACACGCACCGGGGCGCCTACCTCAACTCCCTCGGCGAGATCGTCACCCAGGGCCTGGACGCCGACTCGAAGTACCTCTGGACACTGCCCATGTTCCACTGCAACGGGTGGTGCACGACCTGGGCGCTGACCGGTGCGAGGGGGACCCACGTGTGTCTGCGCGCCGTCCGCGGGGACGAGATCTGGAGACTGTTCGACGACGAGGGGGTCAACCGCCTGGCCGGTGCACCCGCCGTGTTGTCCACCATCGCCGACGACCCGGCCGCCCGGCCGATCGACGGGATCCGCATGGTCACCGCCGGGGCGCCGCCCTCGCCGACCATCCTGCGCCGCTTCGAGGACCTCGGCATCGACGTCACCCAGGTGTACGGACTGACCGAGACCTACGGCCCGTTCACGGTGTGCACCCCGCAGCCCGGATGGGCCGACCTCGATCCGGACGAGCGGGCCGGGCTCAAGTCGCGCCAGGGCGTCGCCATGATCCACGCCGACACCGTGCGTGTGGTCGAGCGCACCTCACCGGGGGAGACCCGGCTGGTCGACGTCCCCGCCGACGGCGTGACCATGGGCGAGGTCGTCATGACCGGCAACGGGGTGATGAAGGGGTACTTCGGCGACCCCGAGGCCACGGCCACCGCGTTCGCCGGCGGGTGGTTCCACTCCGGCGACCTGGGCGTCATGCACCCGGACGGATACGTGCAACTGCTGGACCGCGCGAAGGACGTCGTGGTCTCCGGCGGCGAGAACATCTCCACCATCGAGGTCGAGCAGGCGGTCGTGTCCCACCCCGACGTGGTCGACTGCGCGGTCGTGTCCATGCCCGACGAGAAGTGGGGCGAGCGTCCCAAGGCCTACGTCGTGGTCCGGCCGGGCTCCACGCTCGACGAGGCCGCGGTGATCGAGCACTGCCGGACCAGGATCGCGCGATACAAGGTGCCCGGTGCGGTGGAGTTGACCGAGGCCCTGCCCCGGACGTCGACCGGAAAGGTCCGCAAGAACGAACTGCGCGACGCCGCCTGGTCAGGCTGGGACAAGCGCATCAACTGACGAACCCGGAGCCGCCGACCGCCCCGGCCCCGTCACCGCGGCCGCGGCCGCGTTATTGTGTCTGGCAGGACCACAATCCGGTGCGCCCGGTCTAGACGGGGGCGCACCCCGCCCCGACTCGCAGGAGGTCGACGCAGGCCCATGACGAACATCGTCGTACTGATCAAGCAGGTTCCCGACACCTATTCCGAGCGCAAGCTCACGGACGGGGACTACACCCTGGACCGCGAGGCCGCGGACGCGGTCCTGGACGAGATCAACGAGAAGGCCGTCGAGCAGGCGCTCCAGATCAAGGAGGCCCACGGCGGCGAGGTGACCGTCCTGTGCGCCGGTCCGGACCGCGCCACCGAGGCCATCCGCAAGGCCCTGTCCATGGGCGCCGACAAGGCCGTCCACCTCAACGACGAGGCCCTGCACGGTTCCGACGTCGTCCAGACCTCGTGGGCCCTGGCCAACGTGCTGGGCACCATCGAGGGCACCGAGCTGGTCATCACCGGTAACGAGGCCACCGACGGCCGCATGGGTGCCGTCCCGGCCATCCTCGCCGAGTACCTCGGCCTCCCGCAGCTGACGCACATGCGCACCCTGGAGATCGCCGACGGCGTCGCCAAGGGCGAGCGTGAGACCGACGAGGGCATCTTCGAGGTCGAGGCCACCCTGCCGTGCGTCGTCTCCGTCGGCGAGAAGATCAACGAGCCGCGGTTCCCGTCCTTCAAGGGCATCATGGCCGCCAAGAAGAAGCCGGTCGAGTCCCTCACGCTGGCCGACGCCGGCGTCGAGGCCGCCCAGGTGGGCAAGGACAACGCCGCGTCCAGCGTCACCTCCGCGAGCCCCAAGCCGCCGCGCGCCGCCGGCGAGAAGGTCACCGACGAGGGCGAGGGCGGCAACGACGTCGCCAAGTACCTCGTGTCGCAGAAGCTCATCTGACGCGAACTCACCCCGACCGACTCATCCCAGTCTTTTTCAAGGAGAATCCACCATGGCTGAAGTCCTCGTCGCGGTCGAGCACGTCGACGGCGAACTCAAGAAGGTGTCCCTCGAGCTGCTGACCGCCGCTCGTGCCCTCGGAGAGCCCTCCGCGGTCGTCTTCGGTGAGACCGGCACCGCCGCCGCGCTCACCGATGCCCTCAAGGAGGCCGGCGCGGAGAAGATCTACGTCGCCGAGGGTGACGCGGTCCAGAACTACCTCGTCACCCCCAAGGTCGACGTCCTGGCCGGCCTCGCCGAGCAGGGTGCGGCCGCGATCGTCCTGGCCGCCACGTTCGAGGGCAAGGAGGTCGCGGGTCGTCTCGCGGCCCGCACCGGCTCCGGCACCCTGTGTGACGTCGTGGAGATCAAGTCCGACGGTTCGGCCGTCCACTCGATCTTCGGTGGCGCCTTCACCGTCGAGGCGACCGTCTCCGGCGAGACCCCGATCTACACGCTGCGTCCGGGCTCCGTCGAGGCCGCCCCGGCCGCCGGCGCCGGTGAGGTCGTCGAGGTGCAGGTCCCCGAGCCCGAGAACGCCGCCAAGGTCATCTCGCGCAACCCGATCGTCGGTGGCGACCGCCCCGAGCTCACCGAGGCGACCGTCGTCGTCTCCGGTGGCCGCGGCGTCGGCTCCGCGGACAACTTCGAGAAGGTCGTCGAGCCGCTCGCCGACTCGCTCAAGGCCGCCGTCGGCGCGTCGCGCGCCGCCGTGGACTCGGGTTACTACCCGGGCCAGTTCCAGGTCGGTCAGACCGGTAAGACCGTGTCGCCGCAGCTGTACATCGCCCTCGGTATCTCGGGCGCCATCCAGCACCGCGCCGGCATGCAGACGTCGAAGACCATCGTCGCCGTCAACAAGGACGAGGAGGCCCCGATCTTCGAGATCGCGGACTACGGCATCGTCGGCGACCTGTTCAACGTCGCCCCGCAGCTCACCGAGGCCATCAACGCCCGTAAGTGAGCAGGACGCGCACCGCGTCCACCAGCGTCACCCGGACCCCGGCACCCCTGCGGTGCCGGGGTCCGGCGCGTTCGGGCGTATCCTTGCCAGCGATATGCCCACCACCCGCTCCGTGCACTATCTGGACCACGCCGCGACCACCCCGATGCGCGCGGCGGCCGTCGCCGCCTACGCCGAGGCGTCCTCCTCGGTCGGCAACGCGTCCTCGCTCCACGGCTCCGGACGCCGCGCCCGCCGCCGCGTCGAGGAGGCCCGCGAGTCCCTCGCGCACCATCTCGGCTGCCGGCCGTCCGAGGTGCTGTTCACCTCCGGCGGGACGGAGTCCGACAATCTCGCCGTCCTCGGGCAGGTGGGCGCCTCGGCAGGCGACGTGGTGGCCGTGGGGGCGACCGAGCACCACTCCGTCCTCGACGCCGCCGCCCACCTGGCGACCGACCGGGGCGGCCGGAGGGTCGTCCGGGTGTTGCCCGTGGACCCCCGCGGCGCCGTCACCCCGGCAACGGTCCGCGACCTCGCCGACGAGCTCGGCCCGCGACTGGCGCTCGTGGCGGTGATGCTCGGCAACAACGAAATCGGCACCCTCACGGATGTCGCGGCCGCGGCCGGCCCGGCCCGCGCGGTGGGCGCGGCCGTCCACACCGATGCCGTCCAGGCCGTCGGCCACGTCCCGGTCGACTTCTCCGCCCTGGGCGTGACCTCCCTCAGTCTCTCCGCACACAAGTTCGGTGGACCGCTCGGTGTCGGAGCGTTGCTCCTCGACCGTGGTGCCGAGTGCGTACCGATCGGGTACGGGGGTGGCCAGGAGCGGGACCTGCGGTCCGGATCCGTGGACGTGCCCGGGGTCGTCGCCATGGCGGCCGCGCTCGAGGAAGCGGTCCGTGAGATGGAGTCCGAGGCCCTGCGTCTGAGCCGGTTGCGCGATCGGCTCGTCGCCGGGGTGCTCGCCGAGGTCCCCGGTGCGATCGCCAACGGGGGCGGGGAGCGCCTGCCCGGCATCGCCAACCTCACCTTCCCCGGCTGTTCCGGCGAGTCGCTCATCCTGCTGCTCGACGCCGCCGGGATCGAATGCTCCACGGGCTCGGCCTGCACCGCCGGGGTGGCCGAGCCGAGTCACGTCCTGCTGGCCCTGGGTGCCGACGAGGCCGCTGCCCGCAGCAGTCTGCGCCTGAGCCTGGGGTACACCACCACCGAGGACGACGTCGACGCCGCCGTCGCGGCCATCGGGCCCGCGGCCGAACGCGCCCGCGTCGCCGGCCTCGGGCTCGCCCGCACCGGGATGGCCCGCACCGGGATGGCCGCATCATGAGGGTCCTCGCCGCCATGAGCGGGGGAGTGGACTCCGCCGTCGCCGCTGCCCGAGCCGTCGCCGCCGGACACGATGTCGTGGGCGTCCACCTCGCACTCAGTGCGGATCCGGCGACCCTGCGAACGGGATCGCGCGGGTGCTGCTCGCGGGAGGACGCGGGGGACGCCCGCCGGGTCGCCGACCTGCTGGGCATCCCGTTCTACGTGTGGGACTTCGCCGAGCGCTTCCGTGCCGACGTGATCGACGACTTCGTCGAGTCCTACGCCCGGGGTGAGACCCCCAACCCGTGCCTCCGGTGCAACGAACGCATCAAGTTCGAGGCCCTCCTCGACCGGGGCATGGCGCTCGGCTTCGACGCGGTCGCCACCGGCCACTACGCGCGGTTGTCGTCCGAGGAACTGCCCGACGGCACCCGGCGGCCGGTCCTGCGCCGCGCCGTGGACGACGCCAAGGACCAGTCGTACGTCCTCGGAGTGCTCACCCCGGAGCAGCTCGCTCACTCGATGTTCCCCCTCGGGGATTCACTCAAGTCGCAGGTCCGCGCCGAGGCAGAGGCCGGCGGGATGCCCGTCGCCTCCAAGCCCGACAGCCATGACATCTGCTTCATCCCGTCGGGCGACACCCGCGCCTTCCTCGGGGCGCGTATCGGCATGCGCCCCGGCGCTGTCGTCGACGCCGACACCGGCGACGAGCTCGGCCGCCACGAGGGAATCCACGGGTTCACCATCGGCCAGCGCAAGGGCCTCGGGGTCAGCGGCCCCGCGGCGGACGGCCGCCCCCGCTACGTCACCGCGATCGACGCCGACAGTGGCACCGTCACCGTCGGTGGCGCGGACCACCTCCTCTCGTCCGGCATGACCGCGTCCTCGCCTTACTGGCTCGTCGACGACGACATCCGCGAGACCGACTGCCTGGTGCAGATCCGCGCCCACGGCGAGGCGACCCCGGGCCACGTCCGACGCCTCGGCGACGGACCGGATGCCCGGCTCGAGATCACGCTCGACGAGCCGATTCGCGGCGTCGCCCCCGGGCAGGCCGCCGTGTTGTACCGGCCCGAGCCGGGTGGCGACCGCGTTCTGGGAAGCGGCACGATTTCCGCGTCCCGTCCGGCCGCGGGAACCGAGTGACGCCGGTGGGACCGTCCAGCACCGGGCCCGGCCCCATGCCCGGTACCGACCCACGGGAATCGGCGCGGGTGATCATGGGGGAATGCCACGCGCTGCCGTTCCTGCCCGAGCTGCCGGATCGCGGCCCCGGGGCCGACCAGATCGGCCGCACGCTGGCGATGCTCGCCGACCTGCCGGCCGACGCCTCCCCGCGCGGATGGCGACTCGCCGACTCCCCGGGGCGCCTCGCCCGTCGGGCTGCCGACTTCCTCGACCGGGACGCCGACGCCCTCGAGGAGGCCGACGAGCGGGCCCGGGATCCCGAGGGGGACCCCGCCATCGACTCCCGCCGCCTGCAGGTCCGTGTGGTGGGCCCGTGGTCTCTCGCGGCCGGGGTGGAACTGCCCGGCGGATTCCCCGTGCTCAGCGATCGCGGTGCCCGGCGAGACCTGGCCGCCTCACTGGCGGAGGGCGCGGGTGCGCGAGCCGTGCGGCTGGCGGGCCGGGTACGGGCGGGCGCACGGGTCCTGGTGGACGAGCCCCTGCTCTGGCATGTCGCCGCCGGGACGGTCCGCTCGCCGAGCCGTCTCGACCCGATCGCGGTCGTTCCCCCTGATCAACTCGCCCTGTCGCTCTGCCGGTTCGCCGATGCGCTCCGCGACGCCGGGGCCGCAGAGGTCCTGATCCGGCTCCCGGTTACCTCCGACCCTGGGGCACCTCCGGTCTGGGAGGTCGTCAGCGACCCCCCGCGGGGTGAGACGCCTCTCGACGGGGTGTGCCTGGCGACCGCGCCGTTGCACACAGCCCGGTCGCATGCCGCGCTGGATGCCGCCGGGACGGTCCTCGGTAACGGCGGGATCCTCCACCTGGAGGGTCTACCCGGCGGCGGCCCGCCGCCACGCACCGTGGCGGAGGCCGAGGACACCGCAGTGGGACTGCTGGCTCTGCTCGACCGACTGAGCGCGCCCAGGTACTCCACCCTGGACCGCGTCATCCTCACGCCCACCGCCGAGGAGACCTCGACCGGTGAGGACCGTGCCGCGGTCGCCCTCCGGGGCGCCCGTCTGGTGGCCGAGACCACCCTGCGGGTGGCGGAGTAACAGACGACGCGGAGTAACAGACAACGCGGCGCTACAGCACCGCCATCGGCCAGAGGGTGTTGACGTCGGACGAGTCCTTTCCGGACCGCTCCAGGTACGCGACGAAATCCCGCTGGCGCGTCTCGTGCCAGCTCGCCTGGCGCGCATTGACCTCCCGCCAGTCCTGACCGGATAGTTCCGGCTGACAGCCGAGCATCTTCCACGCCAGCCGAGCGGCGGCGAGCGCATCCGCCGCGGCCTCGTGGGCGCTGTCCAGTCGTACCCCGTGTAGACCGCACAGGGCCTCGAGCGTCCGCTTGCCCTTCCGGTAGGGATCCACCGCACGGTCCACGACGTACGGGTCGATCACGGGGCCGAGGATCTCGAACGACGGGTCCCACCGGCGCAGGATCGTCAGGTCGTAACAGGCGTTGAACACCACCAGTGTGCGTCCCTCGCCCCATCCGCGGCGGATGGCCGCCACCGTCTCGGCGATGACCTCGGCGTGGGGACGGCCGTTCTCGCGGGCATGGGCCGTGGTGATGCCGTGGACCGCCGTCGCCCCCTCGGGAATCTCTATCCCGGGATCCGCGAGCCAGTTCCGTTCCTTCTTGTGCCGCCCGTCTATCGCGATGAGGGCGGAGGAGACGACGTGGGCGGTCCGGGGGTCCGGGCCGGTGGTCTCGAGGTCGAACGCGAGCAGTCGGTTCCGGTCGATGGCGAGCGGCTGTGTGTGGGTTGTCATGGGCTCACCGTAGGGCAGCGCTCCGACATCGAGGCCCCGCCCGGCATTACCCTGTCCTCGTGAGCCTTCCCGATGACACCAGTCAGCCCGTCGGTACGGGGGACATCCCGCCCGAGGTGCGGCAGGAGTGGACCGAGCTCGCGGAGACGGTCCGCGATCACCAGTTCCGCTACTACGTCAAGGACGCGCCCATCGTCTCCGACGCCGAGTTCGATCGGCTCTTCGACGAGTTACAGGCGCTCGAGCTGAAGCACCCGGGGCTGCGGAGCGCCGATTCGCCGACCCAACTTGTCGGCGGTGGCTTCTCGACGGATTTCGCCCCGGTCGAGCACCTCGAGCGGATGACCAGCCTGGACAACGTGTTCTCCGAGGAGGAGCTGCGTGACTGGGTCGCCTCCGCCGTCGAGCAGGCGGGCGTGCCGGAGGACCGGCTGCCGTTCCTGTGCGAGGTCAAGATCGACGGCGTGGCCCTGGACCTGGTCTACCGGGACGGGAAGCTGGTCAGCGCCGCCACCCGGGGTGACGGGCGAACGGGGGAGGACGTGACCCTCAACGCGCGGACCATCGACGACATCCCGGTCACGCTCACCCCGTCGGACGACCGCCCGCTGCCCTCGCTCATCGAGGTGCGGGGCGAGGTGTTCTTCCGGCTCGAGGACTTCGCCGAGCTCAACGCCCGTCTCGTGGCCGAGGGCAAGGCACCGTTCGCCAACCCGCGCAACAGTGCGGCCGGGTCACTGCGCCAGAAGAACCCGGCCATCACCGCCCAACGCCGACTCGGCATGTACTGCCACGGTCTCGGCGCGGTCGAGGGCGCGACCTTCGAGAGCCTCCACGACGTCTACCTCGCCCTCGCCGAGTGGGGCCTGCCCGTCTCACCGCACACCGCGCCCGCCACCGGGGTGGAGGAGGTGGTCGAGCGGATGAGGTTCTGGGGTGAGCACCGCAGCGACCCCGAACACGAGATCGACGGGCTCGTGGTGAAGATCGACGACCGCGCGGTCCAACGCCGACTCGGCCAGACCTCCCGGGCGCCGCGGTGGGCGATCGCCTACAAGTACCCACCGGAGGAGGTCATGACGGAACTCCTGGACATCCGGGTCTCCGTCGGGCGCACCGGGCGGGTCACCCCCTTCGCCCACATGCAGCCGGTCACGGTCGCCGGCTCGACGGTCTCGTTGGCCACCCTCCACAACCAGACCGAGGTGATCCGCAAGGGCGTGTTGATCGGCGACACGGTGGTGATCCGCAAGGCCGGTGACGTGATCCCCGAGGTCCTCGGCCCGGTGGTCGAGCGGCGCGACGGCACCGAGCGCGAGTTCGTCTTCCCCGAACGTTGTCCGGAGTGCGATACGGTCCTGGCCCCGGCGAAGGAGGGCGACGCCGACTGGCGCTGCCCCAACCAGCGTTCCTGTCCCGCCCAGCTGCGGGAGCGGCTGTTCTATCTGGCCTCGCGCAACGCCCTGGACATCGAGGCGCTCGGGTACGAGGGCGCCTCGGATCTACTGACCAGCGGGGTGCTCGTCAACGAGGCCGGACTGTTCGACCTCACCGAGTCCGACCTGCTCAGGACAGACCTCTACACCCGCGTCGACAAGGCCACCCGCAAGCAGATCGAGGCGGGGGCCGAACCCGAACGCACCGTGCTCACCGAGAACGGTCGCAAGCTGCTGGCCAACCTCGCCACCGCCCGGGACCGACCGCTCTGGCGGGTACTGGTCGCGCTGTCGATCCGACACGTGGGCCCCACGGCCGCGCGCGCCCTGGCGACCCGGTTCGGGACCATGGAGGCCATCCGCGCCGCGTCCGAGGAGAAACTGGCGGAGACGGACGGGGTCGGGTCGACCATCGCGGCCTCGGTGGTCGAGTGGTTCGACGTCGACTGGCACCGCGAGATCGTCGACCGGTGGACCGCCGCCGGCGTCTCGATGGCCGACGAGCGTGACGAATCGATCCCGCGGACGCTCGAGGGCCTGACGATCGTGGCGACCGGCTCACTCGAGGGTTTCACGCGCGACGGCATCAAGGAGGCGATCATCGCCCGCGGCGGCAAGGCCTCCGGGTCGGTCTCCAAAAAGACCGACTACGTGGTGGTGGGCGACAACCCGGGATCGAAGGCGGCCAAGGCCGAGGAACTGGGCCTGACGATCCTCGACGAGGCGGGCTTCGTCGACCTGATGGACAACGGTCCGGCCGGGGCGGGGGAAGGGGACCTGGACCCGGAGGTGGACACGGAACCGGAGCAGACCGACCCGTGACCCCGGTGACGCCCCTCGCCCAGTTCCCCTGGCCGCTGTTCCTCGGAGCGGGCGTCGGTCTCGCGCTCGCGGTCGGTGTCTCCCTCCGTGGTCTGCGGGGCGAGGGTCCCGGGCGCCTCCTCTCGGTGTCGGCCTCCGCCGTGGCGGGGGCATCGACCGGAGCGTTCGCCGGACTGGTGTGGCTCTGGGTCGGCCCGATGTCGAACCCGGTCTCCTGCCTCTACTCCTGTAACGAAGTCGCGCAGTTCCTGTCGAACGAACAGTTCCGTCAGATCGTCCTCATGACGGACCTGGCATGGGCCCTGCCGGTCACAGCGCTGCTCTTCGCGGCGGTCGCGGTGTGGTCGTGGCGACGCGGACCCCGCCGCTGACCGACATCCGTGCCGGACCGGCGTCGAGGGAGCGGCGGGCCCGCCCGGTCAGCCGGCGTCGAGGGAGCGCAGGATCCCCGTGAGGTACCCCAGCCGAGCGACCTCGGACGGCCTGAACGAGGGACCGCCCGGTCGGCCCACCACGAGAATGTGCCCCGAGTTCAACGGCGCGGCCGCGAGCGAGGTGTCCATGGCCGTCCACTCCGCCGGCACGCCGTCGTCGTCGTCATCCAGTGCGGTCACCCGCTCCAGGCCGCACAGTACGGAGACCTCGCCGCCCTCCCACATCGGTGCGGACTCGCCCCGCGCGATCAGACGGCACCGTGCGTCCGCGGTCACCTCCACGACCAGCGCCCAGCCGACGCGCAGCGCGGCAGGGAGCTCGTCGGCGAGCAGTTGGGAGGCCCCGGCACCCGCCCCGGCGACGGCGTCGATGAGCTCGAGTTCCCGATGGGCGTCGAGGATCCCGCCGAACGGCCGCAGGGAGTCCACCATCACGCCGTCCAGGCGCTCGGCGGCGGTGATGAGGGCGTCCGGGAAGGTGCCGTGCGGGACCTCCACGACGATGTCGTCGACGGCGACCCCGTCGAACCGGTCCACCACGTCGAGGCTGATGATGTCCGCGTCCACGGTCCCCAGCGCCACCGCGAGGGAGCCGAGACTGCCCGGTCGGTCGGGCAACATGACACGGAGCAGATAAGACATGACGCCCATTGTGCCGCACGCATTCGGGCTGACTAGGCTGGGCCGGTACCGACCACGTCACGGAAAGGGGCAGGCACGTGACCTCGATCTCACGCGGGGACGTCGCGCATCTGGCCAGGCTCTCCCGCCTGGAACTGAGCGACTCCGAGCTGGACTCGTTCGCACAGCAGCTCACCGACATCCTCGACCACGTGCAGGCGGTGTCCGAGGTCGCCGCGGAGGACGTGCCCGCGATGAGCCACCCCACCGCGATCACCAACGTCTACCGCGACGACGTGGTCACGCCCGGCCTCACCCCGGAGCAGGCACTCGACCAGGCCCCGGCGGCCGACGAACAGCGCTTCGAGGTTCCGCAGATCCTGGGGGAGGACGCATGACCGAGCTCACCACCGCCACCGCCGCCGAGCTGGCCGGGCGGATCGCCGCGCGGGAGGTGTCCTCGGAGGAGGTCACCCGTGCGCACCTGGACCGTATCGACGAGGTCGACGGCGAGATCAACGCGTTCCTCCACGTGGGCGCGGACGAGGCCCTCCGGGCGGCCCGGGACGTCGACACCCGACTGGCGGCCGGCGAGGAGCTCGGACCGCTGGCGGGCGTCCCCATCGCCCTCAAGGACGTGTTCACCACCACCGACGCACCCACCACCTGTGGCTCACGGATCCTCGAGGGTTACCGTTCGCCATACGACGCCACGGTCACCGCACGACTGCGCGAGGCGGGGATCCCGATCCTCGGCAAGACCAACATGGACGAGTTCGCCATGGGGTCCTCGACCGAGAACTCGGCCTACGGACCGACCCGTAACCCCTGGGACCCGAGCCGCACCCCCGGCGGTTCCGGCGGTGGCTCGGCCGCGGCGCTGGCCTCGCACCAGGCGCCGATCGCCATCGGTACCGACACCGGCGGGTCGATCCGCCAGCCCGCCGCGCTCACCGCGACGGTCGGCGTCAAGCCCACCTACGGGACGGTCTCGCGCTACGGTCTCGTCGCCTGCGCGTCATCGCTCGACCAGGGCGGGCCCTGCGGCCGCACAGTCGAGGACACCGCGCTGCTGCACCAGGTCATCGCGGGGCACGACCCGCGCGACTCGACGAGCCTCGACGTGGCGGTCCCGGACGTCGTCGCCGCCGCCCGTGAGGGCGCGAAGGGTGACCTGACGGGCCTGCGGGTGGGCGTGGTCACGGAGTTCTCCGGCGAGGGCTACCAGCCCGGTGTCGAGGAGTCGTTCCGCGGCGCGGTGGACACCCTCCGCGACCTGGGTGCCGAGATCGTCGAGGTCTCGTGCCCCAACTTCCGCTACGCGCTGCCCGCCTACTACCTCATCCTCCCGTCCGAGGTCTCCAGCAACCTGGCACGCTTCGACGCCATGCGCTACGGCCTGCGGACCGGTGACGGGTCGGCCGACCAGGTCATGGCCGCCAGCCGCGAGGCGGGCTTCGGCCCCGAGGTCAAGCGCCGCATCATGCTCGGCACCTACGCGCTGTCGGCCGGCTACTACGACGCGTTCTACGGTCAGGCCCAGAAGGTACGCACGCTGATCGCGCGCGACTTCGACGCGGCCTACGAGAAGGTCGACGTGCTGATCTCGCCGACCACGCCGACGACCGCGTTCCCGCTCGGGGACAAGGTCGAGGACCCGGTCGCGATGTACCAGTTCGACCTGTGCACCCTGCCGCTGAACCTGGCCGGTCACTGCGGGATGTCCGTGCCGTCCGGTCTGGTGGAGGGCCTGCCCGCCGGTCTGCAGATCATGGCACCGGCACTCGCCGACGACCGTCTCTACCGGGTCGGGGCCGCCTACGAGGCCGCGAGAGGCGCGATAGCGTGACGACCGTCCCCGAGAGGGACGCATGGAAGGCGCTCGCGGCACTCGTCATCGGGTTCTTCATGATCCTGGTGGACCAGACGATCGTGGCGGTGGCCACCGACGCGTTCGTCACCCAGCTCGGCGCCACGACCAACCAGGTCATCTGGGTGACCAGCGCGTATCTGCTCGCCTACGTGGTGCCGTTGCTGTTCACCGGTCGGCTGGGGGACCAGATCGGGCCGCGACGGGTGTCGATCGCGGGCCTGGTGCTGTTCACCGGCGCCTCCCTGTGGTGCGGGTTGGCGCCCGACATCGAGACCCTCATCGTGGCGCGGGTGTTCCAGGGCTTCGGCGCGGCACTGCTCACCCCGCAGTCGCTCAGTGTCATCACGCGCGTGTTCGCACCCGCGCGACGCGGCGCGGCCATGGGTGCGTGGGGTGCGGTCGCGGGTATCGCCTCCGTGGTGGGCCCGGTCTTCGGCGGGGTGCTCATCGACGCGTTCGACTGGCGGTGGATCTTCTTCGTCAACATCCCGTTCGGTGTCCTCGCGGTGGTGTTGGTATGGCTCTGGGTCCCTGTGCTGGAGACGAGGTCGCGCTCGTATGACGTAGCCGGGATCGTCCTGTCCGCCGTGGGAATGTTCCTGCTGGTGTTCGGGATCCAGCAGGGCGAGGAACACGGATGGGGCGGGACCACCGCCGGGTTCATCGCGGCGGGCGTGGTGGGTCTCGCCGTGTTCATGTGGTGGCAGTCCCGCGTCCGCACCGAACCGCTCGTGCCTCTACGACTGTTCCGGGACCGCAACTTCTCGATCGGCACGTTCGGCGTCTCGACGATCGGC
This sequence comes from Dietzia sp. Die43, assembly GCF_024519835.1. NCBI lineage: Bacteria > Bacillati > Actinomycetota > Actinomycetes > Mycobacteriales > Dietziaceae > Dietzia > Dietzia sp. Die43. The sequence goes on along the minus strand of NZ_JALJRF010000002.1, from coordinate 31,276 downwards.
TTCGTCACCGCCGGCACGATGGTGCCGCTGATGTTCTACCTCCAGGGGGTCAAGGAACTCAGCCCGACCCGCGCGGGGATGATGTTGCTGCCCATGGCCCTGATCGCGGGTGTTCTGGCGCCGTTGGTCGGACGCTGGGCGGATCGTCTCGATCCGCGGATCTTCACGGGCATCGGCTACTTCTCGTATGCGGTCTCCCTGTTCTGGCTCGCGCTGGTGATGGACGCCCAGACCTCGATCCCCGTCCTGCTCGGTCCGATCGCCCTCATGGGGGTGGCCAACGGGTGTGTGTGGGCGCCGACGTCGTCGACCGCGATGCGACGCCTCGAGTTGGCGTCGGCGGGCGCGGGATCCGGTGTCTACAACACCACCCGCCAGGTCGGGGCGGTGCTGGGGTCCGCCGCGATCGGCGCGGTGGTACAGGCCCGGTTCGTGGCCCACGGTGACATCGGCCAGGCGGTGGCCGACGCGATGTTCCTCCCCGCTGTTGTCGTCCTGCTGGGAGGTCTGGCCACCATGGCGTTCCGTACCGGTGAACAGTCGGTGAGCCCGGGGCGGTGACCGCCGCGATGCGGGGCGGGCGGACCTAGACTGCGGGGTAACCGAGAGGAGCTCGACGTGCGTATAGGTGTACTGACCGCCGGCGGCGACTGTCCGGGACTCAACGCGGTCATCCGCGCTTTGGTCCGCACCGCCAACTCGGAGTACGACTCCCCGGTCCTGGGCTTCCAGGACGGGTGGTCCGGGCTGGTGAACGACCGTGCCGTGCCGCTGTTCGACGACGAGGGCATCGATCGCATCCTGCTCCGCGGTGGCACGATCCTCGGAACCGGCCGACTGAACCCCGACATCCTCACTGCGAGCCTGCCGGTCATCCGCCAGACCCTCGAGCGGCACGCGATCGACGCGCTCGTCGCGATCGGCGGAGACGGCACGCTCAAGGCGGCCCGCTGGCTGACCGAGAACGGCATCCCCGTGGTGGGGGTGCCCAAGACCATCGACAACGACGTCGGCGGCACCGATTACACCTTCGGCTTCGACACCGCCGTCTCGATCGCCTCCGATGCCATCGACCGGCTGCACACGACGGCGGAGTCGCACGAGCGGGTCATGCTCGTCGAGGTGATGGGCAGGCACGCCGGGTGGATCGCACTGCACGCGGGCCTGGCGTCCGGTGCACACATGATCGTGATCCCCGAGGTCCCGTTCGACATCGACTACGTGTGCAAGGTGATGAAGCGCCGGTTCCAGATGGGGGAGGCGTACGGGATCTGCGTGGTCGCCGAGGGGGCCACGCCGGTCGAGGGTTCCGGCATGACGTTGCGCGAGGGAGGCAACGACCAGTTCGGCCACGAGGTGTTCACCGGGGTGGCCGACCAGATGGCCGCGGCGATCAAGGAGCGGATGAACCGCGACGTCCGGACGACCGTGCTCGGCCACATCCAGCGCGGCGGTACGCCGACCGCGTACGACCGCGTGCTCGCGACCCGTTTCGGGGTGCACGCGGCGCACGCCGCGCACCGGGGGGATTTCGGTCAGATCGTCGCGCTCCGCGGGGAGTCGATCGAGATGGTGCCGGTAGAGGACGCGGTCGCCGTGCTCAAGACCGTCCCGGAGGACCGCTACCGCGAGGCCGCATGCCTCTTCGGCTAGATTGTTCCGCATGGAGTTCACCGAGGTCGTGTCACGTTTCGATCCCGTCATGGGCATGGAGGTGCACGTAGAGCTGCACACCAACACCAAGATGTTCTGCGGGTGTCCCACCGCGTTCGGGGCGGATCCCAACACCCAGGTGTGTCCGGTGTGCATCGGTCTGCCGGGCGCGTTGCCGGTGGCCAACCGCCAGGCGGTGGAGTGGGCCATCAAGATCGGTCTGGCGCTGAACTGCTCGATCGCGCCGTACAGCAGGTTCGCGCGGAAGAACTACTTCTACCCGGACCAGCCGAAGAACTACCAGATCTCGCAGTACGACGAGCCGATCGCCCATGACGGCTTCCTCGACGTGCAGCTCGAGGACGGCAGCACGTGGCGCGTCGAGGTGGAGCGCGCGCACATGGAGGAGGACACCGGCAAGTCCACCCACGTCGGATCCGCCACCGGCCGCATCCACGGCGCCACCCATTCGCTGCTCGACTTCAACCGGGCGGGTGTACCGCTCATCGAGATCGTCTCCAAGCCGATCGTCGGTGCAGGGGAGCGGGCGCCCGAGATCGCGCGCGCCTACGTCACGACGCTGCGTGATCTGCTCCGGAGCCTCGACGTGTCCGACGTCCGGATGGACCAGGGCTCGATGCGCTGCGATGCGAACGTCTCGTTGATGCCGAAGGGCGCCACCGAGTTCGGTACCCGCACCGAGACCAAGAACGTCAACTCCCTCCGCAGCGTCGAGATCGCGGTGCGCCACGAGATGTGCCGCCAGGCGGACGTGCTCACCGCGGGTGACGAGGTCGTGCTCGAGACGCGGCACTTCCACGAGTCGGACGGCACCACCACCTCGGGCCGGCCGAAGGAATCGGCGGAGGACTACCGCTACTTCCCGGAGCCGGATCTCGCGCCCGTCGAGCCGACCGAGGAGCTCATTGAGGAGATCCGCGCGACACTGCCGGAGCTGCCGTGGGTGCGCCGCGCACGGGTCCAGGCGGACTGGGGCGTCTCGGACGAGGAGATGCGCGACCTCGTCAACGCCGGGGCCCTCGACCTGATCCTCGCCACGGTGGACGCGGGCGCACCGGCCGCCGAGGCCCGCTCGTGGTGGGTGTCGTACCTGACCCAGCAGTCCAACAAGCGTGGCGTCGCGCTCACCGAACTCGAGATCTCGCCGGTGCAGCTGGCGCGCGTGATCGAGTTGGTCGCCGAGGGCAAGCTCACCAACAAGCTCGGCCGCCAGGTCGTCGACGCCGTCCTCGACGGCGAGGGCGAGCCGGACCAGATCGTCGCCGACAAGGGCCTCGAGGTGGTGCGAGACGACTCGGCGCTGCAGAAGGCCGTCGACGACGCCCTGGCCGCGCAGCCCGACATCGCGGAGAAGATCCGTTCGGGCAAGGTCCAGGCCGCCGGAGCGATCGTCGGTGCCGTCATGAAGGCGACCCGCGGTCAGGCCGACCCGGCGCGCGTGAAAGAGCTGGTCATCGCGGCGTGCAACTGAAACTCGCACGGTAGCTGAATCGGCACGGTAGCGAAATCGGCACGGTACCTGAATCGGCACGGCCATCCACGCCGACCGACCAAGGCTATGCGGACTGATCGCCCTCGGTCGCGTCATCAGGGCGGAGTCGCCGTTCGGTGCCGGTGGCGTTCGGCCGGGTGGTGCCTGGCGGGTTGGTGAGGTGGCCGTCGTCGGCGGTGAGGCGGTCGAGGTGTTCTTGCCATTGGCGTTCGAGGATGTGGTTGCGTGCCTGGGCCAGGGGGCCGGTGGGGTTGGTGTGGTGTTCGTGGCCGGTTTCGGTGATGATGGTCAGCTCGCCGAGGGGGCCGGGGCGGTAGGCGCAGTGGCCGAAGGTCTTCTCGCGGTGGTGTTTGCGGCAGAGGCACATCAGGTTCCACTCGGCGGTGGGGCCGCCCAGTTCGGGGCGCCGGTGGTCGAACGCGATGACGTGGTCGATTTCACAGTCGTGGGCGTCGACGGTGCATCCGGGGTGGCGGCAGGTTCCGTCGCGTAGTCGGATCCGTTCGGCCAGGGCCGGGGTGATGAAGTATTTGAGGAGTGCTTCGGGGGCGTCGAGGGTGCCGGGGGCGGGGTCGATGAGTTCGAACCGGACGGTGGCGTCGCCACCGGAGAGGATCTCCTCGCACAGCCAGTCGAAGCTGGCGTAGGCGCCGTTGACGAACTGGACCTGGTTGGGCAGTCCTTCGGCGATGGTGTTGATGACCGAGATGCGGACGGGCTTGTCGGTGCCCCATGAGGCGCCCAGCGGGGGCAGGTGGCCGCGGTCGCCGTCGACGGTGTTCGCGGTGTCCTCGGGGTGGTGTGCGGGGTCGGCGATGTCGGTGGTGTTGGGGTCGCCCAGGGCGATGAGGGCGTCGGCGCGGAGTTGGTTGCGGCTGCGGGGATGGCACAGGTCTGCGGCGGCACGGGCGGCGGCCTCGATGCGGCGGCGCAGCTTCTCGGCGTCGCCGGAGGGCAGGTTGGCCCACATGGAGGTCATGCCGTTGCGTCCGGGGCGGAACCGCACGGTCCGTTCTTCGGCGGCGGCGTCTGCGGCGTCCTGGGCGGCTTGTGGGGCGTGGCGTGCGACCGCGTTGTCCACGGAGGTGTCCAGTGCGGAGCGGCTGGGCCGGTGGCCGCCGGCAAGGGCCCGGGTGAGGCGGCCGATGACATCGGACTCGACGGCGCCGACGACCTCATCGGGCACGCCGGCCAGGCGGCAGGCGGCGTCGATGGCGAGTTGCTCGGGCAGCAGGCCGCGTTCGAGGGCGCCCCGCAGTAGCGGGAGCCGGGTGTGGGCCTGGATGGCGGCGGTGACCAGGTGGCCGGCGTGCCAGCAGGTCAGTGACATGGCCGCGGCCAGGTGGTCGCGGGCCCGGCCGGCCGGATCCAGGCGGGCGTGGGCGGGGCGGGTGTCGTCTTGCGTGTCGCCGTGGGTGGCCTCGTCCAGGCGGCGGAAGCTCTCCACCAGCAGGTACGCGGCGTGCAGCCGCCTCGCCGCGGCGAGGTTCTGCGCCAGCGTCACCGACCGGGCCACCTCGCTGAGCGCTGACGCGTCCAACGACTCCAACGGCTCATCCACCGCGCGCAGCGCCCCGAAGTCGGAAAGGCTCATCGTCGTCACCAAGGCCCTCACCCCCATGCGCCAGGCATTTCGAATCGAATGTGTGTACTACCCTACCCGGGGTGTCGTATTGGCACAAGCGTTCGACGAGCTAGGTCCGGGCGTCGCCGCCACCACCGGACTGGGGGAGGATCACGGCCCGGTCATCGGTGGGCACCGGTGATGCACCATCCTTGTTGGTGGTGCCCGCCAGCAGGACGCCCTCGCCGACGACGGACAACCCGGTCAGCCGCCCGTACCGGCCCTCGGCCAGCGCCTCGGGCTGACCACGAGCCGCGCCGCCGGCGGTCTGGAGGGTGTCGACCCGCTCGGCGTCCGGGAGGGCGATGGCGAGCGTGCCCTCGGATGCGGCGCACCCACCGGCGGAACGCTGGTCCGGCCACGTCCACACCGTGCGATCCGGTGTCCGGATCGCCGCACCGCGGTCGGTGACCGTGGAGAGGAAGAGATCCTCGCCGAGAGGACACAACGCCTGGATGCGCCCGAGGTCGCGTCCGATCACCTCGGGGTCCTCCGCGCGGCCGATCCCGGTGAACGTGGGGAACCGGACGACCTCGGAGCCGGCGCCGACGGTCAGGATGTCGTCGACGAACGCGAGGCCACCGCTGTCCGCGGGTGCGAGCTCCGCGACCGTGCGGGGGGCGTCGCCGCGCGCCAGTCGTTCGACCCGGGTGGGTCCGTCGCCGACGACGAGGAGATACACCAACCGGTCCTGGGCGAAATCCGGGGACGGCGCGACCGCGGCCACCCGACCGGACCGGGGATCCACTCTGCCGAACTGCTCGGGGTCCGCATCGGCGGAGACGATCTTCACCCCGCCCGTGGACTCGGCGACCAGCGCTCGCTCACCGAGCCCGGCCACCGCGACGGCCGGCTCGAGGCAGGTCGCGATGACGGCGGGGTCGGGATCGACGCAGGGGCCCGTCTCGGCCGGGGGCTCCGGCTCCCCGGGGCGCGACGTCGGGGGAGGGGTCGGTGCGCCGGGAGGGCTCGGCGGAGCGGCACCCATCCCCGGCCCGGCCGCGGGCGTGAACGGGTCCTCGAGGCGGTCGTCGAACCTCGCGCAACCGGACACGGCGACGGCCAGTGCCAGCAGCAGCGGGAGCGATCTCATGCCGACCAGACTACGGCGCGCCGTGTCCTTCAGCGTCCGCGCACCGGCATCGGCCTACAGTCGATCCGTGACTTCCTCAAAGCGCGGAGACGACGACGCCCGTACCGAGATCATCCACGACGTCGATTACCCGCTCGACGTCCCCAACGCCCAGGGCGCGGGCGCCGGTTCGCGGGGCGGCTCGGGGGACGGCGCGACCACCGCGTTCCCCGCGGCCGGGCGCACCGACTACTCGCAGTTCGCCGAGTCCGGGGGGTACGACGTGTCCTCGCCCCTGCCCTTCGGTGACCAGCCCACCACCATCGCGCCCGCGTCGCGGGACACGATCGGCCGCCGGGGAACGGCCGACTTCGGGCTGTTCGTCCTGAGACTGGCCGTGGGCGTCCTCCTCGCGATGCGGGGACTGCAGAAGCTCGTCGGACTGTTCGGCGGGCCCGGGATCGACGGGTTCACGCAGACTCTCACCGACTCCGGATTCGACCAGGCCCGCATCCTGGCGATCGCCGGCGGCGCCGTCGAACTGGTGGCGGGCGTCATGCTCGTGGTGGGACTCGCCACCCCGGTGGCGGCGGGCGGTCTGCTGGGGCTCATCGGACTGGGGATAGCGATCCGACTGACCGGGACCGACCCCATCCCCGTGCTGAGTGACACCACCCGCGGACTCGAGGTGTCGATCCTCTACGCCGCGGCACTGGTGACCCTCCTCTTCTCCGGACCGGGACGATGGTCCGCCGACCGCAAGTGGGCATGGTCCCACCGTCCCCGCTTCAGCGGCGTCGTGTGGGTGATCGTCGTGGCGGTCATCGCCGGTCTGGTGTGGTACTTCCTCAACGGCACCAATCCGCTGACCTCCTCAGCCGACAGCGCCCCGGTCACCGCGGGCTGAGAGCCCGGGAGCCGGGGCGCGCGGCCCTGACCAGGCGCGTCAGTCGGGCAGGATGCGCACGGCACCCTTGTCCGCCGAGGACGCCATCGAGGCGTACGCGCGGAGAGCGGTGGACACTTTCCGATCACGCTTGACCGGCCGCCACGGGAGAGGGCCCTTCTCGGCGCGGCGGCGGGACAGCTCGTCGTCGTCGACATCCACCGAGATGGACCGCGTGGCGACATCAATGGTCACGATGTCACCGTCACGCACCAGGCCGATCGGGCCGCCCGAGGCGGCCTCCGGTGCGATGTGACCGATGGACAGCCCGGACGACCCGCCCGAGAAGCGGCCGTCGGTGATGAGCGCGCATTTCGTCCCGAGGCCGGCACCCTTGATGAACGCCGTGGGGTGCAGCATCTCCTGCATCCCCGGACCGCCGGCCGGGCCCTCGAAGAGCACCACCAGCACCTCGCCGGCCTGCAGCGTCTTGTCCAGGATGACCGAGACGGCCTCCTCCTGGGACTCGACCACCCTGGCCGGACCGGAGAAGTGGAAGTTGTCCTCGGACACGCCGGCGGTCTTGAAGACGGACCCGTCCGGCGCGATGTTCCCGCGCAGGACCGCGAGCCCGCCCTCCGCGGTCGCCGGGTGCTCGACCGAGTGGATACAGCCGTTCTCCGCGTCCGTGTCGAGCGACTCCCAGCGGTTGTCGGTCGAGAACGGCTCGATCGTCCGCACCCCGCCCGGGGCCGCGTGGAACAACTCGATCGCCTTCTCGGTCGCGGTGCCGCTGCGGATGTCCCAGTCCGCGACGTACTGCTCGAGCGACGGGGAGTGGACCGAGTGGACGTCCGTCTCCAGCAGGCCCCCGCGGTACAGCTCGCCCAGGATCGCGGGGATGCCGCCGGCCCGGTGGACGTGCTCCATGTAGTAGTCCGAGTTGGGCGCGACCTTGGCCAGGCAGGGGATCCGGCGGGAGATCTGCTCGATGTCGCCCAGGTCGAAGTCGACCTCGCCCTCCTGCGCGGCGGCGAGGATGTGGAGCACGGTGTTGGTGGAGCCGCCCATCGCGACGTCCAGCGCCATGGCGTTGGTGAACGCCGACCTGGTGGCGACCGAACGGGGGAGCACCGAGGCGTCCTCGTCCCGGTAGTAGCGGGTGCACAGGTCGACGATGACCCGGCCGGCCTCGGCGAACAGTTCACGCCGCGCACTGTGGGTGGCCAGGGTCGAGCCGTTGCCGGGCAGCGACAGCCCCAGGGCCTCGGTGAGGCAGTTCATGGAGTTGGCGGTGAACATCCCGGAGCAGGACCCGCACGTCGGGCAGGCCGAGCGCTCGATGGCGTCGAGGCCCTCGTCGTCCACGGCCGAGTTGGCGGACGCGGAGATCGCCGTGATGAGGTCCGAGCCCGCCTTGACCACGCCGTCGACGACGACGGAGAACCCCGACTCCATCGGCCCGCCGGAGACGAACACGGTGGGGATGTTCAACCGCATCGCGGCGTTGAGCATGCCCGGGGTGATCTTGTCGCAGTTCGAGATGCACACCAGGGCGTCCGCCGTGTGGGCGTTGACCATGTACTCCACCGAGTCCGCGATGATCTCCCGGCTGGGCAGCGAGTAGAGCATGCCCGCGTGGCCCATCGCGATCCCGTCGTCCACCGCGATGGTGTGGAACTCCCGGGCCACGCCGCCCGACGCCGCGATCTGCTCGGCGACGATCTCCCCGACGTTCTTCAGGTGGACGTGGCCCGGCACGAACTGGGTGTACGAGTTCGCGATCGCGATGATCGGCTTACCGAAGTCCGAGTCCGTCATGCCGGTCGCGCGCCAGAGGGCACGCGCCCCCGCGGCGTTGCGTCCGGCGGTACTGGTTCGTGACCTCAGGGGCGGCATGGGACCTCGCTCCGACTCGATGGGGAGGGCGCATTCCGGGGGTCGTGCCGTACGGGGCCGCGGTGTCCGCGCGCCCCGCGGCGGCACCCGATCGCGCCGTGACCACCACACAATACGCCCCGATGTGGGTCTACTCTTCTCACGGTCGGCCATCCGGCCGGCCTCGACGTGACGCGAATGGGGATGGACATGACCGACTCCGGTCACACGGGTGGGCTACGAGAGTTCCTCTCGCACTCCGCGGGGGCGGTGGCCCTGGTCTGTGGCCTGTTCTTCCTCCTGTCGTTCATGTACCTGGGAGGCACCGCGGATCCGCAGTCCCACGCGAGGTACATCCCGGTGGCGGTGGTGGACGAGGACGCCGCCGCGACCCTGGAGACCCCGATCGGTCCGCGTGGTCTCGACATGGGGTCGCGGATCACCGCGGGGCTGCTCCAGAACAACGACTGGGGGAGGGTCCGGTTGCACGTGGTGGATCCGGAGGCGGCCGAGGAGGGCCTCCGGGACGGGACGTACTTCGGTGCGGTCCGTATTCCACCCGAGCTGAGCGGGCGGGTGGCCGAGTTGGTCGAGGCTGCGGCGACGGAGGCGGGCGACGCGGCGGAGCCGCCCGAACGTGCGCGCATCTCACTCGAGTACTCGCCTCGCGTGTCCATCGTCTCCGGTCAGGTCATGAACACCATGGCGGACGCGATGCAGGAGTCGTTCCACGACCGGATGGGGACCGAACTGCTGTCGCAGTCCCGGCTGCTGGCCGAGGCCGAGGGCAGGACCGTCGGCGCCGCGGCCGCGGTCGCGCTCTCCGATCCGGTGGCGATCGACGTCGTCGCGTGGAACCCGCTGCCGGACGGGGTGTCGAACGCGTCGCTCCCGATGTTCTACGCGCTGGTCGTGATCCTGGCGGGATTCACCGGGGCGATGATCATCTCCGCCCTCCTGGACGCCCGTCTCGGCTTCATCCCGCTGGAGATCGGGCCGGTGGCGCTCCATGTCCACGTGGCGCCGTTCGGGCGGCTCCAGACACTGGCCCGCAAGTGGGTGGTCACGCTGATCACGGCGCCGCTCGTCTCGGGGCTCGTCCTGTGGGTGGCGGACATCATCGGTGTCACCGGGTACGACCCGTGGCACATGTTCTGGTTCTCGAACCTGGTCATCGTCGCGGTCGGGGTGTGTGCGCACACGATCATCGCTGCTGTCGGCAACGCCGGTCTGCTCGTGAACCTCGTGGTGTTCGTGGTGCTGGGCATCCCCACTTCGGGCGGCGCCACCCCGACCGAGATGCTCCCGCGGGTGTTCGTCGCCATCGGGACACTGCAGCCGATGCACCAGGCCTACCTCGGGCTGCGGTCGATCATGTTCTTCGACTCCGGGTGGGAGGCGGGTCTCGGACACGCGGTCTGGGTCCTCGGCGGCTGGGCGGTCGCAGGACTCGTCGTGGGTGTGGCGGTCACCGTCGTCTACGAGCGGATGGGTATGCGACGCCAGGCCGTGGCCGACCGGGTCCCCGCCGGCCGCGGGGTGACCGGCGGAGCGGGAGGGTCAGGCGGAGCGGGAGGGTCAGGCGGAGCGCAAGGGTCAGGCGGACTCGGGTCCGCTCGCGGCGTACGGGTCGCGGATACGGCCACGGCTGGCGCCGGACAGCCGCGGGAGGTCGTGGAACGAGACCCCGCCCATCGGGAGTGACGTGTCAGAGGTGGTCACGAGCCGGGCGAACCCACGCTTGGGGAACATCACACCCCTGACCTCATCCCACGGCACGGACCGTCGGGAGCGCCAGGACGACAGGTGGACACCGTCCTCGTCCAGTCGGGTCCAGGTCCGGGCCACCCACCAACCGAAGGCGACGGGGAGCAGCACCAGCCAGCCCAGGGCGACGGGGTAGGACGTGACGGGCCAGAGGATCGCCAGCACGAAAATGGCGATGACGACGTACGACATCGGGTTGACCCGGAAGAGGGCGTGATCGCGGGGGCTCGACTCCGGGACGGGAGCTCTGAAAGGGGCACTCATGATGCCTCCAGTCTGGCATGGCCCACATAGTGGGATCGATGTTCCACGAGTTGACGCTGCCGTCGGCCGCGGCCTAGTCTGGGCCTCGTGAACACCTGGAACGGTCTCGTACTCGGCCGGCGCGTCGGCGCCTGAGCCCTACCTGGCTTTCCGTCGACGCGCACCCTCGCCGGCCTTTCGTGGCCGACGGGGGTTTTTTGTTGCCGGGTCAGACCGCGGTCAGAGATATCCACGATCACGCCCGACCACGAACCACGGCTCCACGACCAGCATGAAGGACAGTTGAAGTGAGCGCACCAACGGCACAGCCCGGACCCCGTCCGGGTGCAGAGCAGAAGGCCCGGTCCGCGGCCCCAGAGCGGATGACGGGGGCCCAGGCCGTCGTCCGGTCCCTCGAGGAGATCGGCACCGAGGTCGTCTTCGGCATCCCCGGCGGGGCCATCCTGCCGGTCTACGACCCGCTCTACGACTCGGCCAAGGTCCGGCACGTCCTGGTCCGGCACGAGCAGGGCGCCGGTCACGCAGCGACCGGCTACGCCCAGGCGACCGGAAGGGTCGGCGTCTGCATGGCGACCTCGGGCCCCGGCGCCACCAACCTGGTGACCCCGCTCGCGGACGCGCAGATGGACTCGGTCCCGATCGTGGCGATCACGGGTCAGGTCGGGACCGCACTCATCGGCACGGACGGTTTCCAGGAAGCCGACATCTCGGGCATCACCATGCCGATCACCAAGCACAACTTCCTCGTGTCCCACGGCGAGGACATCCCGCGGATGATCGCCGAGGCGTTCCACATCGCGCAGACAGGTCGCCCCGGCGCTGTGCTCGTGGACATCCCCAAGGACGTCCTGCAGGCCGAGATGACGTTCTCGTGGCCGCCGGAGATGAAGCTGCCCGGCTACCGGCCCGTCACCAAGCCGCACGGCAAGCAGATCCGTGAGGCCGCCCGGATGATCGGCAAGGCCAGGCGCCCGGTGCTGTATGTCGGCGGCGGCGTCATCAAGGCCGACGCCTCCGCGGAGCTCATGGCGCTCGCCGAGCTGACCGGCATCCCGGTCGTGACCACGCTCATGGCGCGCGGGGCGTTCCCGGATTCCCACCGGCTGCACTACGGCATGCCGGGGATGCACGGAACCGTCGCCGCCGTCGCGGCGCTGCAGCGGTCCGATCTGCTGGTCACCCTGGGCGCCCGGTTCGACGACCGGGTCACCGGTCGTCTCGACACCTTCGCGCCGGACGCCAAGGTCATCCACGCCGACATCGACCCGGCCGAGATCGGCAAGAACCGAGCCGTTGACGTGCCGATCGTCGGCGACATCAAGGAGGTCCTCGTCGAGCTCGTCGAGACGCTGCGCGGCGCGCGCGAATCCGGCACGCTGGGCGAGCCCGCCGTGTGGGTCGGTGAGCTGGACGAGATCCGCAGTGAGTTCCCGCTTGGCTACGGCCCGCAGTCGGACGGCTCCCTGTCTCCCGAGTACGTCATCGAGCGGTTGAGCGCCGCCGCCGGCCCGGACGCCGTGTACTGCGCGGGCGTCGGCCAGCACCAGATGTGGGCGGCCCAGTTCGTCCAGTACGAGAAGCCGCGCACGTGGCTGAACTCGGGCGGCCTGGGGACCATGGGGTACGCGGTCCCCGCGGCGATGGGTGCCAAGTTCGGCCGTCAGGACGCCGAGGTCTGGGCCATCGACGGCGACGGCTGCTTCCAGATGACGAACCAGGAGCTGGCCACCTGCGCCATCGAGGGCGCACCCATCAAGGTGGCGCTGATCAACAACGGCAACCTCGGCATGGTCCGTCAGTGGCAGACACTGTTCTACGAGGAGCGGTACTCGCAGACCGACCTGTCGACCCACTCCATGCACATCCCGGACTTCGTCAAGCTCGGCGAGGCCCTGGGCTGCGTGGCGCTGCGGTGTGAGCGCGCCGAGGACGTCGACGACGTGATCGCACAGGCCCGCGCGATCAACGACCGCCCGGTCCTCATCGACTTCATCGTGGGCAAGGACGCCCAGGTGTGGCCGATGGTCGCGGCGGGCACGTCCAACGACGAGATCATGGCGGCCCGGGACATCCGGCCGCTGTTCGACGACACCGACTCCGTGGCGGACGACGCCGCGGACATCCACGAGGCGACCGAGCGGATCGACGCCGCGGTGATCGCCGCCGAGGAGGAGGACCAGTGAGCGCTCGCTCCCACACCCTGAGCGTGCTGGTGGAGGACAAGCCTGGCGTGCTCGCGCGCGTCTCGTCGCTGTTCTCCCGGCGCGGGTTCAACATCGAGTCGCTGGCCGTGGGCCCGACCGAGACCGAAGGCCTGTCGCGCATGACCATCGTCGTGAACGTCGAGGACTTCCCGCTCGAGCAGGTGACCAAACAGCTCAACAAGCTCGTCAACGTCATCAAGATCGTCGAGCAGGATCCGGCCGGCTCGGTGGCCCGCGAGCTCACTCTCGTCAAGGTCCGCGCCGACGCCACCAACCGCGGTCAGATCGTGGAGATCGCGAGTCTGTTCCGCGCACACATCGTGGACGTCTCACCCGAGTCGCTCACTCTCGAGGCCACGGGTACCCCCGACAAGCTCGACGCGCTGCTGCGGATGCTCGACGGCTACGGGATCCGCGAGATCGTGCAGTCCGGCATGGTCGCGCTCGGACGCGGCCCCAAGTCCATCAACACCACTCGATAGTCTCGACTCCTACACAAGTCTCGACTTCACGAAACAACACGAAGGGAATCCACCATGGCAGTGGAGATGTTCTACGACGACTCGGCGGATCTGTCGCTGATCCAGGGCCGCAAGGTCGCCGTCATCGGGTACGGCTCGCAGGGGCACGCGCACTCGCTCAGCCTGCGCGACTCCGGAGTCGAGGTCGCGATCGGCCTGCGTGAGGGCTCCAAGTCCCGCGCGAAGGCCGAAGAGGCCGGCCTCAAGGTCATGACCGCCGCCGAGGCCACCAAGTGGGCCGACGTCATCATGCTGCTCGCCCCCGACACCTCGCAGGCGCAGATCTTCACCGAGGACATCGAGCCCAACCTGAACGACGGCGACGCGCTGTTCTTCGGTCACGGCCTCAACATCCACTTCGGCCTCATCAAGCCGGCGGAGAACATCACCATCGCGATGGTCGCCCCCAAGGGCCCCGGTCACCTCGTGCGTCGTCAGTTCGTCGACGGCAAGGGCGTCCCGGCGCTCATCGCCGTGGAGCAGGACCCGAAGGGCGAGGGCGAGGCGCTCGCGCTGTCCTACGCGAAGGCGATCGGTGGCACCCGCGCGGGCGTCATCAAGACCACCTTCAAGGACGAGACCGAGACCGACCTGTTCGGTGAGCAGGCCGTGCTGTGCGGCGGCACCGAGGAGCTCGTCAAGACGGGCTTCGAGGTCATGGTCGAGGCCGGCTACGAGCCGGAGCTCGCCTACTTCGAGGTGCTCCACGAGCTCAAGCTCATCGTCGATCTCATGTACGAGGGCGGCATCGCGCGCATGAACTACTCGGTGTCCGACACGGCGGAGTTCGGCGGCTACCTCTCCGGCCCGCGGGTCATCGACGCCGGCACCAAGGAGCGCATGAAGGAGATCCTGTCCGACATCCAGGACGGCACCTTCACCAAGCGCCTCGTGGCCAACGTCGAGGGCGGCAATAAGGAGCTTGAGCAGCTCCGCAAGGAGAACGCCGAGCACCCGATCGAGGTCACCGGCCAGAAGCTGCGCGACCTCATGAGCTGGGTCGACCGGCCGATCACGGAGACTGCCTGAGGGTCCGCGGGTCCGACCCGGTGAAGCCCCTGTAGGGTCCACCGGGATCGATTCCCGACTTCAGCAGGAGGACCGCCGTGCGCCACTTCAACCGAGGAGTGGGTGCGGCGGTCCTCGCCGTTTCCCTGGTGGGGACGACCGTGGCGTGTACGTCCGACCCCGGTGACGGCGGACCGAGAACCGAAGCCGCCCCGGTGGAGGGCACGCGGGTCGCCGCCGACGCCGACGGGTCCGGCGTGGAGACCACGAGACTGCTCATCGAGTCCGCCCCGGTGGTCGTGGTGGCAGCCCCGGACGCCGCCGCGCAGGCGCGCGCCGCCTCCGTCGCGGTCGGGTTGCACGCACCGATGCTCACCGCCGTCGAGGGCGGGGACGCGGCATTGGCCGACGAGGTGTCGCGACTCGGCGCCGAGCGGGTGTTGCGGGTCGGGCAGGTGGCCTTCACACCCGACGACGGCGAGGTGGTCGACGCCCCGGGAGGTCGGCCGGAGCTCGAGGAGCTGACCGGGATCACGTTCGACTCCGAGGTCGAGGTCCCGCCGGGGCGGATCGACGACGTCACCGTCCACCAGGTGCCGGGTACGCCTGCGCTGATGACGGCCGGGGAGATCACCGCTGCCGACGGCGCGGGCGCGGCCCCCGATCCGTTCGACAGCGGCGAACCCGCATGGGACGGAGAGGGCGCACCCAGCGTGCTCGTGTACGACGAGACGCCGGTCGCGGCGGTCGCGACGGCAGTGGCCGTCGGGGCGGCGGTGTCCCACCTCCGTACCCCGGACCCGCGGGTCGACGGCGGGTCCGTGGAGGCGGTGCGGGACGCCGAGGCGGTCTACGCGCTCGGGCCCGGGTGGGGCACCGAGGACGAACTCGAGGACCGGGTGGAGAAGGCGCGGACGGTTCCCGAACTGCCGGGCGGCGGACAGCTGCTGTTCCCGGGCCGGCGGTTCGTGGCCGCCTACGGGTCGCCGATCACCCCTGCCCTGGGGATCCTCGGCGAGCAGGGACCAGAGGAGAGCGTGGCGCGGGTTCAGCAGTTGGTCGGGGAGTACCAGCCGCACTCCCCGGAACCGGTCATCCCGGCGTTCGAGATCATCGCGACGGTCGCCTCGACGTCCGCCGGACCCGACGGCAACTACACCAACGAGTGGGACCCGCAGGAGTTCGTCCCGCTGATCGACGCCATCACCGACGCCGGCGGGTACGCGGTGATCGACCTCCAGCCCGGCATGGCCGACCTCCTCGACCAGGCGAGGATCTTCGAGGAGTTGCTCACCCGCCCGAACGTCGGACTCGCGCTCGACCCCGAGTGGAAGCTCGAGCCGGGACAACAGCCGGGCGCGCAGATCGGGTCGGTGGACGCCGAGGAGATCAACCGGGTCACCGACTGGCTGGCGGACCTGACCCGGGACAGCGGAGGGCCACAGAAGCTCCTCATCCTCCACCAGTTCAGCATGGCCATGATCGACGACCGCGACCAGATAGACACCTCCAGGCCGGAGGTGTCGATCGTCCTGCACGCCGACGGTCACGGCACCCCGGACCTGAAGATGGAGACGTGGGACGTCCTGCGCAGCGGGCTGCCGCCCGGCATCCGGATGGCGTGGAAGAACTTCTACGACGAGGACACCCCCACGTTCACGCCCGAGCAGACCATGGCGGTCGAGCCCCGGCCGTGGTTCGTGTCCTACCAGTGATTCGCTTCCTACCAGCGAGTCGGTAACCCGCCGAGGATGCGCTCCGCCACGTGCTGCCCGGCCATGCCGTGCACGCCCGGGCCGGGAGGGGTCGAGCCGGAGGCGTGCCACACCCCGGGCACACCGGTCGCGAACGGGTCGGCCCGCGGCACCGGGCGGGCGATGAGCCCCCGCAGGTCCACGCGCCCCGCCGCGATGTCCCCACCGGCGTTGTTGGCGTTGTGCTCGGCCATCCGGTCCGCGGGCGTGCAGTGGGCGGCCACGACCACGTCCCGCACCCCCGGCGCGACCGCCTCGAGCGCGGCGAGCACCTGCTCGGTCTGGTCAAGGTCGGAGAACGCGGGCACGTGCGCGTAGGTCCACAGTGGACGTCGACCGTCCGGGGCGATTCGTCCCGGGTCGGTCACCCACGGCTGGGAGACGAGGATCATGGGCCGATCGGCGTGCCGACCGGCGGCGACCTCGCGCTCGGCGGCCGCGATGGCATGGGAATCCCCACCCAGGTGGACAGTGCCGGCGTCGGCGAGCCGGCCGTCGCGCCACGGAACCGGGCCGGACAGGACCAGGTCGACCTTCGCCGCGGCCCCGCCGACCGGCGCCTCCAGGAGTCTGCGTGCACGGCGGGCCACGGCCGCAGAGGGCGAGGACGCCATGAGGATCTCGCCGAGGATCCGCGAGGACGTGTTGAAGACGACGTCCCGGGCGTCGAGCCGTGCCAGCGAATCCACCCCGACCCCGGTGCGGATCTCACCCCCGGCGTCCCGGATCGCCTCGGCCAGCGCGGCGGTGATGGCCCCGCTGCCGCCGACCGGCAGCGTCCAGCCGAGCGGCGAGTGCAGCAACGAGCCCAGGACGAGGCCCACCCCCGTCGCGGCCGGGGAGGACAGCGGGGTGATCGCGTGGGCCGAGATACCGCTCAGGAGGGTGCGTCCGTCCGGCCCGAGTGCGTCACCGAGTGCGCCGCGTGGGTGGGCGCGGACGAACGCCGCGCCGAGCGCCGCGGTCGCCCCCACGGGCGGGACCGAGCGCTGATCGGACAGGGCCGTCGCCACGACGTCCTCCGCCCTGCGGCCCAGGGGGCCCATGAGCTTCCACCACCGGTCCGCCTCGGCGCGTGACCCCAGGCCCTCGGCGAGGGCGGCGGGGGAGGGGGCCGCGGGCACGACGATCGCGTCGCGGCCCGGTAGTGCGTGAGCCAGCTGGACGGGGGGTGTGACCATCTCGACCCCGTGGGCCGGAAGGTCGAACCCGCGGAAGAACGGGGAGGCCGCCGCCATGGGGTGCACGGCCGAACACGGGTCCACCAGGAGCCCGTCCGCCAGGTCCTCCGGGATACCGGTCGCGATATCGCTCATCGGCAGGGTCCGGCACCCGCCGCCGATCGTCTCCTGGGCCTCCAGCACCACCACCCGCCGCCCGGCCCTCGCACACAGCAGCGCGGTGGCCAGGCCGTTGGGGCCGGAGCCCACCACGACGACGTCCGCACGTACGGTCCCCGCCGCGCTCATTCGAAGACCGCCAGACCGTAGGTGCGCCGCAACCGCTCCAGCAGTTCTTCCTGTGACCGGGCCTGGTCGGCCAGTCCCCGCAGCAGCCGGCCGGTGCCGGGACCGCCGGGCTCGTCGTCGCTGTCGTCGTCGTCGCTGCTGTCGTCGGGCTCCCCACCGGATCTCCCGGCAGCGGACGCCGGGCCGTCCGCGACCCACGACGCGGCGAGCAACTCCCACATCGACCGTTTGGCTACCACCAGCGTGCGCAGCGCCTCCAGGACGGCGAGCCGTGCCAACGGATCGCGCACCACCGGGCCCACCGGCAGCGCGGTCAGGGTGACCGCGGCCGACAACCGCACCAGACGACGACCCGGCGTCCCCAACGGTGACAGCACCGCCAACAGGCGGGAGGCGGTGTCGATCTCCTCCTCGAACTCCGCGCGCAGCGGAACCAACCGGACCCGGTCCTCCGGATCGACCGCACTGATGCAGCGGTCCAGGACGCTCCGGCCCACCGCGGCGCCGTACAGGTGGGCCCGCAGATACATCGCCACCGCCGACGGGCCGCGTGCCGGTGCCAGCACCGGCAGCCAGGGATCGGGGAAACGGACCGGCGGCTGGGCCGACCGGGGAGTGCGGGGCATCGGTGCTCCGTTCGTCGCGTGGCGGTGGTCACGGCGGGTCGCCGACCCCCGTCACGGTAGGCGTCCGGGCGCGTACCGGCCACTGCTCGACGCCGGTGACAGGTGCCCTAGACTGGCCGTGCCCGAAATGACACCGAGGAGAACCCACTGTGACAGCATCCGGACGGCCCGTCGTCCTCATCGCCGACAAGCTCGCCCAGTCGACCGTCGACGCGCTCGGCGACGCCGTGGAGGTCCGCTGGGTGGACGGCCCGGATCGCCCCAGGCTCCTCGAGGCGGTCGCCGACGCCGACGCGCTGCTCGTGCGCTCGGCCACCACCGTCGACGCCGAGGTGCTCGCCGCCGCGCCGAACCTCAAGATCATCGGCCGCGCGGGCGTCGGGCTGGACAACGTCGAGATCCCCGCCGCCACCGAGCGCGGCGTCATGGTGGTCAACGCGCCCACCTCCAACATCCACTCGGCCGCCGAGCACGCGGTCGCGCTGCTCATGTCCGCCTGCCGCCAGATCCCGGCCGCGGACCGCACCCTGCGCGAGCACACCTGGAAGCGCAGTTCCTTCAACGGCGTCGAGCTGCTCGGCAAGACCGTCGGCGTCGTGGGCCTGGGCCGCATCGGCCAGCTCGTGGCGCAGCGACTCGCCGCGTTCGAGACCAACCTCATCGCCTACGACCCCTACCTGCCCGCCGCCCGCGCGGCGCAGCTGGGAATCGAGCTGGTCGACATCGACGAGCTGGTCTCCCGCGCCGACATCATCACGATGCACCTGCCCAAGACCAAGGAGACCGCCGGTCTCTTCGACGCCGAGCGGCTGGCCCATGCCAAGGACGGCGTCGTGATCGTCAACGCCGCCCGCGGCGGTCTGATCGTCGAGGACGCGCTCGTCGACGCACTGAAGTCCGGCAAGGTCCGCTCCGCGGCGCTCGACGTGTTCGACACCGAGCCGTGCACCGACTCGCCGCTCTTCGATCTCGAGAACACCGTCGTCACGCCGCACCTCGGAGCCTCCACCAGCGAGGCGCAGGACCGCGCCGGCACCGACGTCGCCCGCAGTGTGCTGCTCGCCCTGCGCGGGGAGTTCGTCCCCGACGCCGTCAACGTCACCGGTGGTCCCGTCGGCGACGAGGTCGCACCCTGGCTCGACCTCGTCCGCAAGCTCGGACTGGTCGCCGGCCACCTGTGCCCGGGTATCCCGACGACCGTCCGGATCGACGTCGCCGGCGAGCTCGCATCCGAGCAGGTCGACGTCCTCGGGCTGGCCGCCCTGCGCGGCATGTTCTCCGCGATCACCGATGAGCCCGCGACCTTCGTCAACGTCGGCCAGATGGCCGAGCAGCGGGGGGTCACCCACTCGGTGGAGACCCACAGCGAGTCCAAGTCCTACCGCAGCACCGTCACCGTCACGGCCGTGGCCGCGGACGGCGCGTCGGCCGATGTCACAGGCACGCTGGCCGGCCTGGACCAGGTGCAGAAGATCGTCCGGATCAACGAGCGAGGGTTCGACCTGCGCGCCGAGGGCCAGAACCTGTTCGTGCACTACTCCGACCGCCCGGGCGTGCTCGGCAAGGTGGGCTCCATCCTCGGCGGGGAGGGCATCGACATCCAGGCCGCCGCACTGAGCCAGGACGCCTCCGGCGAGGGCGCGTCGCTGATCCTGCGGGTCGACCGCACGGTCGCCGAGCCGACCGTCGACCGGATCGTCTCCGAGCTCGACGCCACCGCGACCCAGATCAACCTGGTCTGAGCGGGGACGACGACATCATGAAGCTCGCAGTCATCCCCGGCGACGGTATCGGCGTCGAGGTCACGGCCGAGGCGCTCAGGGTGCTCCACGCCCTGGTGCCCGGCGTCTCCAGGACCGAGTACGACCTCGGCGCGCGGCGCTACCTGCGCAATGGTGAGACCCTCACCGAGGCGGACATCGAAAGCCTCAAGACGCACGACGCCATCCTGCTGGGAGCCATCGGTGATCCCCGCTCCGTGCCGGCTGGCGTCCTCGAGCGGGGCATGCTGCTCCCGCTGCGGTTCGCGCTCGACCACCACGTCAACCTGCGGCCCTCCCGGCTCTTCCCCGGGTCGGCAACCCCGCTGAAGGACCCGGGCGAGATCGACTTCGTCGTCGTCCGCGAGGGCACCGAGGGGCTCTACACCGGTAACGGCGGTGCGATCCGTGTGGGGACACCGCACGAGATCGGTACCGAGACCTCCGTCAACACCCGGTACGGCGTGGAGCGCGTGGTCCGCGACGCGTTCTCCCGTGCGCAGTCGCGGCGCAACAAGCTCACGCTGGTCCACAAGACCAACGTCCTCGTCAACGCCGGTGGGCTGTGGCAGCGCACCGTCGACGAGGTGGCTCCGGAGTTCCCCGGGGTCGAGGTGGACTACTGCCACATCGACGCCGCCACCATCTACATGGTCACCGATCCGTCCCGGTTCGACGTGATCGTCACCGACAACCTCTTCGGCGACATCATCACCGACCTGGCGGCCGCGGTCACCGGAGGCATCGGCACCGCGGCGTCGGGCAACATCGACGCCTCCGGGACCAACCCGTCCATGTTCGAGCCCGTCCACGGTTCGGCCCCGGACATCGCCGGACAGGGCAAGGCGGACCCCACCGCCGCCATCCTGTCCGTGGCACTGCTGCTGCGCCACCTCGGTCACACGGCCGAGGCCGATCGCGTGGAGGAGGCCGTCGAGGCCGACCTCGGCTCGCGCGGCGACGCCCCGATCGTCACCTCCGAGGTGGGCGACCGGATCGTCGCGGCCGTCAGCGGTTAGACCACCGCCCCGCTGACCCCACGTCCGGACCCCGGCCCGCGGGTGTGAATCGCGAGAAGTGATCACACCGCGGGCCGTCGGCGTCCACAGTGGTGGCATGGACGTCGAACTCGCCGAGGTCAGGGATTTCCTCGCGCGCTGTGCCCCCTTCGACGAGCTGCCCGGAGAGGTGCTCGACCGCCTGCCCGCGAGGCTCAGTCAGCGCTACCACCGGCGGGGGACCGTCATCCTGGAGGCAGGGGACGCCAACGACACCCTCCACATCATCCGCACGGGCGCCGTCGAGGTGTGCGACCCGGACGGTGTCCTGCTCGACGCGCGCGACGAGGGTGACTGCTTCGGCTACTCGACGCTGACCCGTTCCGGCCCGTCGCGGTACCGCATGGAGGCCGTCGCGGACACTCTGCTACTCGAGATGCCGCGCGAGGTGTTCGACGAACTCGCGGCCGCCCACCCCGGGATCCGGGACTTCTTCGGTGCGCGGAGTGATCGGATCCGCCAGGACCTCGCCTCCGCCCGGGTCGCCGCGGCCGGGGGAGACCCCCTGAGCACACCGGTGGGGGATCTCCTCACCCGCGACGCGGTCACCACCGAGCCCGGGACCACCATCCTGGAGGCGGCGCAGATCATGTCCCGGGAGCGCGTCTCCGCGCTGCTGGTGGTGGAGAGCGGACGCGTGGTCGGCATCTTCACCGATCGCGACCTGCGCTCGAAGGTGGTCGCGGTCGGTGGCGACACCGCGGCGCCGGTGTCGACGATCATGACCCACGACCCGGTGTCGGTGGACGCCCGGACCCGCGCGTTCGACGCGACACTGCTCCAGATCGAACGCGGCGTCCATCACCTGCCGGTGTGCGAGGCCGGTGCCCCCGCGGGGATGGTCACGAGCGGGGACCTGCTGCGCCTGGCGCAGTCCGACCCGGTCTATCTGGCCGCGCGGATCTCGCGGGCCCCCGACACCGAGACCGTGGCGGAACTGTCCGCCCGGTTGCTACCGCTGGTCGGCGAGTTCGTCCGGCGGGGCACCACGCCGCGGGATATCGGCCGGGTCGTCACCGCCACCGCCGATGCGGCGACGCGCCGCCTGATCGCGCTGGCGGAGGCCGACCTCGGACCGCCTCCCGTGCCGTACTGCTGGGTGGGACTCGGTTCCCAGGCCCGGGGTGAGCTCGGGGTGTCCAGCGACCAGGACAACGCGCTGATCCTCGACGACGGGGCACACGAGGTCGCCGGCTCCGACGACTACTTCGCGGAGCTCGCCGACCGCGTCTGCACGGGTCTCGACCGGGCGGGCTTCCCGTTCTGTCCCGGTGGGGTGATGGCGACCAACCCGCGGTGGCGGCGGACCTGCGCGGAGTGGGAGGGGACGGTGCGGGACTGGGTCGGGGCCCCCGAGGCCGACGCAGTTCTGCACAGCCAGGTGTTCTTCGATCTCCGTCCCGTCCACGGTGAGAGCGGACTCGCCGTCCGCGTCCAGCGCGAGATGCTCCTCCGTGCGAAGGGCAGCCCCCGTTTCCAGGCGCATCTGGCCCGGATCGCGTGCGAGTGGCAACCCCCGCTCGGTTTCCTCCGCGGGCTCGTCGTCGCGCGCCGGGGCGAGTACCGCAACACCCTGGACCTCAAGGCCGGGGGGATCGCACCCGTCGTCCAGATCGCGCGTCTGTACGCCCTGTCCGCGGGACTGGACGAGGTATCGACGCTCGGCCGGCTCGACGCGGCGGCCACCGCCGGGGTGATCGCCCGCTCGGACGCCGAGAACCTCATCGAGGCCTTCCGGTTCCTGCGCGGGCTGGCGTTCCGCCACCACGCGCGTCAGATCCACGAGCACTCGGACCTCGACAACAACGTGGACCCGTCGACGCTCGGAACCAAGGACCGCCATCGGCTACGGGCGGCGTTCCGCATCATCGCGGGAGCACAGAGCGCACTGCAGATCAAATACCGGGTCGGGCAGATGTGATGGTTCTGCCCTGGCTGACCGCGGCCGGCCGCCGCAGGAGTGCCGCCCGCAAGGCCCCCGACGGGCCACTGCGGCGATACCTGGAGACACCGCCGCCGGATCCGACCACGCCACTCAAGGACCTGTCGCTGCTCGCTGTGGACGTGGAGACCACGGGTCTCGATCCCCGTCATGACCGGGTCCTGGCGGTGGGGTTCGTCCCCGTCGACGGGGAGCGGATCGTCCTGGGTGGGGCGGGATCGGTACTGCTGCGTCCCGATCGCGGACCGGACGACGACGACGACGGGGTGGGGCAGAGTGCCACCGTGCACGGACTCACGGACGACGCGATCGCCACCGGAGCGGATGTCGAGGACGTCCTGGACCGGGTGTTCACCGCTCTGACCGGCCGGGTGTTGGTCGCGCACTACTGCCCGATAGAGGTCGACTTCCTGGGCGCGTTGTGCCGGCGCACGTTCGGCATCCGGCCACCTGTGGAGTCCGTCGACACCCTGGAGCTGCACCGGCGGGTTCTGGGCGGCGGCGTCGACATGGGCTTCACCGCCGACCCGTCGCCCGAGCGGCTGCGGCTCTGGGGTGCCCGGGAGAGGTACGGGCTACCGCGGTATCGCGCACACGACCCGTTGGTCGACGCCCTCGCCTGCGCCGAGCTGTACCTCGCACAGGTCTCCGAGCTCCGCGACCGCGGGGCGCGCACGCTGCGGGACCTGCGGACCGCCTAGGATCGCGGGTATGCGTCTCGCCCGTATCGCCCACCCGCAGGGTTTCGCCTTCGTCGAGGTCCGCGGAGACATCTCCGACCCGTCCTCGCTGTCCTGTGCCGAGATCTCCGAGCACCCCTTCGGTACCCCCGAGTTCACCGGCCGCGAATGGCCGCTGGCCGACGTGCGCCTGCTCGCCCCGATCCTGGCCTCCAAGATCGTGTGTGTCGGGAAGAACTACGCCGACCACGCCGAGGAGATGGGCTCGCAGGCCCCGGCCGAGCCCCTGATCTTCCTCAAGCCCAACACCTCGGTCGTCGGCCCCGAGGCGTCTGTCGCCTATCCGCCGAGTTCGGAGCGGGTCGACCACGAGGGCGAGCTGGCCGTGGTGATCGGGCAGCCGTGCCGGGACGTCGCCGCCGCGCGGGCCCACGAGGTCATCCTCGGCTACACCTGCGCCAACGACGTCACCGCCCGCGACCAGCAACTCTCGGACGGTCAGTGGACGCGGGGCAAGGGATACGACACCTTCTGCCCGCTCGGTCCGTGGATCGTCACCGATCTGGACCCCAACGGGCTGGACGTCCGGGTCACCCTCACCCATCCAGACGGCACGTCCGAGGTGCGGCAGGACGGCAACACCTCGCAGTTCATGCACACCGTCGGCGAGATCGTCGAGTATGTCAGCAGGGTCATGACCCTCCTGCCCGGCGACGTGATCCTCACCGGTACCCCGGCGGGGGTCGGGCCCATGTTGCCCGGCGACCGTGTGACGGTCGAGATCGAGGGCATCGGCTCGCTGACGAACCCCGTCGTCGACCGGTAGGTCCGGGCCACCGGCGCGGACCATCGCCCTAGGACGCTCCGAACGCCCTCAGGATGGTGCGGAGTTTGGCGCCGGTCTCGGCGACCTCGTCGTCGGGTTGCGAGTCCGCGACCAGGCCGCCGCCGGCCCAGGCGATCGCTCCCGACCGGTCCGCGTCGATCTCGGCGCACCGGATGGTGACCATCCAGTCGCCGTCTCCGCCGGCGTCCGACCACCCGACGGCCCCGGCGTAGAACCCCCGTTCCCCTTCTATCGCGGCGATGAGCCTCCGGGCCTCGTCCGTCGGTGTCCCGCACACCGCCGGCGTGGGGTGCACGGCGAGGGCGAGGTCCAGAGAGGTGGTGCGGGGGTCGGCGACACGGCCCCGGATACGGGTCCCGAGGTGCCACATCTCGCGGGTGGACGTGAGGGTGGGACGGTCGGGGATCTCCAGATCCGTGCACAGTGGTTGCAGGGCCCGTGCCAGCGACTCCACCACGAAGGCATGCTCCGAGGCGTCCTTGCCCGACGCCCGCAGGGCGCGGCCCGCGGCCTGGTCCGCGACAGGGTCGGTGGAGCGGGGCGCGGACCCTGCCAGCGGGTGGCATTCCACCAGATCGCCTCGGCGGCGGACGAGGAGTTCGGGGCTCGAGCCCACCAGGACCCGCCCGGCGTGGACCCCGCCGGCGGGGGAGAGGTCGACGAGGTAGCCGTCCGCCGCCGGGCTGGAGTCGATGAGTGCGGCGCACACCGCGTGGGGGTCGATGGGCTGATCGGCAGACAGCCGGACCGCCCTGGCCAGCACCACCTTGTCGATCTCGCCGGAGCGCACCCCCGCGATCGCGGTCGACACCCTGGCGCGGTGCTCCGAGGACGTGGGGATCTCCCGGGTGACGTGGGCGCGGGTGCGCATCCGGCGGAAGTAGGCGGGGGGCTCCAGTGGGCCGTCGACGCGGACCACCACGTCGGGTTCGACCAGAGCGGCGGGCGCGTCGGGCTCGAAACCGATCGCGCCCACGATCAGACCACTGGCGCCGGACCGCAGGGCCAGGGCCGCGTCCGCCGGATCCGTGAACGAGTTCAGGGCACCCTGGGTGCGCAGCGAGCCCGTCGGACGGGACAGCAGGAAGTCCGGGGCGGTCACCGGGCGTGCGACGTCGGGTTGGTGCCCAGACGCCACGGCACGCCTCCCTCGATTCGGACTCCTGCGTGGATCGCGCCTCCTCGGACGGCGGCCACGGGTACCCGCCGATCCTAGGCCGGTCCTCGCCGGGGGTGCGAGCCGGGACCGTCACTAGGATGGGCTCCATGACCGCCTCGAACGTCCGCGTCCGCTTCTGTCCGTCCCCCACCGGCACACCCCATGTGGGTCTCGTCCGTACGGCCCTGTTCAACTGGGCCCACGCCCGGCACACGGGTGGCACGTTTGTCTTCCGCATCGAGGACACCGACGCCGCCCGGGATTCGGAGGAGTCGTACCAGTCGCTCCTCGACGCCCTCCGGTGGCTGGGCCTCGACTGGGACGAGGGCCCCGAGGTGGGTGGCCCGTACGCGCCGTACCGCCAGTCCGAGCGGCGCGATCTGCACCTGGACGTGGTGCGCAGGCTGGTCGAGGCGGGGGAGGCGTACGAGTCGTTCTCCACCCCCGAGGAGGTCGAGGCCCGCCACCGGGCCGCCGGGCGGGACCCCAAACTCGGGTACGACGGGTTCGATCGCGACCTCACGGAGGACCAGAAGCAGGCGTTCCGTGACGAGGGGCGCGGCGCGGTGATCCGGTTGCGGATGCCGGACGAGGATCTCGCCTGGGACGACCTGGTCCGCGGGGAGACCGTGTTCAGGGCGGGCACCGTGCCGGACTTCGCGCTCACGCGGGCCAACGGGATCCCGCTCTACACGTTGGTCAATCCGGTCGACGACGCACTGATGAAGATCACCCACGTCCTCCGGGGCGAGGATCTGCTCAGCTCCACCCCCCGACAGATCGCCCTCTACCGTGCCCTGATGCGGATCGGGGTGGCGGATGACGTCCCCGCGTTCGGGCACCTGCCGTTCGTCATGGGCGACGGCAACAAGAAGCTGTCCAAGCGTGACCCCGAGTCGGATCTGTTCCTCCACCGCGACCGCGGGATGTTGCCGGAGGGGTTGCTCAACTACCTGGCCCTGCTCGGGTGGGGGCTGTCGGATGACCGCGACGTGTTCTCCCTGCAGGAGATGGTCGAGGCGTTCGACGTGCGCCAGGTGAACGCCAACCCGGCCCGCTTCGACCAGAAGAAGGCCGACGCGATCAACGCCGAGCACATCCGGCAGCTGCCGGCCGAGGAGTTCGCCCGCCGCCTGCGCGAGTACCTCGTCGCGCACCCCGACGAGGACGGAGTGACCCTGCCGGAGAGTTTCGACGCCCAGCGGTGGGCGATCGTGGCAGATCTCCTCCAGACCCGCATCGTCGTCCTGTCGGATGCGTGGAAGCTCATCCGGTTCCTCCTCGTGGACGAGGCCGGGTTCACCGTCGACGCCCAGTCTGCGGCCAAGAACCTCAAAGCGGAGTCCCGAGAGGTCGTGGACGCGGCGATCGCGGCGCTGGAAGCAGTCGAGGAGTGGACGACCCCGGCCATCGAGGCCGCACTGTCCGGCGCGCTGGTGGAGGACCTGGGCATCAAGCCGCGCAAGGCCTACGGGCCCGTGCGGGTGGCGGTCACGGGATCGCACATCTCGCCGCCGCTGTTCGAGTCGTTGGAGCTGCTCGGTCGGCAGGCCACACTGTCGCGGCTTAGGTCCGCGCCCGTCGCCGACTAGCTCGGGGTCCGGAAACAGACGGATTGACCAGGCGATTTGCTATTCACCCTCGGTGGTTTGATAGTCTCTTCGAGGCGCCCCGCGAGGGGCGGAAAAGTGAATGCAGTGGCCTATGGTGTAATTGGCAACACAGCGGTTTCTGGTACCGTCGTTCTAGGTTCGAGTCCTGGTAGGCCAGCTGAGCGCGTCGCAGCGCTCGCTACAGCGGATCCCACGCGGATCCGTGTCCTAGCCCCCGTCGTCTAGCGGCCTAGGACGCCGCCCTCTCACGGCGGTAGCGTGGGTTCGAATCCCATCGGGGGTACAGCAGAAGGCGCCCGGAGCACAACGCTCCGGGCGCCTTCCTCGTTGCGGGGGACGGGGGCGGATTTCAGGGGTCGCGGTCGGCCGTCGGCCCCCGCATTCGCGTCGCCGTTCAGGCCGGGGCCCGGACCGGCCCGGTCACCCTGCCCCGCCCCCGGAGGCGGATGAGATGGCGGGCGTGCTCGTCCAGTGCGTGGTCCTCGGCGGACACCGGGGCCCACCGGGGCACCGGGGTGGGTCTACCGTCCGGCCCGAGTGCCGCACAGACGGTCAGGCAGTGGGTGGTGAGCGTCCTCTCCGGAGAGGTGGCCTCTCCGGAGCTCACATGGACCGAGACGTGCATGGTCTCGTGACCCGTGTGCAGCAGACGGGCCTCCACCTCCACGACGTGGCCGATCTTCACCGGGTGGTAGAACCGGACACCGCCGGCGTACACCGAGGTGCAGGGGGTACCCGACCACCGGGTGGCGCAGAGGTTCGCCGCGTCGTCGATCCAGGACATGATGCGCCCGCCGTGCGCGTTGCCGCCCCAGTTGACGTCCCCGGGTGCCGCGAGGAACCGCAGGGTCGAACGAGGCGCTGTGCCCGCGGCGGAATAGGTCTGCTCCGCCATCGCCCGTTCGATGTCCTTGCGCAGCCCGATGCGCATGACAGCCTCGTCGGACTCGTGGACCTCCAGGCGGGACGCGGGCGTCCAGGGAGGTACGGGGGTGGGCGCGCCGTCGCGGACGGCGATGAAGACCACGAGGCACTCGGCGCAGTGCCGGTAGTCGAGCGTCACGGGATCGCAGGCCCGGACGTCGCACTGGATGTGCATCGACGTCGAACCCGTGTGGACGAGTCGGGCCGAGACCTCGATGAGTTCGCCGGAGACGACCGGGCGGGAGAAGCGGATGTTCCCGACATAGGCGGTGACGGCGTATCCGCCGGACCACCCCGCCGCCAGGGCGTAGGCGGCCTTGTCGATCCACTCGAGGATGCGGCCGGTGTGCACCTGCGTGCCCGTGCCGACATCGGTGGGCGCAGCGAGGAACCGCAGGACGGTCTGACGAGGTGTGGTCACGCTCCGCACGCTAGTGACGGCGCGTGACGGGACGGTTGCCGCGCGTACGGATTCCGTGACGGACTCCTCACCCCCGCGCCGACGAACGGTGAGCCGGGACGCGGGGGCGTGGGAGGAGAATCAGTCCACCGTCTCTTTGAGGGTGTCCTCGCGCACGAACAGCAGCAGCACCGTGGCGACCAGGATGAGCGGCACCACGACGTGGTAGATCGGCACCAACGCGTCGTTGTAGGAGCTGACGATCGCGTCGTGCAGGGGCCCGGGCAACGCGGCCAGGATCTCCGGGCTCATGGAGTTGGCCGCACCCGAACCGTTCGAGAAGGTCTCGGCCACCGCGGCGCCCTCGGGACCGAGTTCCGCGGCCGCGGCGGGGACCCGCTCGCCCATGAGATCGGCGAGCCGGCTGACGAACAGCGAACCCACGATCGCCGAACCCATTGTGCCGCCGATCTGGCGGAAGAAGTTGTTGGACGCCGTGGCGGTGCCGACCATCGTGATCGGGAAGGTGTTCTGCACGATCAGCACGAGCAGTTGCATGCACAATCCGAGACCGAAGCCGAACACGAACAGCACCACGCCCAGGTGCACCAGGGTGTCTCCGGCCTCCAGCGAACCGATGAGCCACAGGCCCGCGGCCATGATCACGGTGCCGACCACCGGGTACCACTTGTAACGGCCGGTCCGGCTGACGATGTTGCCCACGATGATGGACGTGCCCATCATGCCGGCCATCATCGGCGTCATCATCAGTCCGGCGGCGGTGGGGCCGAGCCCGTGGACCATCTGGATGTAGGTGGGCAGGTACGCCATGCAGCCGAACATCGCGACACCGACCAGGAGCCCGGCGCCGGTCGAGAGCGAGAAGTTCCGCTCGGCGAACAGCGTCATGGGGATCAGCGGGTGTTCCGAGCGCAACTCGACCAGGACGAACGCGACCGCGCACACGACGAACAGGGCGCCCATGCCGAGGATCATCGGGTCCGTCCAGTCGTACCGGTTACCGCCCCAGGAGGAGATGAGGATCAGAGCGGTGGTGCCGGTGGCCATGAGGACCGTGCCGGGCCAGTCGGTTCGTCGACCGGCGCCACGATTCGGCAGGCGGAGCCAGACCACGGCCACGACGAGGGCGACCAGGCACACGGGGAGGTTGAACCACAGGGCCCAGCGCCAGCCGGGGCCCTCGGTGAAGAACCCGCCGAGCAGGGGGCCCAGAACGGAGGACAGTCCGAAGACGGCGCCCAGCACGCCCATGTACCGGCCGCGCTGCCGGGCGGGGACGACGTCGGCGACGATCGCCTGGGAGAGCACCATGAGACCACCGCCACCGAGGCCCTGGATCGCGCGGGCCACGATGAGCAGGTCGATGTCCCACGCGACCGCGCCCAGAAGAGAGCCCGCCGAGAACAGGAGGATCGCGGTCACGAAGAGCGGCTTGCGGCCGATCTGGTCGCCGAGTTTGCCGTAGACCGGCAGGCCGATCGTCATGGTGAGCAGGTAGACGGTGATGACCCAGCTCATCCGGTCGACCCCACCGAGGTCGGCCACGATGGTCGGCAGTGCCGTGGCGAAGATCATCTGGCCCAGGGAGACGATGAGCATCCCGAGCAGCAGGGAGGTGAACACCAGCGGCACGTTGTGGGTCACCGGCGCCGGAGCCGCGGAGGTCGTGGTTCCCGGATCGGCGCCGGGGGAGGGCGCGGTAGTGCGGATATCGGTGTCGCTCATGCGGGACTCCCGGCGGGATGTGAGGCGGAGGGTGCGGTGGGCGCCGTGGTGTCGGGTGCGGTGGTGTCGGGTGCTCCCGCGAGCAGGGCGAGTTGCCGCAACGCGGTGGCGCAGTCACCGTCGAGGTCCTCGAAGGTGGCGGAGTCGCGGGCGAGCCACGCGGACAGCCCGAGGTTCGCCGATGCCGCGACCAGGGCCACGCAGGCCCGGGCCTCGGCCTCGACCGCCACCCCGGCCAGCCGACGCAGCGACGGGTGCCGGTCGAGGTGCACGATCACCAGGTCGGTCAGGCGGAGTTGGAAGCGCGACGAGGCGGTCATCCGCGCGGCCGCCAGCTCGGGCTCGGCGCGGAAGATGGCCCGGCGGCGCTGGGCCAGCGTGGCGGTCTGGTCCCTGTCGGCGGTGCGGGTCGCCGCGAAGGCGGCGAGGTAGAGACGGAGTAGCGCGTCGAGAACGCCCTCCTCGCCGCGGTCGAGGAAGGCGGCGCGGTCGGCCTCGGTGACGTCCTCGGGCGTGGCGCCGATGACGGCGGCCTCCTTGGAGGGCACGTAGTTGAAGAACGTCCGCTTGGAGATCTCGGCGGCGGCGCAGATCTGGTCGACCGTCACCGCGTCGAAGCCGTACTCGAGCACCAGGGAGGTCGCCGCGTTCTCTATGGCCACCATGGTCGCGCGACGCTTCCGGTCGCGCAGTGAGTCGGGGTCGGGGGGAGAGGACATGCCGGTCACGATAGCCGCTTACTTCACCGAGTGCATCTTTACACCCGGTGTACGGGGGCGATGTCGCGATTTGGTTCGTCGTCCACCATCCGGATATAGTGGTCGAGCGCCAAGCCCCCGTCGTCTAGCGGCCTAGGACGCCGCCCTCTCACGGCGGTAGCGTGGGTTCGAATCCCATCGGGGGTACAG